>CAYJTN010000001.1:0-11647 GCA_964373235.1 uncultured Candidatus Saccharibacteria bacterium
CCATGGGCGATTGGGCGAATGCTGTGCTGGCCGAAGGCAGCAAATTAAAATTAAAAGGCGAGACCACAACTGATTTTGAATACGAAACCTACGCCATGCAAACTTCCAGAGAGGAGGTTCAGATTTCCGGCAGCGCCACTCTCCAAGATCTGACCTCCGAGGGAGGTCAGATCTTAGTCGGAGCCAGAATCAGGTTTGATGAGAGTTTTTCGGCCTTGGTGAGCCCGACGGAGCCGTTAAAAATTATAGTTACGCCAGCCGGTTCCAACGTGAACGGAGTAATCTATGTAACACAGCGTTCTATCTATGGTTTTGAGGTCCGCGACAACACCGCCGCCGACGTCGGCGCCAAGTTTGATTTTATTGTGATCGCCCGCAAGCGCGGCGGCGAGGATGCTGTGCGGATAAGTCCCATAGGACCAATAGGACCTATAGTGCCACAAGAACCCGCGCCAACCCCAACACCAGAAGTTACGCCTGTACCAGAAGCTACGACTACACCAACGGAAACAATAACTCCGCCCACGGATGAAGTTGTGACTCCGCCTCCAGCCGAGGAAATTGTTGTCACACCTTAAAAACCAAAAACCTCTCCGATTAAGGATCGGAGATAAGGATCGGAACGGTCTCTGGTGGACTTAAACTGGTTCAAGATTCCGGATTACCACCCAGTAGTGCCGGTATAGCGAATAACAAAACTTTGTCAAAGTGCAGTTTTTGTAATGTTCCATATCTTATTATGCATAGATTTTAGCCAGTGTTTGAGCCAAATTATTGATATCTTCCAACCCGACCCGCACCATTCATAGCATGAGTCAGCGATCGCTGACTCATGCTAAATTTCACAACAAACCAAATAACTTTCTAAGGTGTAACCCATTATCCAACTCTGTGGCTGTAATGATCCTAACATATGGACGAATATCGAAATACTCAACCACAAAACTAACTTCATCTTGGCAAGGATAGATTCTCAAGAGCTAGGTTTTTCTAGTTTGGGATTGGTCCAAGAGGCAAAATCACATTCGGGGTATCTGGAACAGCCAAAGAAAGTTCGGCCGCGCTTGGATCTTTTAACTATTACATCGCCCGTGGCGCACTTGGGGCACTTCATTTCTATTTTTTCTACAATACGTTCGGTGTGTTTGCATTCGGGAAAACCGGTGCAGGCATAAAACTTGCCAAAGCGTCCCAGTTTAATAACAATGGGTTTGCCGCAGTCCGGGCAAATTTTGTCGGTGGGCTCGTCTTGCTTGAAATCTGATTTTTTAAGTTCTGCCATTTTTTCTTTTAAATTTTTTTCAAAGGGTTCGTAAAATTCACGTATGACCGGCACCCATTCTATTTTGTCCTCGGCGATGTCGTCCAGCTTTTCTTCCATTTTAGCCGTAAAATCTATATCCACAATTTGGGGAAAGTGTTCCACCAATAAATCGTTAACGACGGAGCCCATTTCGGTGGGTTTTAGTTTTTTTTGCTCGTCTTTTTCCACATAGCCTCGGTCTTGAACAGTGGAAAGGGTCGGGGCATAAGTGGAGGGCCGGCCAATACCGTGCTGTTCCAAAGCTTTTATTAAAGCGGCCTCGGAATACCTCGCCGGCGGTTCGGTAAAATGCTGTTCGGGTCTTAATTCCAGCAAGTTTAACAGTTCGTTGGCCGTTAGTTGAGGCAAAATGGTTTCTTCGGTTTTGAGCGAATAAACTTTGGTAAAGCCGTCAAACTTTTTGGTAAGGCCATTAGCTCTGAAAACATGTTTTGGTCCAGCCGAAATATCAATTGTAGTGGCGTCAAAAATGGCGGGGGTCATTTGAGTGGCCATAAAGCGCTGCCAAATTAAACGGTAAAGTTTTAACTGGGCCGGATCCAAATGTGGGGCCAAGCTTTCGGGTGTGCGCAGGGGATCGGTGGGGCGAATGGCTTCGTGGGCTTCCTGGGCGCCTTTGGCTTTGGTTTTAAACGTTTTGGTTTCTAAATATTTTTCGCCGAAGTTTTGTTTTATAAACCCGGCCGCGTCGGCCAGGGAATCCTGCGACAGATTGAGCGAGTCGGTGCGCATGTAGGTGATGAGACCGGTGCGGTCGCCGTCAATGTCCGCGCCCTCGTAAAGCTGTTGGGCTAACATCATGGTGCGCTTGGCCGAGAAACCCAGTTTTCTCGCCGCCGATTGCTGGAGGGTGCTGGTGGTAAAAGGCGGATAGGCGTTTCTTTTGGTTTCTTTTTTTTCTATGGCGGCCACTTGCCAGCCGGCGCCATTGAGGTGAGCCAGTATTTTTTTGGCTTCAGTTTCGTTAGCCACGGCGAATTTATCCAAAACCTGATCGCCGATTTTATGTAGTCTGGCCTCAAAAATCCCTTCATCTTGTAGCTTGTAACTTGTAGCTTGTAACTTAGCCGCGATGCTCCAGTATTCTTGTTTCTGGAATTTCTCTCTTTCACGCTCGCGCTCAACTATCAACCGCACAGCTACCGATTGCACCCGGCCGGCCGAAAGCCCGCGCGAAACTTTTTTCCACAGCAGCGGCGAAAGTTTGTAGCCCACCAATCTATCCAAGACCCGGCGGGCCTGCTGGGCGTCTACCAAATTTTGCTCTATCTGCCGCGGATGTTTTAAGGCCTCCAGAATCGCTTTTTGAGTAATTTCATGGAAGACGATCCTTTCAATGATTTTTTTTTCTCCTGTTTTATGTTTCAAGTTGCGAGTTTCAAGATCTAGGGCTTGAACGAGGTGCCACGAAATCGCTTCGCCTTCGCGGTCTTCGTCGGTGGCGAGGATGATTTTATCGGATTTTTCGGCTAGCTTTTTTAAAAGAGCCACCTGCTTTTTGGCTTTGATGGGAATTATATATTTAGGCTCAAAATCGTGTTCGGTATCTATGCCCAGATCGCTTTTAGGCAGATCGCGCACATGGCCAAAAGAAGACTCCACTTTAAAGTCAGTCCCTAAAAATTTTTCTATGGTTCGGGCTTTGGCCGGCGATTCTACAATTACTAAGTTCATTTTTATTTATTTTAACAGACATCGCTCTTCACAGACGATATGGAGCCTCTTTATTTATAAAATAGTCTTCTCCATAATGCTGTTCAGAGCGATGTCTGTTTTGTCATGCCAGTGTATATGTCTGTCCGCCCATATTTTTTATATAGCCATTAAGCTCTAAACCGGTTAAAACGGCACTGACCACCTGGGGCTTAAGTTTAGTTATCTGGGTTATTTTGTCAATGTGAGCCGGTTCCACTTGAATCAAACTGACAATGCTTTTTTCTTCGGGCGATAACTTATCCAGATTAGTTTTTATTTTTTCTTGGGCGGTTAATTTTTTTAAGTTTAATTCCTGCAAAATATCTTCGGCCGAGAGCACCACCTTGGCGCCTTCCTGCAGGAGCTTATTGGTGCCGGCCGAGGTGGCGTAGGTAATGGGGCCGGGCAGAGCAAAGACCTCGCGGTTGGCTTCCAAGGCTTGTTTGGCTGTTATTAAGGCGCCGCCGTCTATTTTGGATTCTATCACCAACGTGCCCAAAGATAAGCCCGCGATAATGCGGTTTCTGGCCGGAAAATTTTGTCTAAAAGCCTCGGTGCCGGCGGGATATTCCGAAATTATCAAA
Source organism: uncultured Candidatus Saccharibacteria bacterium (assembly GCA_964373235.1). Lineage (GTDB taxonomy): Bacteria > Patescibacteriota > Minisyncoccia > JACQLN01 > JACQLN01 > JACQLN01. The sequence continues at coordinate 3,604 of CAYJTN010000001.1, forward strand.
TTATTTTTCTTTAGCATCTCTGTCGCCAAGGGTTCGTTCATTTTCGGATAAACCTGATCCACGCCGCAACCTAAAACGCCAATGGTCTTGCCGCCGCATTTTAAAGTGGCCAGATGCGTCAAAGCGTCTATGCCTTGAGCCAAGCCACTGACGATGGTTAAACCGGCTTCGGCTAGTTGCGGCACCAGCATATCCACGGCCGCGCGGCCATAACCCGAAGGTGTTCTAGTGCCCACCACCGCCACGCACTTTTCTTTTAAAAGATCAACGTTGCCCTTCAAGTATAACAGAATCGGCGGCGAAGAAATTTCTTTTAAGAGTTTGGGATAACTTTTTTCAAAGAAAGAAATTGTTTTTATGTTTAATTTTTCTAATCTCTCCCATTCTTTTTTTGGATCAACAGTTTCTCGAAGTTTTAAAGCCTCTTTGATGCTTTCACCGTTAAAATCCAAGCGCAAAATTTTACCCGCCGGCGCCTGCCAAGCTCTTTCGGCGGTTTTAAAAACCGCCAGCAGTTTTTTTATGCGTGATAAGCCGTAGACAATGTTTAAGGCGTTTAAATAAATCGGACTCATAGTTCAAATAATATCACATTCAATCTAACTCTAACCCATGCTTAACATATTTCACGATCGTGAGTTTTGTTAAGATTTAATTTCTTGAATAATTCTTGGCTTAGGGTTTTTGTATTGTTAACAAACATTGTCCGATCGAGCACGGATTGTTAACAGTAATATATTTTATGATTTTAATTTTTCTACCGCCTGCGAGAGCATTTCGCAGTATAAATTCAAGCCGATTTGGTTGATGTGGCCGGATTGGTGGCGGCCGAGAATATTGCCCGCGCCGCGCAGTTCCAAATCGCGCAGGGCGATTTTAAAGCCGTCACCTAAGTTGGAAAAATCCTGCAAAGCTGTCAATCTACTCTCGGCCAATGGAGAAATGATTCTCGGATCAAACAGGAAGTAGACTACGGCTTTAATATCGCGCCGGCCCACCCGGCCGCGCAATTGATGGGCTTGCGATAAACCCAGCTTGGTTGCGTCGGAAACTATTAGTGTATTGGCATTAGGTAAATCAATGCCGTTTTCAATTATGGTGGTAGAAACCAAAACATTGCTGACGCCGCTTTTGAAGCTTTCCACCGCATCTATTATTTGTTTTTCGCCCAGACGGCCGTGCAAGGCCATCAAACGAGCCGCGGGCACAAGTTTTTTAAGCTGATCCATAACGAAATTTATTTTATGGATTCTATTTTCCAGAAAGAAAACTTGCCCATCTCGCGCCAGTTCATGTTCAATAGCTTGTTTAATTAAATCCCAAGAGAATTTTTCCACTTGGGTGGCTATGGCTTCGCGGCCTAAGGGCGGGGTTTGTATTTTAGAAATTGGTTTTAAATTAGACAGAGCTAAATAAAGCGTGCGGGGAATGGGCGTGGCCGAAAGCATTAGAACATCTATGTTTGTTCTTAACTTTTTTATCTTCTCTTTTTGCAAAACACCAAAGCGCTGTTCTTCGTCTATTATTAAAAGTCCTAAATCTTTAAATTCTATGTCGCGAGAAAGCAGGCGATGCGTGCCTATGGTTATATCCACGAGGCCGGATTTTATTTGTCCCGCCAGTTTTTTGTTTTTTTCTGCCGGATTCAAGCGGCTAAGCATGGCTATGTTAACGCCGTACTTTTCTAAACGATCACTAAAAACATCATAATGTTGTCGGGCGAGTATAGTCGTCGGGGCTATCAAAGCCACTTGCTTGCCCGAGAGTGCCGCCTTGAAAGCGGCGCGCAGGGCCAGTTCCGTTTTGCCAAAGCCGACGTCGCCCACTAAAACGCGATCCATGGGTTTGGTCGATTCCATATCGGCGGCTATTTCCTGCCAGCTTCGGGTTTGATCGGGGGTTTCGGGATACTCAAAGTCAGTTATTAAGTTTTTCAGTTCATCAGTTGGCCGGTTAAAGGGAAAGCCGAGGGTGGTTTCGCGGTGGGCGTAGAGTTGCAACAGGTCTTTAGCCAGCTTAACCACATCTTCTTTGGCTTTGGTTTTGACCTTGTGCCACAAACTGCCGCCCAAGCGGTGCACCTTGGGTCGGGTAAAGCCCACGTAAAGAGAAATTTTTTTAGTTTGTTCAAAAGGCAGAAAAAGTTTGTCGCCACCGGCGTATTCTATTTCAAAATAATTTTCAAGATCGGCCGTGGTGCCCTTTAGTTTGCCGATGCCATGGTCAACGTGCACCACATAATCGCCGGGTTTGAAGCGAGTGTAAATTTTTTCTTCAAAGTCCGACTCTACCTTTATGTTAAACGTCGGAGGTTTAACAAGGGGGGTGATGGATTCAATCAGGTTGCCATTAAAATCCATTGCTATCGGTGCGTCAAAATTTATGGGCCAAATGGTTAAAACCGATCCTAAAAAAGAAACTTCGCCCGGATTTAAAATTGGATTCGTTTTGATATAACCAAAATCGTAGAGCTCTCTAATTAAAGCCAGAGGATTAATTTTTAAGTCTTTTTCTAATAGACGAACGTGATTGCGCCACCAAATATTTTTTTGGCTTAAAACTTTAATTTTGCTTTCATTTTCCGTAAACCACAAAACACCCTGATTTCTAAATTCAGGGATGTTGGCGGCGATAATAATTGAATTTAAGGCTGTTTTTGACATCGCCTAGGGTTATTGTAGAATTTATTCAGGAAACAAGTCAAAAATCAAGCCGCATTACTCCTGCCCGGTTATGTTAACGTAAAAAACGATCGTTTGTTAGGTTAACATATTTTATTTCCTGATTATTATGCATTAAATGGCTCTATTAGTGTAGTGGGTTTTTGGCGGTTTGGTTATAAAGTACTTGGCAAGATTTGTGGGTATGCTATACTGGCAGTATAAAGCTCTGTCGGGGGATCGGATCCAACGGATTCTAATCCTAGGTGATAAAAGATCCCGGCAACTTGACATGTTCTTTAAAGAGAAAAGGGTAGAGAGAGAATCACGTCTCTCTACCCCGAAAATAATTTTGTAGGGCTCGCAGACGAAGTTTTTCATACCCCATACATCCCTTTACATAGGAGATGTGGGAATTTCTTCATGTTCCCGTCAGGTAACCCCTGTCCGGACACTGCCGGTCCTACATTACCACTCGCCACAAACAACGTGGCGAGTTTTTTATTTTGCATTGATCTCGCTCATGGCTCGCGCGGGATTGGTGAGCCAGGTTTCTAGGCCTTGTGAAACCTTTTTGAAATTTTTATTTAGTATTCTCTCTTCATTTGGAGAAAATCTTTTTAGAATAAAATCTATTAACTTTTTCCCATCGGGTTTCTTTTTTAAACCAATGCCGATGCGCAAGCGCCAGAATTTACCGGTCTTTAGGTTTTTTATAACCGACCCCACGCCCTTATGCCCAGCGCTGGAACGGGCGAAGCTCATTTTTATTCTACCTAGTTCTATATCCAAATCATCGTGCATTACCAAAATATCGGCGGGCTTGGGTTTTAGTTTTAGTTGGGTCAACGCTTTTTTTAGGCTAGGGCCGGAGTTGTTCATCATCTCGTTTGGAAATATCAAATAGACTTTCTCACCCGATATTTTTGTCTCCAGCCACAAGGCACTTTTGCCCTCGCTAGAATCTTTTTCGCTCCAGGCATCGCGCAGTTTGGATAAGTAAAACTCGCCCGCGTTGTGGCGGGTCTTGGTGTACTTGTCGCCGGGATTGCCCAGACCAACTATGATTTTCATAAAAATGCCTAATGTCAAAGCACAAATGTCTAAATCAATATCTAATTATTAAATAACAAAAAGAATCTTGTTTGACATTTGGTATTGGGGCTTGGGAATTTATTTGTCATTTATGAAATTATCTATGGCCGATTTTATTGTAGTATACTCAAAGGCTTTGGGTTTGGCTACTAGTACATAGGCCGTTTGGCGGCCGAATTTCATTTTCTCGGGCGCTACCAAGCCGGTTTCCGGGTTTAGGCTAAAAGTTTCTACCTTATCTAGATCCAAGTTTTTGGCAAAACCCCACAGGTCTCTAAAATCGCTCAAAGCCAGGTCGGTTCTTAAATTTTTTTGCACCGTTTTGAATATGCCCCAGAGTTTAGGAAAATCCCAGAGAGGATTTAGAGAAAGTATTTTGCCTTTTAGGGCTTTTAGCACTTCCTGCTGATGTTCTATGCGGTCAAAGTCGCCGCGGGCGCTGTTACGGGTGCGCACGAATTTTAGAGTGGTTGGGCCATCCAAATATCTTAGCCCTTTTTCCAGTTTAAAAGTTTCGTAACCGCCGCTGTCGGTGGGAAAGCGGGTGTCGTGGATGCTGTTTTTCACGTAAACATTTAGGCCGCCCACATCATCAATTATTTTGGCTACCGTGCTTAGATCAAATAACACGAAGGAGTCTGTTTTTAAACCAGTAACTTCTTCAACTTTATTTTTAATCAGCTTCAGTCCATAGCTTTTGGATTTTTCTCCGCCGAGCTTATATAAACCGTTTATTTTTGTTATGCCATAGTCTGTTTTTACGGCCAGATCACGCGGTATGGAAATTATTTTGATTTTTTTTAAGGGGCCGTTTAAGTGAATTACCAATATGGTATCGGTTAAATCGGGCGCGATATGGTTGCCGCCCGATTGGCCCAGCGCCAGGATATTTTTAATCTCGTTGAAGAATTCCGGCTCGTAGATTTTGTTTTTAACCACGAACGAGCTCGCTGACAGAAAATTTGTTTTTAACCGGGGCAGATTGTCTTGGGCTTCAGTCCATAAAAAGACTTGGCCAAAAGCCCAGACATTGGCCAAAAGAAGAAGTCCTACTACGGCTATCAACCCCATGTTTTTCTTTTTGGCTTCCATGGTCAGATTTTAACATAGATATTGTTGGTTTAAGACGTCAAAACATCACCCCGCGCGGACTTATATAATGGGATAAATGGGTATAAAGGGAAGAAAAGGGGTAACTTTTGCTTAACTGGATGGAAAATGTTATTATTTCAAAATAAAATGTCTAATTTTTTGCGGGAAACAAGGGATTTTATCTGGGAAACAATCAAGATTGTGGTTGTTTCTTTGCTTATTATTCTGCCCATCCGCTTTTTCATAATCCAGCCTTTTTTTGTGCGGGGCGAATCTATGGCGCCTTCGTTTAACGATAAAGATTATTTGATTATAGATGAAATTTCTTATCGTTTTAATAAGCCCCAGCGGGGCGAAGTGGTTGTGTTCAGATTTCCGCAGGAGCCCAGCCAGTATTACATCAAAAGAATAGTTGGTTTGCCCGAAGAAACGGTGGAGATCAAGGCTGGTAACGTGATCATTTACAACCGCGAGCGGCCGCTGGGTTTTCAGCTTAAGGAAAGATATCTAAGCGAGAACACGTCGGGCGAGGTTAAGATAAGGTTGGATGACAACGAATATTTTGTTTTGGGCGATAACCGCGGCGCCTCTTCGGATTCGCGCCGCTGGGGGCCGCTAGGGCAACATTTGATTATTGGCCGGGCTTGGTTTAGGGCGTGGCCAGTGAGCAATGCAGGAACAATAGAGAGTCCGATATATTAAGAAGCATAAAGCACGAAATCCTAAATCCTAAACAAATCATAAATTACAATTTCTCAAACAATTTGGAATTTGTGATTTAGAAATTGTCCCGACTCTGTCGAGGATCCTCGATATAATCGGGATTTAGAATTTAGATATTAGGATTTAGAATTTTATTCATATGGCACGTCAACTATTTTCCACCCCCACGGGCATGCACGATATTATGCCCGAGGACCTGCCTTATTGGGAAAAAATAAGGCGGGAAGTTTTTGATCTGGCCGAATTTTACGATTTTGGCTATGTGGCCACGCCCCTCTTGGAACAGCAGGGGGTTTTTGAAAAAAGTTTAGGTATGACCAGTGACATGGTGGAGAAGGAAATGTTCAGCTTAAAAACCAAAGGCGGCGACGATTTAGCTCTGCGGCCCGAAGGTACAGCGCCCATTATGCGGGCCTATTTGCAGCATGGCTGGGAGTCTTTGCCCCAGCCGACGAAGGTTTTTTACTGGGGGCCAATGTTTCGCTACGAAAGCCCGCAGGCCGGCCGCTTCCGCCAGTTTCATCAGTTTGGTTTTGAGGTTTTGGGCTCCGAGGATCCGGTGATAGACGCCCAGCTGATCCAGATCGCTTTAAGTTTGTTAAACGAAGTGGGGCTCAAAAATTTGGTCTGCGAGGTGAATAGCTTGGGCGACAAAGCCTGTCGGGTTAAATATCGCCAGGCTTTGAAGGATTATTTAAGAAGCAATATTAAGAAGATGTGCGGCGATTGCCAGCGGCGGTTTAAGAACAATCCCTTGAGGGTTCTGGATTGCAAAGAAGAAACCTGCCGTGAAATAATTGTTAAAGCGCCGCAGATTCTGGATTTTATTTGCGATGATTGCCGCGGCCACTTTAAAAAATTATTGGAATTTTTGGATGAAATCAATGTGCCGTACCTGCTCAATCCTTATTTGGTCAGAGGCCTGGATTATTATGCCAAAACTGTTTTTGAAATTTATCCGGTGAGGAGCGAGGTGGGTGGCGAGTCGGAAGCAGAGGAAAAACGCCAGGCGCAATCGGCTTTAGCCTCGGGCGGGCGGTACGACGGCCTGGCCGAGATGCTGGGCGGCAAAAACGTGCCCGCGGTAGGTTTCGCGGCGGGGATAGAACGGATAATGGCCGAAATGAAAGAAGTTAAAGCTAAGATTTCAGCGCGTCCCCAGCCCAAACTTTTTTTGGTGCAATTGGGCGATCTGGCTAAAAAGAAGAGTTTGATAATTTTAGAAGAGTTTAGAAAAAACAATATGCTGCTCGCCGAATCCTTGGGCAAGCATTCCATAAAATCGCAGATGAAAATTGCCGATAAATTGAGCGTTAAGCTGACTTTGATTTTGGGTCAGAAAGAAGCTTTGGACAATGAAATTATTATCCGCGATATGACTTCGGGTGTGCAGGAAACCACACCCTTGGCTAAATTGATGACGGAAATTAAGAGAAGGTTGAGGAGTTAAATAGGTCGGATGGGACCGATAGGACCAATTTATGGAAAACTGTATCTTTTGCAAAATCGCGCAGCATGAGGTATCATCGGACATCGTGGCTGAAGACGCCGAGGTTATAGTTTTTAAGGATATTCACCCCAAGGCCGAGACGCATTTTTTAATAGTGCCTAAAAAGCATATTCATTCGGTGTCAGCTGTCGGTCCAGAAGAGTGGCTGGTGGTGATGAATTTGGTTAAAAAAGCGGCCGAGGTGGCTCGCGAGCAGGATCTGGCCGGTTATAAATTGGTTTTTAACGTGGGTCGCGCGGGCGGGCAGGTCGTAGATCATCTCCATTTGCATTTATTGGCGGGGAAAGAAATTAGATTACCATAGGTCCTATGGGCCAGACCTATATGATAGAACTAAGGAAAAAAGAAAAAGAATCCAGTCTTAACTTATTGCGGCGCTTCACTAAAAGAGTGAGGCAAAGCCGGGTTTTGCTGGAAGCGCGGCGCAACATGTTTCGCGCGCGCCCTAAAAATAAACGCAAAATAAAGGAGAGCGCTTTGAGACGCAACAGCTTGCGCGCTCTTCGGGCCGAACTGGCCAAATTGGGCGAGATTGAACCCGGCGAAAAAATAGATTTATCAAAAATAAAGCGGAAGAGATAAGTAACTGAATATGTCTAACACAGTGACCATTGATAGAAAAACTTACCAAGAATTGCTTAAAAAACAGATTGGCATAGCAGCCGAAGTTTCTACTCTGAAAGCGGTAGTTTTGGAGTTATCAAAAAATGAAATTACACCGGTTGTTGCTAAAAGATTAGAAAGACAATCCCATGTCTTGGATAAAGGCGGAGGCAGACGGTTTTCTAATCTAAAAGGGTTAAAGCTCTATCTAAAAAATCTTTGATGTCTTATGTGATTGTTCTGTCACCGCGTTTCGGGGAAACATTAAAGAAACTTAAAAATAATAGTTTTGATTTATGAGATTAAGGATAACGAAATCAGATTATTGGATTTTGATCACCACGATAAGATATACAAAAAA
>CAYJTN010000001.1:11747-36622 GCA_964373235.1 uncultured Candidatus Saccharibacteria bacterium
GGTTATTTATATGAAATCTATAAAAGAACAAATAAATTCCGTTAAACAATCCCCCAGACATCTAATATGTCTAGCGTTACTATAAACAGAAATAAAGTGAAGGAAGAGGGCGGAGTGGTAATTTTGCCGCTCAAAGAGTATCATCGGCTTTTGGAAAAGTCGGTCCCGACTTTTTATTTAACCGGCCAAGCGGCGGAGCGGCTGGACAAATTGGTAGATGAAGGATTAAAAGAGCATCGTGAAGGCAAAACAATATCAGCTCCTTCATTGAAAGATGCTCTTAAAATTTATGCTCGGAAGAGAAATAAACGTTGATTATTCCGAGCGATTTTTGAAACAATTATCTCGCTTGCCCAAGCGTTTGGTTGATCAAGCCCAAGAGAAGGAGATAGTTTTCAAGAAAAATCCTTTTGATTCAAGATTAGATACTCACAAACTTCACGGCAAGGACAAGGACAGTTGGTCTTTTTCCATCACGCATAAATACAGAATTAAATTTATATTTATTAGCGAAAATCGTGTTTTGTTTTTAGAAATAGGCACGCACGACATTTATCAATGAATTTAAAAGAACAAATCAATTCTGATCTTAGGGATGCTTTGAAAGCCGGTGATGGTTTTAAGCGGACGGTTTTGGGCATGCTGAAGGCGGCCATTCAAAATAAGGAAATAGAAAAAAGAAAAAAGGAGGAAGGTTTGGACGAAACCGAGACCCAAGAAGTTATCAGATCAGAAGTTAGGAAAAGGCTGGACGCGGTCAATACTTTTAAATCGGCCGGCGAAGAAGCCAGGGCCAAAAGCGAAGAGGCTGAAACCGAAATTTTAAAAATATATCTGCCCCCCCAAGCGAGTGATGCCGATGTTAAAATGGCCGTAGAAAAAGCCATGGCGGAAGCCGGCTCAAAATCTAAAAAAGATTTTGGGAAGATCATGGGCCTGGCCGTTAAAGAACTGGCTGGCCGGGCCGATGGCTATCGCATCAAACAAATTCTAGAACCTATGTTAGAATGATTCAGAAAACTCGGAAGTACCCGGAGTGTCAGATAATCTGGTTACCAGAAATTCTGAAGCGCCGACCGGCTAGGTTTTCCGAGCCTTTCTGAAAAATGACTTTTCACAGAATAAGTAAGAACAAGATATTAAGAGCGGCAAACTCTGTGTTGCCAAAGGGTAAGGCGGTTCGCGAGTTCGGCCTTATTTTTGTTTCCAAAAAGAAAATGGCGGAGCTTAATAAAAAGTATCGCGGCCGTGTGGGCGCGACCAATGTTTTGAGTTTTGAAACGGGGGAGGTGGTGCTCTGTGCTGAAGTGGTCGGCGAGGAAGCAAAAAAGTATGGTTTTACACAAAAAAAATGGATGACTCGCTTAATTGTTCATGGTATATTGCACTTAGCCGGGTACGATCATAAAGTTCGTCAGGACAAGCTGGATATGGAACGGTTAGAAAAGATCGTTTTAGGTAAATTAGACCTTGTTTTTTAATCAGTTAAACCCGAAGCACGAAATCCGAAATCCCAAACAAATTATAAATCCCAATTTCCCAAATTAGAATTTGTGATTTAGATATTGTTTCGAATTTCGATATTCGAATTTCGTTTTTGTTTTAGTGGCTCGCGAACGCATCATCACCGCTTTAGACTTGGGTTCCCACAAAATTAGAGTGGCCACGCTTTTAATTTCTCCAGAGAGCGACCTTAAAGTGATAGGCTTTGGGGTAAGCGCGGCCCGGGGCATCAGACGCGGTCAGGTGATAGACCATAAAGAAGCGGTGGCATCAATAAAAGAAGCTATTAACGCCGCTTCCAAAAGCGGTAATGTGAAGCTTTCGCGCTTGACAGTGGGACTGGGCGGACCTCATTTTAAATTGATAAACTCCCGCGGCTCTATTGCTGTTTCGCGAGCCGACGGCGAAATTTCTCCCGACGACGTCAACCGAGTATTGGATTCGGCTCGGGCGATTTCTCTGCCATCTAACAGAGATATTGTTCACACCATACCCGTCGCTTACACCATTGACGGTCTGGATAGAGTTAAAGATCCCGTCGGCATGAAAGGGGTGAGACTGGAGGCCGATACAATTTTGGTTTTAGGCGCGAGCCCGGTTATAAAAGCCGTGAGGAAAGCCATTCAAGACGCTGGCTTGGAACTGGAGAGCGTAATTTATTCGCCTTTGGCTTCCAGCCGGGCGGTGCTTACCAAAAAACAGCGCGAGCTGGGCGTGGCGGTGGTGGCTGTGGGCGCGGGTACCACGGAGCTGGCTATTTGGGAGGAGTCGGAACTGAAATACGCCGGGGTGGTGCCGATGGGTTCTAACAGCATCACCAACGATGTGGCTATTGGTCTTAAGGTAGCGCCGGAGATTTCGGAAAAAATTAAAACTGAACACGGCTCTTGTTTAACGGGCAGTGTTTCTCGAAGAGAACAGATTGTGCTCGCGGATTGGACGGGCGACGATGCCGTGGTGCCCAAATGGGAGCTCACCCGGATAATAGAAGCTAGGGTCAGCGAGATTTTTGAAATGGTGGCGGACGAACTTAAAAAATCAGGTAAGGCCAGCTTATTACCGGCCGGCGTAGTATTGACGGGCGGCGGCGTAAAAATGGAGGGAGTTCAGGAACTGGCCAAGAAAAAATTAAAATTGCCGGTGGAACTGGGGCGGGTGCGGGAGATAAAAAGCGATTTTAACGAAATTTTTAGCCCGGAGTCAGCCACTTTGGCCGGTGTTTTGCTCTATGAATACGACAACGAGGAGCGTAAAAAGGAACGAGCCGGCAACTTGGAAACTTTGCCGGGCGAGGGTTTGTGGCAAAAAATCAAAGATTGGTTTTCGGAATTAATTCCTTAATTGTATTTTATCAGTGTGCGTTGTATTATTTTTATAATATGACTAAGGTGACCGAGAATCGAAAGCCCAAAGATTATCAAACGGTATTGCTTGAGGGGCTCAAGTCAGATTTTCAGTTATTCGGCGAAGTTTTGAGTGCTGTCAAAGATAAAGGAAAGGCTACTTTTAAAGAAGTAGGGAAATTAAAAGAGGACATGGAAGAAGCTAAAGGAGAATTAAGACTAATCCGTCATGAATTGAAAGAAAAAGTTTCAGTTCTTTAACTTTTAAAAGAGGAAGGAAGGTGTGTCATGAAGAAATTTCTGTGGTGGCTTGTTAGCGATGGTGTAATTAACAGTACACCACTTTGTAACCTCTCCTTTGGAATTAGTTTTATAAGCTTGGGTTGGATGTTTTCGTTATTTGATGCGAGGTAGTCTATCATCGAGGCCGGTTGTGGAATTTTTCTGATTGTAGCTTTCGTTGTCCGGGTAATGTTATACACTAGGCAAGACTCTATCAAGCATTCACAATGTCCGGCTTCGTGAAAAGAATCCGAGGGTTGCCAATGGTGGCCCTTTTTTTTATTTTGCTATTGCCCCAGTAGCATAATTTTAGTCAATTTTTTCAAAAAAATTGTAAATTAAATCCAAAACTAAAATTAACTACTGGGCTTGCGCATTTTTAAAAGGGCGCTATAATCACCTTGATCACAATATGCCCCGTAGTATAACTTCCGAAAGACTTTTCTAAAGAAAAGTCAAATAAAGAAAAGGTCGGAAGTTAACTAGCAGGGCAATATTTTGTACCTATTCGTTTCACTCATAGACAAAATATGCCTCAAATAAAGCCAGATGTAGAAACTTTTGCCCGCATCAAGGTGGTGGGCGTGGGCGGTTCGGGCGGTTCGGCTATTCACCGCATGATGACTTCCCGTATTCAAGGTGTGGATTTTGTGGCGGTTAACACCGACGCTCAAGCTTTGCATCATTGCCAGGCGCCCCGCAAAATTCATGTGGGTAAAAACACCACCCGCGGTTTAGGCGCGGGCATGAATCCCGATATTGGCCGGCAAGCGGCCGAGGAGAGCCGTGAAGAAATAGAGGAAGCTTTGCGCGGTTCCGATATGGTATTTATAACCTGCGGCATGGGCGGCGGCACTGGCACCGGCGCGGCACCGATTGTGGCCGAAGCGGCTAAAGAATCGGGTGCTTTGACCGTGGCGGTTATCACCCGACCTTTTTCTTTTGAAGGTTTGCAAAGGAGCCGCATCGCCGAAGCTGGCATAGAAGAACTTAAGGAACGGGTGGATACCATGATCACCATTCCTAATGATCGTTTGCTCACCATAATTGACCGCAAGACTTCTTTAATAAATTCTTTTGAAATTGTGGACGATGTTTTGCGCCAAGCCGTGCAGGGCATTTCTGATTTAATCACCATGCCCGGTATTGTGAACGTGGACTTTGCCGACGTTAAAGCCATTATGAAAGATGCCGGTTCGGCTTTGATGGGTATTGGCCGGGCCACCGGCGAGGATAGAGCCCAGGAAGCGGCCCGCGCCGCCATCAATTCTCCGTTGCTGGAAGTTTCCATTAACGGCGCTAAAGGCGTTTTGTTTAATATCTCCGGCGGATCGGATTTGAGCATGAGCGAGGTTAATGAAGCCGCCCAGATTATTACCGAATCCATCGACCGCGACGCTAAAGTTATTTTTGGCGCGGTGCTGGATGACAAGCTTAAAAAAGGCGAAATTAAAGTTACGGTGGTGGCTACCGGATTTAACCCCGAAGTTGTGGCGGGCAAGTCTTTACTGCAGGACGCCGGTTCGTTTTTAAAAACTAAAGAGGCTTCTTTGGCTAAAAAAGATGAAGAAGCCGAGTCAGTCTTTTTCAAAACCGCCAAGTCCCCCAGCAAAGCTTTTGAAACCCAGGTCTCTTCGCTTAACGAAGAAGAAACCGATGACGAATTTGAAGTCCCAGCGTTTATCAGACGAAAGATGAAGTGAGCTCCGTTTCGGAGCGAACGGAACCCCGTGCTGAAAGGTTATAATGTTTTTTACTTTGTCTTTCTAGTACGTGGGTGAAGTGATTGGAAATAACGGCATAATATGTCCCGAATATACCGGGAGCGCGATCGCGCTCTCGGTATATTTGTAATAAAACACCCGCCGTGCCCCGTGCAAGAGCCAAGCTTTATACGGGGTTTCGGATTTTCCCGGGCGGGTTTTGATTTGGGTATTTTGTGGTCTTGGCTGTGGATAAGAGGCGTTTTTTCTCTTTTGAAAGTTCTGGGTGTAAAATAGAGTAATAATTAAGGTCTAAAAAAATGCGGTTCGGATTTTTTGTAATTAGCCCGCGCACCAGTCCCGGCAAATCGGGACGGTACGGGGTTTCACTTTGAGTCTTGAGGCCTCTGGAGCTTAGGTCGTCTAGAGCCCTTTTAATTCAAAGGTGACTGATTACAGAATGGTCGAATCTCATTAAAAAACAATGAGAAGGTCTGCTGTGGCTAAAAAGAAGGTCGTCGTCATAAAAAATCAAATCCCAAAAATCAAATCCCAAAAATCGGGGGGAGGGAATATCTCTTTGGTGCGGAGGTATTTTACCAAAACCGGCAAGCAGCCCTTCGACGAAGTTAAATGGGAGAAACGAACCATAAAAATCTCGGGGTCTCAAGGCACACTCGTTGACGCCAAGAATTTGGAGTTTCCCAAATTTTGGTCGTATAACGCGGCTAGCATTGCTGGCGCCAAATATTTTCGCGGTTCGGGCGAGAAGCGTGAAACTTCGGTGCGGCAGATGATAAGCCGCGTGGTCAAAAATATCGCCGCTTGGGGCGAACAATCGGGTTATTTTAACACCAAGAATGAAGCCAATATTTTTGAAAGCGAGCTGGCGCACTTGTTGCTCCATCAAAAAGCGGCTTTTAACAGTCCGGTTTGGTTTAACGTGGGCATCAAAGAAAAACCGCAGTCCAGCGCTTGTTTTATCTTAAGTGTCGAAGATAATATGGAGTCTATCATGGACTGGATTTCCACCGAAGCCAGAATTTTTAAGGGCGGTTCGGGCGCCGGAGTTAATCTTTCGGCTTTAAGGTCTTCCCAAGAATCTTTGTCGCACGGTGGCTATTCTTCGGGCCCGGTTTCGTTTATGCGCGGCGCCGATTCGGTGGCTGGCATGATCAAATCGGGCGGGGCTACGCGCCGCGCGGCCAAAATGGTCTTGTTAAACATAGATCACCCCGATGTGATGGAATTTATCCGCTGCAAGGCCGAGGAAGAAAAAAAGGTGCGGGCGCTTATGGCGGCCGGCTACAACATGCAAAACCTTAACGAGCCGGCTTGGACATCTATTCAATTCCAAAATGCCAATAATTCTGTGCGCCTTTCCGACGAATTTTTAAATGCGGTGGAAAACGATAAAGAATGGCACACCAGATTTGTTACCACCGGCAAAATTGCCGATACTTACCAAGCTCGCGAACTTATGCGTGAAATTTCCCAGGCCGCTTGGGAATGCGCCGATCCGGGCGTGCATTACAAAACCACTATAGACAAGTGGCATACCGCCTCCAACACTGGGCCCATCAATGGCTGCAATCCCTGCAGTGAATATATGCACTTGGATAATTCAGCCTGCAATTTAGCTTCTATCAACTTGATTCATTTTTTAAACGTGGACGGTTCGTTTAAGATTAAAGATTTTATCCAAGCGGTGGACATTATGATTTTGGCGCAGGAAATTATTGTGGGGCATTCTTCTTACCCCACGCCTAAAATAGAAGAAACGGCTCACGCTTTTAGAGAGTTGGGTTTGGGTTTTACCAACTTAGGCGGTTTGTTGATGTCTAAAGCTTTGGCTTACGATTCCGAACCAGCCCGGGCTTGGGCGGGAGCCATCACCGCGCTCATGTCCGGTGAAGCTTACAGGTTGTCGGCCGTGGTCGCTTCAAAAATGGGCGCTTATACCGGCTACGCGATAAATAAAGAACCGCAGTTAAAAGTTATTGGCCTGCATCGCGACAGAGTTAAAGATATAAATGCCAAAGTTTTGGACGATAAAAAACTTTATACGGCTGCGGCTGATTCTTGGAACGAAGCCTTTAATTTGGCCAAAAAACATGGCGTTAGAAATTCTCAAGTAACGGTTATTGCGCCTACGGGCACTATTGCTTTAATGATGGATTGCGCTTGTACCGGCATTGAACCTTTGTTTGCGCCGTTTATTTACAAACAGTTAGTCGGCGGCGGCTATATGAAATTTGTGGCCGACACGATTCCTTTGGCCTTGCACAAGTTGGGCTATTCTTCAAATCAAACAAAAGAAATAATGAAATATATAGAAGACAAAGGTGTGGTGGAAGGCGCGCCGGCATTAAAAGAAGAACATCTGCCGATTTTTGATTGCGCGGTTAAGCCGGCGGCTGGTACGCGGGCGATCCATTGGCAGGGCCACGTTAAAATGGTGGCCGCGGTTCAGCCTTTTATTTCGGGCGCCATCTCCAAAACGTTTAATATGCCGGAAGAAGTTACAGTAGAGGAAATCCAGGATGCCTACATGATGGGTTGGAAGTTGGGCTTAAAAGCTTTTGCAGTTTACCGCGATGGTTGCAAAGCGGCGCAGCCTTTGTCCACCAAGAAAGCTAAAAAGGAGGAGGTCAAGGCCCAATTGACGTTAAACATCGGTCCACAACAGCGCAAACTGCCGGCGATTCGCAGTTCCGAAACACACAAGTTTACTATTGCCGGACACCAAGGATTTCTCACTTACAGTATTTATGATGATGGGACTCTGGCCGAAATATTTATTCGTATCGCCAAACAGGGTTCCACTTTGGCGGGTTTGCTAGATACATTTGCCATTTCGGTTTCTATGGCCTTGCAGCACGGCGTGCCGCTTAAAAAATTATGTCGCCAATTTATCCATGGCCGCTACGAGCCCATGGGTTTTACCGAAAACCAAAATATCCCGGTAGCCAGTTCCATTACTGATTACATTTTTAAATATTTGGCTTTGCGGTTTTTGCCGGCCGCGGATTTAGTGGAGTTTGGTTTAGATTCCGCCAATAGAATTGAAAGCCATTTGCCCAAATTGCCCACGGCGGCCGAAGGTGGTAATTTGATAATGGAAAGTCTGGCTAGTCAAGAGCCGGTGGCGGTACAAGCGAAAGTCGGCGGTGAAACTGCGGCTCAAAAATCAGCCAGCGTGATTTATGCCGGTACGGTGTGCAGACTCTGCGGCGGCATGATGATCCGCACCGGCACCTGTTTGACCTGTCGCCAATGCGGCGAGGCGAATGGGGGCTGCCAGTAGAAAAATCAAAAATCAAATCTCAAAAATCAAAAATAGAATGCTGATGATAGCAACAGGCAATGGCAAAGGAAAGACTACCAGTGCTCTCGGACAAGCTTTGCGTGTGGTGGGCGAGGGCGGCCGGGCCGTGATGTACCAATTCATAAAAGGGCCGTGGAAATCAGGCGAGGATATTTTAATCTCAAAAATCAAATCTCAAAAATCAAAAATAAAAGACAAAAAACTTTTTGAAGGTCTGGAGAATTTTTATGATTTTGATATTGTCAAAGGTGGCAAGGGTTTTGTTGGGATTTTAGGTGATCCGTATCCTAAGAGTGTTCATATAAAAGCCGCGGAAGAAACTTGGTCCAACGCCAAAAAGGCGATTGAGTCTAAAAAGTATCAGCTAGTAGTTTTGGACGAAAT
The DNA here is from genome assembly GCA_964373235.1 of uncultured Candidatus Saccharibacteria bacterium. GTDB lineage: Bacteria > Patescibacteriota > Minisyncoccia > JACQLN01 > JACQLN01 > JACQLN01. Next base: position 20,291 of record CAYJTN010000001.1, read on the forward strand.
AAACGTGGCTATAAAATTAGGCTTATTAAAAATAAGCCCAGTTTTTTCCTTTTTGAAAAAATATCGTGGAGTTGTTAATATTATGGCAACAGGGCGGGATGCTCACAATAAACTTATAGAACTTGCCGATTTAGTTTCCGAAGTTAAAGAAATAAAGCATCCATTTAGTAAGGGAGTAGGTGCGCGAAAAGGTGTAGAATACTAAGGGCTTGGCCCAGTAAACTCAAACTAGTTGAGTTACTGGGCTTGACCCAAGAAACGGAACGAAGTGAACGTTTCTTGGTGGCCGAACCTTACCCCGCCCTTTGTATAAAAAGTTGTACAAATGGTAAAATCAAATATAGAGCAATTACGATAATGAATATTAAATTAGAATGTAGCTTAAAGGGCGGGGTGCTCACTTTTATAACTATTCGTTTCACTTATAGATAAAACTGGCATGGTTTTCGGTCTAATAATCGGTTTTATAGTCGGTTTTATACTCGCAGGAGTTATTGCTTTAGTTATTGCCGCTAACAGCGGTTAACTATTCCTCGCTGGCCCGGCCCAGTCTAATTCATCTTGGCCGCTTTCAGCGAATTTAATGTTTTGAGAGGCAAAACATTTGTCAAGATGAATTACTGGGCCCGGCGGACGTAAGTTCCGCTACGGGTGTCCACTTCTATTTTCTGGCCGGCTTCAATAAACAGGGGGACTTTTATTTCGGCGCCAGTTTCCAAAACGACGTTTTTGAGCGCGCCCTGGACCGTGTCGCCGCGAGTGGCCGGCGGCGCGTCTTTTACCTCAAGTACAACCTTTATGGGCAGTTCCACCGAGATGGGTTTGGCTTTGAAAGTGAAAATCTCCACTGGCATATCTTTTTTAAGATAGCCGATTTTTTCTTCTAAGGCGTCTTCGTCAAAGCCCATCTTTTGGCCGTCTTCGGTTTGAAAAAAGAATTCATTTTTAGTGCGATAAATAAATTTGGCTTTTAGCCGTTCAATGTCGGCTTCGCGGATGCTATCGGATTGCTGAAAAGTTTCCGCGCGGACTTTGCCCGAAACCACATGGCGGATTTTAGTTTGCATCACCGGTCGCCGCTGGGCGACTTTGTTAAAATTGGATTCCAAGATCTGGTACGGTTCGCCGTCCAATTCTATTAGCACGCCGGGTTTTAGATCGTTCATTGAGAGCATGAAAATATAATCCCAATATCCTCTAATTTATCCCCGCTTCGCCCAAGCTTCCCGCCTAGACTCGGCGAGGCTGGCAACGAGGCGAGCCAATGATACAAATAAATTTATTAGGGGCATTAGGATAATATTGGTAGATTGGGATTATAATAAAAAGTGATGAAATCTTCAAGGGTTTTAGTTACTCTCGCTTTAGGATTTTTAATTGGAGTATTATTGCAATCAATTGTTGGTTTTTCGTGGTGGCTGGCGCTAGTTTTGATTCTTATTGCTCTAGCGGCGGGCATGGTTGATCTTAGGGCTGGCTCCCGCCAGGGTCTTTTTATTTTCTTCTTTTTGGTTGCTCTTTGTTTGGGATTGATTAGGGCCGGCACTTATCATCAAGATTTTTCAACAGGCGAAAAAACATTTTGGAACGCCTCGCGTGCATTTTTGGTTGACCGCGTTAAATCAATTTTGCCCCAGAACGAAGGTGCTCTTTTTAACGCCATGGTTTTAGGTTACGAAAAAGATGTTTCGCCTCAAATCAAAACCGATTTTAACCGCACCGGCACCCGGCACGTTATGGCTATTTCCGGCATGAATATATCCATTGTGGCTTTGATGTTAATGACCCTCGGTATCACCTTGGGTTTGTGGCGGCGCCAAGCTTTTTGGTTTGCGGTGGCGGGAGTGGTGGCCTTTGTGCTTTTGGTAGGTTCGCCGGCTTCGGCGGTGCGGGCGGGTATCATGGGTATTTTGCTGTTATGGGCGCAGAACAAAGGGCGATTGGTTGAGGCCTGGCGGCCGATAGTGCTGGCCGCGTTTTTTATGGTGGCGTTAAACCCCAAGCTTTTGGTTTTTGATGTGGGGTTCCAGCTTTCTTTTTTGGCGGTGATAGGTATTATGTATTTTAAAAATTTTTGGGAGAGAATTTTTAGATGGCTGCGCGTAAAACCAATTAGAGAGCTTATAGTGCTTTCCCTGGCCGCGCAAACCACCACTTGGCCGTTGATGCTTTACAATTTTGGATCGCTGGCCGTGATTAGCCCTCTCGCCAATATTTTTGTGGTGCCGATGCTTAACCCGATTATGTTTTTGGGTTTGGGATTTGCCGCGATTTTCTGGTCGGGTTATCTCTCGCAGATTTTTCTCTGGCCGGTTTGGCTGATATTAAAAATCACCCTCAAGATTGTGGAATTTTTCGGTTCGTTTTCGTGGGCCAGTGTTGATTTGGGAAAGTCGGGGCTAGTTGTTTTTCTTTTTTATCCGATGTTGTATATTTTTTGGCGATATTTAGAAAATAACGGTTGGAATGATAGTTTTTAGTTGTTAGTTATTGGTTCAAGTTTATAGTTTCAGTTTATCGGTTAACTAAAAACTTAAACTTTTAACTATAACTTAAAACTAATAATAAATAACATGATTCGGCTAACTAAAAGTTTTATTTTAGGCATTTTAATTTTTCTAATTGTTTTAATTTTTTGGTTTGTTTTGGAAAAAGAAAATCAAAAAGCCCAAGTGGTTTTTTTGGATGTGGGCCAGGGCGACAGCCAGTTGGTTTTACTGCCGGGCGATGTGCAGATTATTATAGACGCCGGGCCGTCGGGCAATATTTCGGCCAAGCTGGCCCAATATCTGCCGTTTTACGACAAGGATATTGAGCTCGCTATCTTAACCCATCCGCACGCCGATCATGTGCGCGGGTTCATCTCTATCTTCCGCGATTATAACGTGAGAAATTTTATGTTGGCCGGCGCCAATTACGAAAGCCGGGTCTATGCCGATTTTATGGCCGCTCTAAAATCGGAAGGCAGCAATATCTACCTCGCCCGCGCCGGCGATTCAGTCAGGTTTAATGAACACTCGGTGTCCATTAAAGAACCTCTGTTAAAGATTTTGGCGCCGATTAGGGAAACTTTCGGCGTAAGTTTTAAAAGTATCCACGACTCTAATGTAATTGGTCAGTTGAACTTGGGTAATAAAAAATTTTTGCTGATGGGTGATGCCGAGATGGAATTAGAGCAAGAGTTGATTGTGTCAAAGGCAATAAAAGATATAGATGTTCTAAAGATTGGACACCATGGTTCTAAAACTTCTACATCGGAAAAAATTCTTCAAATTGCCCAACCCGAAGAAGCCATCATCCAAGTCGGCCGCAATTCCTACGGCCACCCCACGCCGTCGGTGTTGGATCGTCTAACTAAATTCGGAATTAAAATTTTTAGAAACGATCAATTAGGCGATATAGTGTACAAATGAGCTAATTTGTAGCACTACCTATCGAAGTGAGACTTCGATGGAAAGATCGGCTAGGCGATATAATCTATACAAATAGCTAATAAACAAGCCACTTTTCTGCTATTGACTTATTATGGCTATACATGATATTATTAAATTGTAATTTGTTCCTAAAAAACTTGTTTTTAAACCCTAGCGGAGGCCTTATGAAAAAAATGGCAATGCCGGTGTGGGAGTGGCGGGTGCGGCAGTATGGTTGGGAAGTTTTCTTCGGGATTTGGATCCTATTTATCATCGGTCTCAATCTGTTGAGATAACCAAAAACCCTCGGACAAATCGTCCGGTGGGTTTTGAACTAAATCTAGGCCACTGGAAGAGAGGAGACAAATATGCTATCTAAGTTTATGGTTTTTATGTCGAGAGATCCACAGCCTGCAGGATTTATTTTTTGTGGAGTCTGTGGGTTATTTCTGATATTGGTGACGCTTTTCCCTTCCATCACTTTCTATACTAGTACAGATTTCTATACTAGTACAGAAAGAACAATATTTCTGGTGGGAGGTATTTGTGGTCTGATTATCACGGCTACATGGATAAGAAACAGAAAATAAATTTTGACACGGAGGTTGTTATGGATGCACGGAAGAAAAGGACATTCAAAAAGTTTCAAGAGATGTTGAGGGAATGGGTAGTAGATCCTCATGGAGATGGTGATTACTGTCCCGAGTGCCGTAAGAAGTATCTGGCCCGCTTGCGCAATAAATGCGTGGCCGAAGGTGGCATTGATTGTGATGTCTTTATTCAGATGGCAATTGACTGCTCCAGTCCTTTGGCCAGGCACCGCTTGGCCAGTACCCGGTTTAACCATGAAGGGTGGTTTACCTGGTGTATGGAGGGTAATTGTAAGAACAACGTTTTTGTACCGTTTTAAGTTTAGTATAATGTTAGAAATGTTTTAGCCCCGGCGATTCTTAATCGCTGGGGCTTTTTTTATCAAAATTGTCTAAGAAATTCAACCTCGATACAGCTCCCGGCGAAAGTCGGGGGCTTTTTATTTTCATGCTTAACATATTTCACGATCGTGGGTTTTGTTAAGAACGAAAAATTATGATGTGAGAAGCACTGTGAGAGGCACATGTTAACAACTACTGCTCGATCGGACATAAGTTGTTAACAATAATAAATAAAAATGAAAACCAGAAAATAAATCGGAAAAATAAATCAGAAATTTATTAACAGGATTTTGCCCCGCAGTAAAGTTTTCAAAACACGACTTAGGTCGCGAATGAGAAAATTAAAAACTCACTGACTGGGCTTTGTTTTTTTTTAAAATCTGATAGACTATAAAATCGTTAATATAAAAACAAACAATGAATAATTCTTCTTTCCCGATTTTTAAAACAAAAGTCAGCGGTGTCAAACAAGTTTTTAAGTTGGAAGATCCAGCCGATCGTCAAAAATATTTTAAACTAAAAGCTGGTGAAGATATTAAAAAAATTCAAAAGTATTTAAAAAAGAATACTTTTGTGGGTTTTTTACTAGGTAAAAAGAATTCGGGCAAAGGTACCTATACCAAGCTCTTTATGGAAGCAGTTGGTAGTGATAAGGTTGCCCATATTTCTATAGGCGATATTGTGCGCAGTGTTCACAAAGAGTTGGGCGATAAAACCAAAAAGAAAGAACTAATGGAATTCTTAAAAAAGAATTATCGCGGTCCAGTTACGGTGGAGAAAGCTTTGGATATTATTTTAGGTCGTGATACTAAATCACTTTTGCCGACCGAAGTTATTTTGGCTTTGGTGGAACGCCAGATTAGTATGTTAAAAGGCAAGGCTATTTTTATTGATGGTTTCCCACGCGATTTAGATCAAATATCTTATTCTTTATATTTTAGAGCTTTGATGGGCTATCGCGACGATCCAGATTTTTTTGTGTTTATAAATGTTCCAGAATCTGTTATGGACGAGCGTATTAAATTTAGAGTTATTTGCCCCAAGTGCCAGACGCCCCGCAATATTAGAGTGCTCGCCACAAAAGAGGTTGGCTATGATGAAAAAACAAAACAGTTTTATTTGATTTGCGATAATATTGGTTGCGGTGGGGGCAGAATGGTGCCTAAGGAAGGTGATAGTTTAGGCATTGAAGCTATTAGAGATCGGATAGAAGTTGATGATAAGGTCATGAAAACTTTAATAGGGTTAAACGGCATTACCAAAATTTATTTACGCAATTCTGTGCCAGTTAGCTCAGCCAAGAAATTTGTGGATGATTACGAAATTACACCGGGCTATCGCTACGAATTAGATAAAACTTCTAACAAAGTGAGAACAATTCAAGAACCGTGGACAATTAAAGACGATGCCGGCGAAAAATCTTATAGTTTATTACCAGCCGCGGTAGCCATGGGACTTATAAAACAAGTATCAAAGGTTTTAAATTTATAAGGAAAATGGCCTTTAATTCGGTGGATAAGTGGGCTTGATTGGATTTACCACAGGACTATAATAAAAGTGAACTTGGTGGTTGGTCCCGACGTAAAGTCGGGATTCAGGATTTTAAAAGTTTTAGCTCAAAATAATTGTTCTAGGGATTCCTAAATTGCGACTGCGTGCTGATTCGTTCGGGCGCTGATCGTTGCGGAAACCCACCTGAATAACAGGCTGAACATACTTTTAAAATCCCGACCAAGTTCACTAAAGAATCCGAGACTTCAAATCTCGGGTTTTTTAGTTGTAATCCATGTTAATTTTCAGAAAAACATCACCCCTCGCAGACGACGTAAAGTCGCGTGGCGACCACGTCGCTTTACGCGACACGGAGTCCTCTCTATTGTAGAATCGGTCATCTCCGTGATGGCGCTCGGAATGATGTTTTTCTTCTGGCATATGGGCTATTATAAAAGTATGGAAACTTTGGAACAAAAAAAGAAACGGGTGCTTAAGGTTGTTAAGTTTTTAAAAAATAAATTTCCCGACGCCAAGATAGCTTTAAAATTTAATAACCCCAGCCAGCTTTTGGTAGCCGTTATTTTATCGGCCCAGTGCACCGATAAAAAAGTAAACGAAGTGACGGAAGAAATTTTTAAAAAATATAAAACCGCGGGTGACTTTGCCAAGCTGTCTCAAGGTCAACTAGAAAAACTGATTCACTCCTGCGGTTTTTACCGCAACAAAGCCAAAAATATCATTGCCGCCTGCCGGCTGATCCAATCAAAATTTAAAGGCCAATTGCCGCGAGTCATGTCGGATATTTTGACCTTGCCGGGTGTGGCCAGAAAAACCGCCAATGTGGTTTTGGGCAATGCCTATGGCGTGGTGGAAGGCATTGCCGTGGATACGCACATGATCCGCATAAACCAAAAGTTAGGTTTTTCTAAAGAGAAAGATCCGGTAAAAATTGAGCGCGACCTTATGGCCATAATTCCTAAAAAGGAATGGTTCAATTATACTTATAGGATAATAGACTATGGCCGCCAGGTTTGCCCGGCGCGGCATAAAAAGTGTGACTGCGAACTTTATAAAATCAAGTAAGACCTATAACAAGCAGATTATTCTGTTTTTAGTTTGCATTTTGGTATTCGGCGCGGGCGGATCGGCGGAGGCCGGCAAGGTTAAAGATATTATTAAACGTTCTAAAATAAAAAGTTCAGTTTTTCTTCCGACAAGCCGCCAAGCCCAAACTCAAACACAAGTTATTAAAAACAGCATTTTTTTTAGCCCGCTGGAAACGGCCATTACGGGCGGGCCGGAGCATAACAGCGCTATTCAAAATACTAAGGCGGAATTTATTTTGGATGGTTGGCAAATTTTGCCGTTTGAAAAAATAAAGCGTTTTGACGTCTGGCTGATTGGTTACGACGGTGGCTGGAAGGAAGTGGGTAGCAAAGTTTCGTACAATCTGCCGCCGGGCCAGAAAACTTACACCTTGCTTGCCCGGGCTAAAAACAGCCAAGGCGAGTTTGACAACACCGCCGCCGCGAGGACGTTTATGATTAACGTCTCGCCGTATTTTGAAAAGATTAAAATAGCTAACATGGTGCACCGGGGCAGTACCGCTAAACCCCATTACGAAAAACTGACTTTGCGGAATCAATCATCGGATCTAGGCGTTAATATTACCGGCTGGCAAGTGAAAATAGCGAGATCAAGTTTTTCTTTTGAAATTCCCGCGGCCACGCGGGTTTACAATCCCAGAGAACTTTCAGTTTATGATCCGATAGTTTTAACCAGAAATTCGTCGGTTGATGTTTATGTCGGCAAAAAAAGCCCGCTCGGCGTAAATTTTCAGGAAAATTCCTGTGACGGTTATTTAGCCAGCAGCTTTGAGGGCTATGATTCCTTGTCGGCCTCGGGTCGATGCGTCTTACCCGATCCATCCAGTTACAACAGTTTTAGCGTGGCTTGCCGCACGTTTGTCCGCGGCATTGGCGGCTGCAGCACGCCTCATTTAACCGCTTTTCAGTTTGGCGGCGAGCCGGCTTGCCGTGATTTCATTCTTAAAAATTACAACTATCAAGCCTGTGTGGAGCGTTCTAAAAATCAAGCCAGTTTTTATTTAGGCAGATGGAAAGTTTATTTGGGTCGCACTGAAGAGGTTTTTGATGACTTGAGCGACACGGTTTATCTATATGACGATAAAGGGTTGCTGGTGGATATGTACAGATACTAGTGTGGCAATGGCCGTTTCCTAAAAAAAGAGCTCCGATCATCATGGTCGGAGCGGTTGGGGGTTTAGAAAGTGGGCACCTTTATGTACATCATGGCGAATTCCCTGATGTGCTCGGGAAGTTCTGGATTATCGATTATATACCGTCGGCACCGGAATCTTAAATCAGGATCATGTTTTTCTCCCAAACCTTCAATCGCGACTTCGGCCAGTTCCACTTCGGTTATATTTGCTGGCGGCTCTTTATAAAATACAGCTTGATAAGCCTCCACGAGAGGATTTTTATTCACTTTACCCTCCTTTCTTTTAGAAAGAACTGGTTGAATCGCTCGCCTCGGTCAAACTCATTTTTGAATTTTTCAAAACTGGCGGCCGAGGGTGAAAAGAGCAGTATTTTTTTACCTGTTATCATCTTGGCGCGTTTTAAGGCCGAAGTCAAAAGAGTATAAAAATCTAAGTAGAGCTGGGGCCTCGCTGATCCAAAATATCTTTGACCAAAACAATCCAGCATTTTAGCTGTAGCTGAGCCGTCCAGTAAAAAAAGATTGGCCGGTTTTACAAATTTTTTAACGGCTTGAGCCCAAGCGTCAAAGTTTAATTTTTTATCGGTGCCGCCGGTTATCAATATTGAGGTTGAACCTCGATAGGCGAATCTTCTTAAGGCGGCGATAGTGGCGTCGGGCGAGGTGGCGGTGGTGTCGTTTACAATCGTCAGACCGCCTTTTTGATAAATAATTTCTTGTCTAAATTTTATTTGGGGCAGGGTGCTTATAGCTTTTTTAATAAGCGGCCAATCTATGCCGGCCAAATTAGCCGCGAGCGCGGCGGTCATTAAGTTTTGCAAATTATGTTCACCCCTTTTTTTAATGAACACCGAGTGTTCATTAAAAAAAGGGGTTGGGTAGCGGATTTGGCTTTTAGTCCGCCAGCTGGTGGATTGCTTTAAATAAAACTTAGTCCAAGGATTTTTTTTATTTAAAATCAAAAAATCATCTTGGGTTTGATGTTTAAAGATATTGGCTTTAGCTAAAGCATAGTCGTTCATGTCCACATGTCTGTTTAGGTGGTCGGGGTAAAGATTAGTTATTACAGCTATATGGGGCGCTTTAACATGGCTATCAAAAAGTTCTAAATGCCACGAAGATATTTCTATTACCACCGGTGTTTTCGAATCCAGCGAATCTAGTTCTTTTAGATATGGATGTTCTGTGGAATTACCAGCCAAAACTGTTTTGGGAAACTTTTGTTTTAAAAAGTGATGTATCCAATTAACCGTGGTGGTTTTGCCGCGCGTGCCGGTGACGGCAATAATCGGGCTAGGGCAAAGATTTAAAAAAAGAGTGGCTTCGTTTTCTAAACTAGCGCCAGCCTCGCGGGCAATTTTTAAAAAAGGGCTTTCTTTGGGTACCGCGGGGTTCACCACTACAGTATCGTGCGATCGGAAGTCGGATTCATTGTGTTTACCCAAAACAAATCGGACCTTGTGTTTAATAGGTCCAAGAGCTTTGATTGAGTCGGCTAGCTCATTTTTAGTTTTAAGATCAGTCACTGTAACTTTCGCCCCGTGTTTAACCAGCCATTTAGTGGTGGCAAGGCCACCGCCCAACAGCCCCAAACCCATGACTAAAACTTTTTTGTTTTTTAGAAATTCAGACGCTGTCATGGGGTTATATTACTAATCTATTACTTATTTGACAATCAAGGTTGTATAAGCAAGTATTTAGTAGAGTGTTCTAATTGTTCCTTAAAAAGAAAGGGGTCAGCTATGATATTTAAGATTTGTTTAGCTTGTGAACGCGGTGATCACAGCCACTGTTTAGGGGGAGAAAATCCTCGTCCTAGTTTAGTTGGGAGCGGCTGGGTGTGTTCCTGTGCCTTTGCAAAGCATAAGTTCAAAATAGAAAAAGAGAAGGATCCGTTACTGGATGCACTTGATGAAATGCAGAAAAAGAAGAAAAAGAAGCACAAAAAAAGGAAGGGGGTCTAATATGGCAATAATAGCAGCAGCACGAGTTCTTTTAATTAAGGAGGTAAAACATGGTTTGCTTGTGTGTATCTGACGAATGCTCACGGGGAAAACATGAAACATGTTTTGGTGGGCAATCTGTACCGCGCGGTGCTTTTGGCGGATGGAAATGCACCTGTTCATGCCATGCAAAGGAATCCGCAGACAGAGAAATGGATAATCAGTTGATTGCAATGGGTATTGATCCACGGAAATTATTTAAGGTTTCAAAAAAAGATTAGGCGGTGTGTTCTAAGCTTAGCTCCCGGCAAAAAGTCGGGAGTTGTTTTATATTATATACTGAGATAGCGGTCGCTATCTCAGTATATTTGCTTTATTTTTACAATTTTAACTGCATTACTAAATCGTAATCTTTAAAACCAAGTTTGCGGTAGAAGACGATGGCGGATTGGTTGCGCGGGGCAACCAGAAGGGAAATATAATCAACTTTATTTTTCCGGCACCAGCTTATAAAATCTCGCGTCAATTTGGCGCCGAGGCCGGCGCCTTGATATTTCTTTTCCATAAAAACACTTTCCAGTTCGGCGTACTTAGCCTCAATTCTCCAGAGCGGACGTTTAACCACGACGCCGATTAGATAGCCCGCCAATTTGCCGGATTTATCCTCTACCACTTCTACAAAACTATCTTGGCCCGCAATTCTTTTTTTAAAATATTTCTGGCCCTCGGGGCTGAAAGTCCAATCTAAATTAGCCGTCGGGTCAAAGCGGTGCTGGATTTTGAACAAAACCAAATTAAGGCGCGATATTTCGGCCAGGTCGGTGGTTTTGGCTGGGCGGATGGTTGGCATAAGAAAAGGGATTAAGGGGAAGAAAGGGGTGAAAAGGGAAGAAGAAAAGCGGAAAATAGGGAGGCTAATGGGGGTTGAACCCATAATTGCAGGGCCACAGCCTGCCGTGTTACCGCTACACTATAGCCTCCATGGGGAAAACAGCTTTTAGCTTATAGCTTTTAGCTGGAAAACTCAAACACACCTGATAGGTCTGATAGGACATATAGGACTTATAAAAGGGATTATTCCTCCAATTTCAAAACCAAAGCGCCTTCGCGGATTTTTTGGCTGACTTTTAAGCCGACCACGTCTCCACTTCCGGCCGAGCTTACAGACTGGTGCTCCATTTGCATTTCTGCCACGGTTTGTTCAAATTCATTCTGGCCGCCCTCTATTTTAATTTTATCGCCAACTTTTAACGCGCCGGAAAGTTCTATTATGGCCACGCCCAGCTTGTCATAGTAATGGGTTATTTTGCCGATGGGTTTCATAACTTTACGAAATGCGAATTAGTAAACGATCGACCTTTAAAATGTTAGAATTGATATGTGCCCCAGGAGGGAATCGAACCCCCATATGCGCCTTAGAAGAGCGCTGTTCTATCCATTGAACTACTAGGGCGTTGACTGACTGTTTTTGTCTTGTTATACTATTATCACTTGCATAGTTAGAGTGATAATAACCAAAAGATAAGATCAATAAGTCCAATAGGACCTATAAACATAATTCTACTATGAATTTTGGCAATTTTACCACCAAGGCCCAGGAGGCCTTCCAAAAAGCCCACTTTTTAGCCCAAGAGAAAGGCGGCGAACAAATCAGTTCGTTGCATCTGCTTTTGGCGTTACTGCATCAAGAGGGTGGTTTAATCTCTACTATTTTAAGAAAGATGGAAGTGGATGTGGCGGGTCTAGATCGGTTTTTGGAACAGGAATTGAACAAACTGCCTAGAATAGTCGGCGGTGGCGTGGCTCAGCTCTTTTTAAGCCAGGACCTCGCCCTAATAATTGAACAGGCCCAAAAAGAAGCCGCTAAGTTTAAAGATGAATATATTTCCACCGAGCATTTGCTCTTGGCTTTGGTGCTGGTGCCTTCCAAGGCTAAGCAGATTTTGGAGGATCACGGCGTTAAAAGTGAAAATATTCTGCGGGCTTTAAAAGAAATCAGGGGCGAAGAAAAAGTAACTTCGCCCGAACCGGAACAAACCTATCAGGCTTTAGAAAAATATACCCGCAATTTAACCGATCTCGCCCGCCGCGAAAAGCTGGACCCGGTTATTGGCCGCGACGCCGAAATCAGACGGGTGATGCAGGTGCTGTCGCGCCGCACTAAAAATAACCCGGTGTTGATAGGCGAAGCCGGCGTGGGCAAGACCGCCATTGTGGAAGGCTTGGCTCAAAGAATAGTTTCAGGCGATGTGCCCGAAAGTATTCGCGATAAAGAAGTGATGGCTTTGGACATTGGCGCTTTGGTGGCGGGGACAAAATTTAGGGGCGAATTTGAGGAGCGTCTCAAGGCCATATTAAAAGAAATCAACCGGGCCGAAGGCCGCCTGATTTTGTTTATGGACGAATTGCATACTTTGGTGGGCGCCGGCGGAGCTGAAGGCGCGGTGGACGCCTCCAATTTGCTAAAACCGCCGCTGGCTAGAGGCGAACTCCACGCCATTGGCGCTACTACTCTAAAGGAATATCAAAAATATATAGAGAGGGATCCGGCTTTTGAACGCCGCTTCCAGCCGATATTGGTGTTGGAGCCCTCGGCAGAAGACGCGGTAGCGATTTTGCGGGGCATAAAAGAAAAATACGAGGTGCATCATGGGGTGCGCATCACCGATGCCGCCATAGTGGCGGCGGTAGAGTTTTCCCAACGTTATATCTCCGACAGATTTTTGCCGGATAAGGCGGTGGATTTGATGGATGAAGCCACCTCGGCTTTGCGCATGGAAATAGATTCCATGCCCGACGAATTGGATATGCTGTCGCGCGAGATTCGCCGTTTGGAAATAGAAAAAGAAGCCTTAAAAAAAGAAAAAGGCACGGCCGATAAGCAAAAGAAAATCAAACAGGAACTGGCCGATCTCAAAGAAAAATATCAGGCGTTGGAAGCCCAGTGGCTGCGCGAGAAAGAGCTTATAACCAAAATGCGCCAATCGCAGAAAGAAATTGAACGCCTTAAAGGCGAGGCCGAAATTGCCGAGCGCGAGGGCCGGTTGGAGCGGGTGGCTGAGATTCGCTACGCCCAGATTCCGGAACTGGAAAAAATTATTAAAGATTCCTCCCAAAAATTCGGCCAATTGGAAAGCGCGAGCCGTCTGCTTAAAGAAGAAGTGGGCGAGGACGATATTGCCGAAGTGGTGAGCCGTTGGACGGGCATACCAGTGAGTCGTTTGCTGGAAGAAGAATCCAACAAATTGGCTCGTCTGGAAGCAGAGCTGACCCAAAGGATTATCGGCCAGCCGAGAGCGGTGGAGGCGGTGGCTAACGCCATCAGGCGGGCACGGACTGGTCTTAATGAAGCCACCAGGCCCATCGGCTCTTTTGTCTTTTTGGGGCCAACGGGCGTGGGTAAGACGGAACTGGCCCGGGCTCTGGCCGAGTTTATGTTTAACGATGAGAATGCCTTGATTCGGGTGGACATGTCGGAATACATGGAGCGGCACGCGGTCAGCCGTCTTGTCGGTTCGCCGCCCGGCTATGTGGGTTACGAAGAAGGCGGCCAGTTGACGGAAAAAGTTCGCCGCAAACCCTACAGCGTGGTGCTCTTTGACGAAATGGAAAAAGCGCACCCCGAGGTGTTCAATTTGCTGCTGCAGGTTTTGGACGATGGCCAACTGACGGACGCCAAGGGCCGCCGGGTTAATTTTAAGAACACCATTATTATTATGACCTCTAACTTAGGCACCGAAATTGTGAATGAATATCACGGTTTGGGTTTTGCCCATGATGACGGCCGGGGAGAAGAAAATCGGATAAGCGAAGTGGAAAGCAAAATAATGGAAACGTTGAAGCGGCACTTTAGGCCGGAATTTCTCAATCGTTTGGATGAGATCATTATTTTTAATGCCTTAAAGAAGCGCGATATAGAAAAAATTGTTGATTTACAGCTAGAAGAAGTTAAAAACAGCCTGTCGGCCCAGGGCCTTAAACTTAAAATCTCGGCCGAACTGAAAGAGTATATAGTTAAGAAGGGCTTTGATCCGGTCTATGGTGCCCGGCCGCTTAAGCGGGTGATCCAAAAACTGATCTTAAATCCCCTAGCCCAGAAATTGCTAGAAGCTAGGAGCGGCCTCAAAGGCGATATGGTTTTTAAAGCCGAGATGGGCAGCCAAGAAGAAGTGTTAATAAAATAATAAGGGGGTTTTTCCACACCTCATTCTTTTTAAGTTGCGGTTTTTATGCTAACATCTTTTAAACATAGCACCTTAGACCATATAGTGCTTGAGCCATTATTTAAAGTTTAGTTTTTCCACAACCATTGCTGGACTAGACGGGCCTAGGGTTGTGGTATAATGGCCTTAAGCATAAGTTTAGGTGTTGCCTGTGTCACAACAAGCGGTTCGGGAATTTTCTTTGTGTTACCTGATTGGTGTTCGCAGGTTGTGTTTTGACAGTCTATTATTGTTGTTAGATAGTAAGAAAGATTATTGACATTAAACTGTCGCGGACATAGACTAACAATCAGGTACGTTTTAAAAGCGGAACTTATGAATTTATCCAGATAAACATCAACAGCCGTTAAAAAGGCTATTTTGTTGTTTCGGGGCTTCGTGGTTCTTAGCTGGCAACCCGCGACGGGTTGAGGGCTAAGGATCGTGATGAAAGTTTAGTGGCCGAAGCGATCGCACCTTGATAATTAAATATAAGACTGAAATCAGAGCTTGGTGTTTTGGCTACGTTTTTGGTTTTGAAATTTAATTGGGTTTAAATTTAGATAAATGGAGTTTAAAAGTCCGGTCGATCTCTGGACGCGGATGAACGCGGATCAAAACGCGGATTTACGCAGAAAGAGACAGGCTTGACTCCGAATTTTGGGTTTATTATTAATCTTAAGAAATTATTGCGGATTGATGATCGGCTGGAGGTTTTCTAAATTTTTAGAGCGCCTCAAGCGGATCGCAATCAAAAAAGAGAAAAACAAATGAGTTATTTTACTAGTAAACGCCGGGAGCTGGCTGGCAAAATTGTTTCCGTCGGTTTGATGGTAACAACTTTTGCTTGGCTGGTAGGTGTTCCTTCCGCGGGCGCTCAAACGTCTGCGAGTCAGATCGCCACCTTGTTAGCGCAGATCCAGGCGTTGCAAGCGCAGCTCCTAGCCTTGCAAGGCGGTTCTAGCGCAGGTGCAACGGCTTGCACTTTTACCAGATCGCTGACTGTAGGCGCTCGTGGAGACGATGTTAAATGCTTGCAGAATTATCTTGCTTCCACGGGTCATTTTTCGGCCACGGCCACCGGTTACTTTGGTAACATAACCAAAGCGGCCGTAGCGGCCTGGCAGGCGGCTAACGGCGTCAGCCCGGCGGTAGGTTACTTCGGTTCTGTTTCCAGGGCCAAGTATGCGGCGGTAGCGGGATCGGTAACAACTCCGACTACGCCCACTACGCCCACGACTCCGACCACACCAGTCGCGGCGGGCAGCGGTTTAACAGTGGCTTTGGCGGGCGACACGCCGGCGGCGGGTCTTTTCGGCGAGAGTTTCGCTTCCAGACCCTTCACCAAGATTAACTTTACAGCTTCTTCGGATGGTGACGTTACCGTAAAATCAGTAACAGTTGAAAGAACGGGTCAAGCCCAAGACGCGGTCTTTAGCGGTATTATTATGCTGGATGAAACCGGCACCAGAATCGGCACTTCCAAAACACTTAATTCCAACCACCAAGCTGTTTTGAATGAACCCTTTGTGGTTAAAGCCGGCACAACGCGAGGCATGACCATTGCCGGCGATTCCGACAACAACCAGGACGCCTATGCCGGCCAAATTGCCACTTTAAGCTTGATTGCGGTGGATGCCGGTTCGGCCACGGTCAACGGCACTTTGCCGATTGTGGGCAATGGCATGACGGTCAACTCTACCCTATCAGTGGGCACTTTGACTTTGTCCACAGGCGCGCGCGAGCCCGGTTCCAGCCCCACCAAAGAGGTTGGTTTAACCAACTACACTTTCGCTTCGGTTAAATTATCGGCGGGTTCAGCTGAAGATCTTACGGTTAAATCCGTTCGATGGAATCAATCCGGTTCGGCGGCTACGGGCGACTTAGCCAATGTTAAGACCTGTATTGACGGCGGGGATTGCTTTGATCACACTGTCTCCAGCGACGGCAAATACTACACGGCCAAATTCGGCGATGCCGGTTTGAAACTGGCTAAAGGCGAGTTCAAAGACATCTACATTAAAGGCGATATTGTGAGCGGTTCCGGCCGCGGTGTGGACTTTGATATTTATCGCTATGCCGATATTAAAGTTACCGGCAATGTTTA
>CAYJTN010000001.1:36722-39675 GCA_964373235.1 uncultured Candidatus Saccharibacteria bacterium
ACAGGCGGCAATACCAACAGTCCGGCTAACAGCGTAACCACCGGCGACGATCTTACATTCAATTTGGACAGCGGTTTGATTACGCCTAAGGGTTCGGTTAAAACCATTGCCTTAAAGTGCGATGTTAAAGGCAATGTGGACGCGGAAGCTACAGCCGGCACAACCACATATAGTTTAGGTATTACGAACGCGGCGGGCAGTATAACTTCTACCGGCCAAACCTCGGGTCAATCGGTTACCGAAACCATTACCCAAGCCAATGGCCAGGCAATGACTTTGCGCAGCGGCGGTTCGGTTACGGTGGTTCTGGATTCTTCCAGCCCGGCCCAAAAATGGGTGCAAGCCGGCGCGACCGATCAAACTTTGGCGGTGTTTAGAGTCAATGCCACTTACGAAGATATTCGGCTAGAAAGAATGGGTCTTCAGATAGCTACTTCCACTCTGGCCAATGATGCTATGGCTTCCAACACGCCTTCAGATATCAGCAAAGTAACATTGTGGAATGGGGCTAAGAAGATTGGTGAGGCCACATTTACCAGCAGTGATTACGCGACCACTACCTTTAGTACCGGTTTTGGCGCTGCTGATTCCGATTTGATAGTGGCTAAAGACAGTCAAATGTTGATTACGGTCAAGGGCGATATTGGAACGATTGGCACAGTTACTAACGCTTTCCCCGGTCACTTGATTTTGGTCAATCATGACGCTTCGTCATCTGATGATGAAACCAATCTTGGGTTGAAAGGAACGGGTTTGTCTTCCGGTACTGCGCTTTATTCCGGTGGGTCTGACACGGCCTCCAACGGCGCCAGAATCGCTAAAGCCATTCCCACGGTGGAAAGAGTGCCTTTAACCAGCACTAAGTTTTCCAACACCTCGGGTCAGAACCTGTACCGCTTTAAGGTTACGGCTCCAGCCGGCACCAATGGTATAAGCTTGTACAAGTTTACTTTCTCGGTGGCCACTTCGGTGAGCGGTTATCTACAAGAGTTGCCCGGTGATGGTGCAGAAGATCCTCCAGTTTCTGACTTCAGGGTGACTAACTTTGAAGTGTACTGCTACTCGGATGCTGCCTTTAGCGTAGCTGCGTGCGGAAATGCCGACAATTCGGGTTTGTTGAACGGCAGTGGCATTTCGGATGAATCCACGGTTATTGGTAGTTCCACGGCTTCGGTGGCGGGTTCACCGGCTTCCAACGTTCAGCATATAAACATTTTGTTTAATCCGGCCAATCCGACCAGCGCTACCGCGGAAGGGGTGGTTATTCCGGCAGGTGAAACCAGATACTTTAGCTTGAAGGCCTCGGTTACAGGCGCCAGCTCCACGCCTTCCATTACTACAGCCATGCTTGGTGATGCCCAGTTTGCTTCACTTAACAATGGCCAATACACCCAGGATATAACCGCTCAAGGCGATAATTATGAAGGTACTACTGCGGCTGGTAGATATATCTTTGCCACCACGGCGGCCAATATAGATGCTTGGGATGATGATGACTTTATCTGGTCCGGCAATTCCACCAACACTGCGCCTTCGGTTAACACTTACGATTGGTTCAACGGCTATCTGGTGCCCGGTTTATCCAACACTGATGTGGGTATAACCGAGACCTTAACCTTGACCAACTAATTATAAATCTAGTTTACTTGTGCCTTTCGATCCGCTACTGGCGGATCGGGAGAGAAGCTAGTAAGAAACCCTCCGACATAATGTCGGGGGGTTTCTTTTTGCGAGAATTATGCTAGCATATATTTCTATGTTTAAGTTGAATAAAAAAATATTGGTGGTTTTAGCCGTTGTTTTGGCGGTTGGCGTGGTTATCGCCGCCGATTACATTTTTAAAAGTGATGAGACGCCGCTCCAACAGTATAAAGACTCCAGCAATTCCGGCGGAGCTGTGGGGGGAAATCCGGCCAATGAATTCAGCCCTTTTTCGGGTAAGCCTATAAACGAGATTCCAAGATACATCGGTCGGTCGTTGGATGAGGTTCGCTACGGCCAAGGATTTAGCGACCCAGGTGGTGATGCCGTAGAAAAAAAGCGGGGCGATTTGAAGATTTTGGCCGCCGTTTTAACTGCCAATCCGATGGGCTCCGGCGGGGTGGATGATTGGATCGCGGTGGGAATTACAAAGAAGTTTTTTAACGATTTTGAAGGCGCGCGTGACGCTTGGGAGTATGCCGGGGTGTTGTATCCGGCTAACGCTCTTTCTTTCGCCAATCTTGGCAGTCTCTACGCTTTCTATCTCAACGATCCCGTTAAGGCCGAGTCCAATTTTAGAAAAGCTATTGCCAACGATCCCTATCAGCCAGGTTACTATCTGGGCTTGGCCGATTTTTATAAGAATGTTTATGTTTCTAAAAAATCAGAAGCGCCTAAAGTTTTGCTGGAGGGTATGAGCTTGATCAGGGATGTTAATTTGGTACTGGCTTTGGCCAGTTACTATCGCGACGTGAGCGATAAAACCAACGCGCTCAAATACTACCAAGAAGTGCTTAAACTTTCGCCGAATCAGCCGGGCATAGCCGAAGAAGTTGATCGCTTGAAGTGATGTTATCTAACCCGCGACTGAATAGTTCTATTTATATGAACGGGACTAAGCCGCGGGTTTTGATTTTTTCTTTGGCTTATTTCCCTTTGGTGGGCGGAGCCGAAGTTGCCCTTAAAGAAATCACCGATCGCTTGGGTGATTCTTTTGATTTTGATTTGATAACTTTAAGATTTGATAGCCAGCGCTTGTCGGAAGAAAATATGGGTAATGTTCGCATTTTTAGAGTTGATGGAAGTAAGCTATTCTTTCCAATTAAGTCGGCATTTTTAGCTCGGAAACTCCATCACCGGAACAACTATCATATCGCTTGGTCCATCATGGCCGCCTATGCCGGTTTTGGGGCTTTGTTGTTTAAGTTTTTATATCCAAAAGTGCCTCTGCTTTTGACTTTGCAGGAAGGCG
>CAYJTN010000002.1:0-3409 GCA_964373235.1 uncultured Candidatus Saccharibacteria bacterium
GCGGCCGGCGTGTTTTATAACTCGCTGGGCTGGTCGTTGCGGCCGGAAATCGCGGCGCTGTTAATGTCGGCATCTTCTATAATTGTGGCGACTAATGCGGTATTATTAAAAAGAGTCGAACCTCACCTTAATAAATAATAGATACCCCAAGCCAGGCTTGGGTAAAAGATGTGTTTGAACTCAAAAATAAAATTGCTTTAGTCACGGGAGCTAGACGAGGCATGGGTAAGGCCGATGCCATCGCCCTAGCTAAACAGGGCGCTAAGGTTGTGGTTACCGATATTGATCAAGCCGAATGCCAGTTGGTGGTTGATGAGATTATTTCCCAAGGCGGCCAAGCGGTTGCTTTCAAAATGGATGTGTCTGATAGGGTTGGTATTGATAGAATTTTTGACGAAACTATAAAACAGTTTGGCAGGCTGGATATTTTAATAAACAACGCCGGCGTTTATTCTCCTAAACCAGCGCTGGAATTAACGGAAGACGAGTGGGATAAAACTATAAATATAAATCTAAAGGGTCAGTTTTTATGCGCTCAAAGAGCCGCTAAAGAAATGGCTAAAAATAAGTGGGGTCGGATTATTAATATCGCTTCCATAGCCTCGGGACAGGTTGGTATCGGTATTAACGGCGGGGCGCATTACACCGCTACTAAAGGAGGAATTATCGGCATGTCGGAAACTATGGCGGTGGAATGGGCCTCTTTGGGCATTACGGTTAATGTGATTGGACCAGGCGCCATAGACACGCCTATGAGCCGTTCGGTTAAAATGTCTCGGGAAGAATTTCAAAATTTTTTGGATGTTTCCATTCCCTTAAAAAGAATAGGCCGGCCCGAAGAAGTCGCGGCCGCGGTGGTATTTTTAGCTTCCGAAGAAGCTAGTTATATTACCGGCACCACATTATTTGTGGATGGCGGCTGGCTAGCTAGTTAAAAATTATAACAAAAACATAAAAAATGAACCCCGTTAGACATCTCGGACGCCTTTTAACAAAGTCGCCATATATCTCATCGGGGTTAAAAAACTATTATGTTAGAGAATAAACAAAAAATGTCTAACGGGGTGAACATCAAAACTATTAACTGGGTATTGAGAATCGCAGTGGCTGGCGAGTTTCTGGGCCATGGCGTGTTTGCTTTACAAGGTAAACAAGCTTGGATTGGTTGGATTCAACAGCTCACCGGCGTGGAAATCGGCACAGCGGCAACCCTGCTTACTTTAATCGGTCTGATGGATTTATTTGTCGCTTTGATTATTTTGGCGCGGCCGATCCGTTGGGTTGTTTTGTGGGCGGTTTTTTGGGGTTTTTGGACCGCTTTAGTGCGGCCTATAGTGGGCGAGCCGATCTGGGATTTTGTGGAACGTTGGGCTAACTGGGGCGCGCCGCTCGCGCTGTTTCTTTTGCTAAAAAAAAGTGGCTAATATAAATAAAGTTACGGCGCGAGAAATTTTGGATTCGCGCGGAAATCCAACTTTAGAAGTTACAGCTTGGAGTGATAAAGCTTCGGCCGGTTTTGCTGTGCCTTCTGGCGCCAGTACCGGTAGCCACGAAGTTTTAGAAAAAAGAGATGGTGATAAAAATCGTTTTAGAGGCCTAGGCGTTCTCGGTGCAGTAGAAAATATAAATAAAATAATTTCCCCTGCTCTGGCCGGTGTAAATCCAAATGAACAAAAACAAGTGGATAGCACTTTACTTAAATTGGACGGTACTTCTAATAAATCTAGGCTGGGCGGAAATACAACTATAGGTGTAAGCATTGCCTGTGCTAAATTAGCCGCTAAAATAAAAAATATAGAAGTTTTTGAACATCTAAAAACTCTGGCCAACATTAAAACATCTCGCCCCGTTCCCCTGCTCTATATGAATTTGGTCAACGGCGGCCAGCACGCTCAAAGCCAACTGGCTTTTCAGGAATATCATGTGGTGCCGCTGACGGATAATATTGAAGAATCGCTAGATATAGGCACAAAAATTCAATACGAGCTTAAAAAGAAACTGGTTGAGAATTTAGGAGTTGCTTCGGCTAACTACGGCGATGAAGGCGGCTTTGTGCCCACGGCGACCGAAGTCAAAAAACCGCTGGAATTTCTGCTTCAAGTCTTAGAAGAAAATAAACTTTTGGATAAAGTTAAACTGGCGCTGGATGTGGCCGCTTCTTCTTTTTATAACCAAGGCCAATATGAATTTGACGGCAAAAATCATTCCGGCGACGAACTTCTGGATTTTTACAGCACACTGATAAACTCATTCCCCATTCTTTCCATAGAAGACCCATTTTACGAAGAAGATTTTGGCCGTTTTAGCCAACTGCTGGCGCAAGGAAAAATAAAAGTGGTGGGTGACGATTTGACTGTTACTAACACCGCCCGCCTAAAAAACGCCATCGCTCAAAAAAGCCTAGATGCTATAATTATTAAACCCAACCAAATCGGCACGCTCACCGAAACATTGGAAACAATGCGTCTCGCCCGAGAAAATAATATAGAATGCATCGTGAGCCATCGCAGCGGTGAAACCACGGACGATTTTATTGCCGACCTCGCCTATGCCTTTGGAACTTTTGGTCTTAAAACCGGCGCGCCCCATGGCGGCGAACGGGTGGCAAAATACAACAGACTGCTAAAGATAAGTCGCGTCTGACGCGACACCTCAATTTTGATTTTTGAGATTTTATTTTTAAATTTCCTATGAATTATTCCCAAGCCCAAATTGTAGCCACTTTAGGCCCGGCGTCAAAAGACAGAGAAATAATAAAACAAATGATCGCCCACCATATGGATATTGTTAGGTTAAATTTTTCGTGGGGCAGTTACGATGAGCATGCTTACTATATTTCCACTGTGCGGGAACTAGCTAAGGAATCTAATCGTAGAATACCTATTTTACAAGATCTGTCCGGCCCGCGTGCCCAAACCGAAAATGGCCACGCAATTGATCCAAATGCAATTAAAGTTGTAACCGAAAAAGATCTCGCGGATTTAAAATTCGGCTTGGCACAAAGTGTTGATTATATAGCTATGTCGTATGTGGGCAATAAAAATGATGTTTTAGAAATCAAAAATCATATCAAAAAATCAGGGCGCAAAATTCCCGTGATAGCTAAAATAGAAAGAAAAATCGCCGTAGAAAAAGCCGATGAAATTATAGACGCGGCCGATGGCATAATGATAGCCCGAGGCGATTTGGGCAATGAAGTGCCCTTGGAACAAATACCTTTTATTCAAAATATGATAATTAAAAAATGCAAAGCCGCGGTAAAACCGGTTATTACCGCCACCCAAATGATGTTTTCCATGAAAGACAGCCCCGCGCCCACCCGGGCCGAGGTGACCGACGTGGCCTTTGCCATTATCTCCGGCTCCGATGCCGTGATGCTTTCCGACGAAACCGCCAACGGCCAATACCC
>CAYJTN010000002.1:3509-29180 GCA_964373235.1 uncultured Candidatus Saccharibacteria bacterium
ACTTGACGGGCCTTGCGGGCCAAAGGCGTATTCTCTCCCTTAAAAGAACCCATGATCTGCCTCCTTTTTGAGGGATTAAGTATTTTCTGACGATTATAAAGAACTTGCTTAGAGCATAACCTACAAATTCGGTTCGATCAACGCCGCAATGCGCAAGACTTCGCGGGAGTAAAAATTGCAGATGTATTTGGTGCAGTTGGGACTGCCCGAAATATAGGCTTTGGCCGCGCGCAGTTCGGAGTTTTGGGTTTTAGCCGCGGCGCCGGCATCGGCCAAATACAAGGCCGCCGCCGTAAAAGCGTCTTCCACTTTCCATGGATCGGGCGGATTGTGCCCCGTCAATTTAGCTACTTGAGCCTCAAAAAGCAGCCAGGTTGAGGGCAAAAACTGAGCCGGCCCCATGGCGCCGCCGCAACCATAGTTGGGCTTGCGCGAAACCGGCATGGTATCGGGGTTGTAGCCCAATTCAGAAGTTATTTGAAAAAAAGCATTCTTTTGTTTTTCAGCCGAACTGCGCTTGCCCAAATTTATGTAACACTCATACAAATCCGTTCGCCAATTGCCATTGCCGGTATGACTGCCCGCTGTAATAACCCCCTCCTCGTAGCGGCGTCCCGTTTCCACCTCCAGCAAACCCAATAAAAAAGCTGTTCTAATGCCAGTTCTTTTAGCCGCGAGGTCGGCGTACTTGACGGCATCCTCGGCGC
Source organism: uncultured Candidatus Saccharibacteria bacterium (assembly GCA_964373235.1). Lineage (GTDB taxonomy): Bacteria > Patescibacteriota > Minisyncoccia > JACQLN01 > JACQLN01 > JACQLN01. Next base: position 4,217 of record CAYJTN010000002.1, read on the forward strand.
TAACTCCGGTGCGCTCCAAATAGTAAATCTGACTCCTGATGGCGGCAATATCTTTTTTCTTGGCGTTAATAACCTTCTGGTAATTTTCTTCCGCCCCTTGGGTCAGTTTCAAAATTTTACTTTTTTCAACTTTCTTTGATTCCACATTCTGCTTTTGAATTTGCGCCAGGGCTCTTAGCGACAGCAACTCCTGACGTTTATCCTCCAACTCTTCTTTTTCTTTTTGGAGCTCGGCTTTAAGAACAGCGAGGTCATCTAGCGATTGGTTCATTTTAGTCTGCAAATCCTCAAAAGTTGAAACCTCCTGAAAAAATTCCCCCAGATCTTTCTTAACCAGCAAAATTTCTACCAAAGACAAATCGTCGCGCTTATAGACAGTGCGCAGATATTCCGAAAGCGATTTTTTTTGCTTGTCTGTTTTTATTTCCGCCTCCTTGATACTTTCTATCCTTAAAGCGATAGTATTTTCCGTCTGTCTTACCGACAAATTAAGCCCTTTTATGGTAAGCTCCGATCTTTTAATTTCATTATCTAATTTAGCAATTTCGTTTTTTAAAGATTCCTTGCGGCCCCGTATTTGAACCAATTCTTTGTCTAAACCGGCAATTTCGTTTTCTATGGCAGAAATTTGAGATTCCCATTGAGCTTTTTGCCCAGAATCTTGAGCAGAAACAAAACCTGCGCTTGCGAAAATCAAACCAAAAACAGCGCATATAATAACAAATAAATGCTTTCTTAACATTGGTTGTATTTTAACACGAGGATATCGGGCAGAATAGCCGATAAATTACTTGTCTTCCTTTTTCTCGGATTCTTCGTCTGCTGGAATTTCTTGTTTAACCACACCTTCAACTTTAGAAACATCTTCCTCCACTTCGGTCTTTAAGGCCTCTAGTTCGGCTTCACTGCGCGGCGGCACTACCGAAGCCACAATAGTGCTAGCCTGCGCCAAAACTTTAACTCCCGCGCCAATTTTAATATCAGCCACGGTAATATGATCTTCAAAGGTCTTGATGTCGGAAATATCAACCTCAATATTGTGGGGTAAATTTTGCGGTAAAGCTTCAACTTCCAAATGCTGGATACTGCGAATTAAAGTGCCGCTAAGTTCTTTTACAGCTGGAGAGTCACCCACAAAATGGATGGGGACTTCGGCTTTGATTTTCTGATCCAGCCTCACCTCCAAAAAATCCACGTGGGTGAGAAAATCTTTTACCGGATCTCTCTGCACCTCATGAATCAAAACGTGTTTAGATTTACTTGCCCTGAGTGGTTTACCCTGAGCTTTGTCGAAGGGAGTCGAAGGGTCACCTTCAACAGTCAATTCCAAAAGAGTGGTTTCGCCAGCCCGCTCCAAAGCCTTTTCCAAATCTAACCGGCCCACAGCCACGTTGGCATTTTCCATCCCGTGCCCATAGACCACGCCCGGCACCAACCCCGCCCGCCGCAACTGGTTTACACCTCCCTTTTCCCTAATTTTCGCCTGGATTTTTATAGACATATTTTATTTACCTTATCCAAGTTAACATCAATATAAATAAAAATCAAATAAAAAGAGAGGGGGCTATGGTCCCCTCTCAACCAACAGAGAATCACTTTCCTTTAACAAAAACTGATCTGTCTAATATCCCTATCTCATAGCTATCTAAAACATTACCCGGACAAAGAAAAGATATTTTCTTCGCTTCAGCGACAGCTTCAAGAAAAACAAAAGTATCTTTCAGAAAAAAGAGCTTGTTATCCTCATCATAAATAAAATGCTCGTCAAAAGACATGTCTATCTCTTTCCAGCCAAGCTTTTTGTCAAACTGTTCTAGCAACTTTATCTCTAAATTTCCAATGGGGCGATCTTCTGCAGAAACTTTGGGTAGATTTTGTATTTTTGGAGGAAGCGAGCTATAGCTCATATAAAACATCCTACCAGCAACATTTTCATCAATGAAACGTTCCTTCCATTGTGGCTTAAGTGATACCAAAATCCACTTAACATACCATGTTGATAGAGTCATGCTCATGCTTATCCAAACTTTACAACCTGTATTTCTATCCGATGCCAAAAACTTGCGCCAGAAATGCCAATCGCGGTCATCTTCAAATTCATCATCTTCAATTAATTTAATTTCGCCAAAAATTGGAACTGGGGTATAGCCAGACTCAAAGAGCTTAACTAGGCACCACAAAGCCAGCTTATATGAATCACTGAACTCATGGCGTTCCTTGTTGCGGACATTTCTTGAACGTGCAATGTTCTCCTCCTTTTTTCGCGCCGTCACAGCGCTAGTTAAGCCAAGGGTGGCCAGGCTTGCCATGCCTTGACGTAGGCAAAAAGAACACTCCATCTGGAGTATTTTACAGTATAAAATATTAACTTTTAATAGTCAACAGTCTTAACTATTGAGGGTTGCCTAATCAGCAAGCCTCTTTTTTATTTTTACCCCCCTGTCAGTGTCAAACATTCAATGTTTGACACACAATATATGTATGATAAAATCAATATATAATTATCACTCAAAATAATAAAATAAATGAAAGCACCAATAATTGCTCCGGGCGAATACTACCATATCTATAATCGTGGAGTAGAAAAAAGGAATATTTTTCTTAATGAGAATGATTACTGGAGATTTATGACTTTGCTTGTAATATTCCAGGGCAAAGTATATATTCCTCAAATCTCCCGTGTGGTTACCGATGTCAAACATTCAATGTTTGACAAAGAGCTATTTATAGAAATTCTATCAAAACGTACAGTGGAATTGGTATGTTTCTGTCTGATGCCAAACCACTACCATTTTATTCTAAAAGAGATTAAGGGAGGAGGAATAATTAATTTTATGCAAAGACTAGGAGATGCCTATACAAAGTATTTTAATCTAAAATACAAAAGAACAGGTCATCTTTTGGGTGGCAGATACCAGTCCGTCCATATAAATAAAGATAATTATTTAAAGCATCTTTCATCTTACACCCATCTGAATCCTCGTGAATTAAAACACTGGATGGGCAGAGAACATCAATACCCCTGGTCTAGTTTTCAAGACTATGTTGGCACAAATCGTTGGGGCAATTTTTTGAATCACTCTATAATTATTGAGCAATTTAGAAATAAGAAACATTATTACAACTTTGTTCTAACAAGTGAAATTAAAAGTAAGATAAAATCTGGTCTTGACTTATTTATAGATTAGTCTATGTCAAACATTCAATGTTTGACATCAACGGGCTTTGTTTAGACTGCCAAAAAGGCGGAGTTTTTGGCGTACGAGGTCGCGCACGTTGTCTACCACTTCTTTTTCCAGACGATACAAAGCATACTCATCAGGCTGGGATTTTAAGCTTGCCTCCAATTCTTTTCTAAATAATACCCGCAATTCGGTGCTGATGTGAATATTGCTTATACCTAACGATATAGCTTTTTTAATGTCGGCGTCCGAAATTCCCGAACCAGCATGTAGAACCAAAGCCACGCCCTCCGGCACAGATTTTCTAATTTCGGCCAACCGATTAAAATCTAATCGGGGTTCGTCCAAATTGATGCCATGGACATTGCCCATGGCAATCGCCAACCGGTCTACACCGGTTCTGGCCACAAATTCGGCCGCCTCTTCCGGATCGGTGTAATCACTCGGGCCGATCTCTATTTTTTTTCCACTTAATTGGGATTCTCCTTTCAAATATCCCAACTCACCCTCAACCGAGATACTGCTATTTTTATTCTTGGCATATTCCACCACTTCCCTGGTTTGTTGGATGTTTTTGGATATGGACAAAACCGAACCGTCAAAATGTATGGAATCATACCCGGCCTCAATAGCATCAAATGCGACCTGGACACTTTTAGTGTGATCCGCGTTCAAAAAAATATGCGGATAATCTTGGCGATAAGCCCTAACCAAAGCTACCGCGTTTTTTAAACCCAGCCACTCCCTTTCGCCTTCGGAAGTGCCTATCATAACCGGTGCTTGAGCTGCCTGGGCCGCCTCCACCACTGCTTTTAGCAATTCTAAATTAGAGACATTAAAATGCCCTATCGCCCAATGCTCTTTTGAAGCTTTTTTCAAAATATCATTCAATAACATAACAAAATCAAAAATTAAAAATCAAACATAAAAAACACATATAAAATATTAAAAATATCTTTGATTTTTACTTTGTGTTTTTTATTTTTTATATTTGATATTTTATTTTATATACCTTATAGGGTTATAAACCCCTTATCAAAATTTTCAATAATCAGCTCTTCTAGCTTGTCTTCCCCGCCGGCGTATTCGGCAAAAATTCTGGTCCACATGGCTTCACGCTGATGATAAGTCAAGCTCTCTTTTTTACCTTCCATAAAAGAAACCAGCGACATGGCGTTATCTTCTAAATCAAAGCTGACAATTTCTTCTTCTGTCTCACCAGAAAACAAACCGCCCACCCAATCCAAGTTATACCATAAACCTAAATCAACTTTCAGGCCAGACTTTTGGCCCACACCAATCAAATCGCGTTCGCCTTTGGTCCAATGCATTGATTCTGGATTAATTCTGGGCGCAAACAAACGCGGATCTTGAGGATTATCTTTAACTAAATAACGCTGGACTATCAGCCAAGAATTTTTTTGATTAATATCTGTTAATTCTTTAACATCACCTCTCAACATCGCCTTAAACTTTTGGGCAAAATCTGGGTCGGAAGAATAACGGCGGAATAACTTTGAATAAAATTCAATCTCGTGAAAATAATGCAAAAGCAAGGCAAAATCCCGCAAAAACTTGCCGGGGATATCCATTTTTATCGGATTCAAAAAAATAACCCCAAACTCTTTTAAGTGGCTAACATTATGATGTTTTTTTTCTACGAATTTTTTGGCAATGTCGTGCCATCTTGAACTTAAAACTTTTATCTCTATCTCTCTTTCTTCAAAATCGCCGGCGGTAAAATTGCTGTAAGCTTCTTCAAAAGTTTGATGCATCCATTCGTCTGATTCCACGAATCTCAAAGCGCTGAAAGCCTCCAAAAGATCGCTCGATTCAAACAATTCTTCCACCGACTTATAGCCCAAGTAATTAAGCAGATTATCCGGCCGGCGTTTCAGAAAAATTTTCTTAATATATTCCTTCTTCAGAAAAAAACCTGGGCCAATTTTAACCAGAGAGCGGGAAAGATTAGCCGCTTTTTCAAATTCATTTTCGCCCTCTACAGTGCGTAAAAAATCTAAAAATTGCGTCTCGTGATAAAAAATAGCTTTCTGCAGGGCGCCACGAATATGATCCGCCATACCCGAGCCGGACCCGGATGAAAAATCACTACTATTTATCTTGAGCAGAGTTTCAGCCACAATGCGGTCATTCTCTTGGGATAGTTTTTCTATAATCCCGCTTTTTCCGGTGGATTGTGAAATGGCCTCAATAAAATTGTTAAAAGTCTTCTCGGTAACACCCAGTATCTTGGCCAATTTTTGATTCGGACTCATTTTTCTTATTTCTTAGTTACTTAATTACCAGGTTACCTAATTTCTATCTTAAGACTGCGCCATCTGGCACTATTTTCAAATTCATCTTTAGTGAGTATACCATCTTTAGCCCCTATTTTTTCCACCACGCTGGCCGCGTTGGCGCTGGCCAGCCTAATGGCATACTGAATATCATTTCTTTCTATTAAGCCTGCTACAAAACCAGAACCAAAAGCATCGCCGGCACCGGTTCTATCTATTACCTTTTGATCCTTAAAAATTCCGGCCTCAAAAATACTTTTACCATCGGAAATCAAAGCACCTCTTGGCCCATCGGTTAACACCACTATCCCCTTAACATACTCATCTAAAGTTTCAAATATTTTATTTTCTTTTTTATAATCAAAACCTGTTAGATACGCCCCTTCTTCGTGATTCATTATCAAAACATCAACTTTTTTTAAAATATTCGCCAAACCTTTTAAACCCAGTTTGATTTGTGACTGGGACGGGTTCAGGGCCACTTTGGCTTCAGTTTCTTTTGATTTGTTTAAAACAAGATCTAAAATTTCTAGCGGCACCGAACCGGCCACATAAAACCACTTGGCTTTTAGAGTGTGGAGATTGATATCCGAAACTTCAAAATTTTCCGAAGCGCCCCGATAAACCAAAATGGTGCGCTCGCCAGTTAGCGCCAGAATTAAAATAGCGTAAGCGGTTTTCAAACTATGATCTTCCACCACAAAACCAGTGCTCACCCCTTCCGATTTTAAATTCGCTAAAATCTCCCGGCCCGAAACATCATTGCCGATTTTGCAAACGCAAGCGGCGCGCCAACCTTGGCGCGCGAACGTTATCGCGGCATTGGTGGCTCCGCCACCCGTGGCAAAAATAATATCGTCCACGTCTATTTTGGCGCCCGACGGCAAACACAACCCCTCGCCCGTTAAAAATTCCGGCGAGGACAGTGTCTTAAAATCTTTACTCCTCACAAAAGCATCTCTGGTGGCCGTGCCAATGGTAATGACATCAAAACCCATTACTATAATTTTACCAGATAAAAAGAAAAAGGTCAGTTTTTTACATCAAAAACTGACCTTAACATATTAAAACTCCCAGAAATAAAAAGGATTGAAGCATATGTTTCAATCCTTACTTTTCCTTCCTTTTTTTGCTTTTCAGATATTTCTCTAACCACTTTCGTTCTTTCAGAGTTAAACTCCGAAACACGGCCGCTTCTCTTGCTTTGATCCATTTCTCTGAAGCCTTAGGAAAGAGACAATGCATAGCTTCGTGAACCAAGGTGAAAATGGGACTGCCGCCACGTTCAGGATCAACATGAATCTCGGATCCCCTCGCCCAGCCATAGCATCCCTGCGTACGGTGGACATTCACCTCAATCCGCCCCTGTTTCACAGCATGGAGAATAAAGGAGACGATTCTCATTGGCCACCTCCTCCTTGACTTTCATAACTGCCTCCTTCTTGTTAAAGAACATGAATAACTATCTTAAACTATCATCACTTTCTGGTCAAAACTTTTCTAACCGCTTTTTTAATAGATTCCACGCCCATCCCATATTTTTCTATAAGCTCTTCTGGTTTACCAGATTCGCCGAAACTATCGTCCACCCCAACAAATTCCATCGGCACTGGCATTTCTTTAGCTAAAAGTTCAGCCGTGGCACTGCCTAGACCTCCGCTGACTTGATGCTCCTCCACGCTTACTACCGCTTTTGTTTCGTAGGCATATTTTAAAATTGTGTCTTTGTCTAAAGGTTTTACAGTATGAACATTTACCACCGCCACCGATATTCTTTCCTGTTCAAGATCCAAAGCCGCTTTGATCGCATTGTATATAAGCGGCCCGCCAGCAAAAATAACCACGTCTTGGCCATCTTTAAAAACTTGGGCCCGGCCAATTTTAAATGGTGTATAACCAGTTGTTATGATTGGAGATTTTTCACGAGAAAAACGCAAATAAACTGGACCGACTATTTCGGCGGCCGCTATAGTAGCTTTTTTAGCTTCTTCATAATCGCATGGCACAATCACTGTCATATTTGGCATCATTCGCGTAAGCCCAATATCTTCTAAAGCCTGGTGTGTGGCGCCATCGGGGCCGACCGATATGCCGGCATGGGCGCCGGCGATTTTTACATTGGCTTCATTGTAAGCAATGGTGGTTCTGATTTGTTCGTTATTTCGGCCCGGGCTAAACGTGGCATAAGAAGACACAAACGGAATTTTTCCGGCGAGCGACATACCCGCCGCCACCGAGGCCATATTTTGTTCGGCCACGCCAACTTCTATAAATCTTTCAGGAAACTTTTTTTGAAAAGCCAGCGAACGGGTGGATTCGGTCAGATCGGCGCATAACACCACCACATTTTTATTTTTTTCGCCGGCCAAAATCAAACCCTCGCCATAGCCATCGCGGGTGGCTTTCATTTCTGGCTTTAAAATGTCTTTTACTAAATAACTACTTGGATTCATACTCATAAAATCTAGCGGAGGTTAAGAAAAATATTATCCCGAGCAACATCACGGAGAAGACTATTTTATAAATAAAGAGGCTCCGTGTCGCTTGCGAGGGATAATATTTTTCTTCCAAACTTAATCTATATGCCCCGCTTCTATTTGCCCCTGCAAAGTTCTTAATTCTCTCAAAGCAATATCTGCTTCTTCTTTATTAGGTGGTTTGCCATGCCACTCAAATTTATGTTCCATAAAATCTACGCCCTTGCCGGGAATTGTTCGCGCGATAATTACCGTGGGCTTTTCAAAAATAGATTCAGCTTTAGCGCAAGCCTCCGCAAATTCGCGCATATTATGCCCATCAATTTCTAAAACATGCCAATTAAACGATTCGTATTTATTTTTTAAATCATCCAAAGGCATAATGTCTTCGGTAAAACCGTCTATTTGAATATTATTTCTATCTACTATGCCGGTTAAATTATTTAATTTATATTTGGCCGCCAACATCACCGCTTCCCAAGTTTGGCCGGCATCGTGTTCGCCATCCGACATGGCGCAATAAACTCGGTTTGATAAACCATCCATTTTAAAAGCTAGTGCAATTCCAGATGCTTGCGATAAACCTGATCCCAACGGACCAGATGTTGTTTCTAAACCAGGCATAGACAAGCGATGAGGATGACCCTGCAAACGCGATCCAAGCTGGCGCAAAGTTTTCAATTCCTCTATGGGAAAATAACCGGCGTGAGCCATGGCTACATATCTAACTGGGCAGATATGGCCGTTGGATAAAATTAAACGATCCCGCCCGGGCCATTCGGGGTGTTTGGGGTCGTGTTTTAAAATATGAAAATATAAAGCCGTAAAAATATCGGCCATGCCTAACGGCCCAGCTGAATGCCCCGAACCAGCTTCCACCAACATAGCAATGATGTCTTGGCGTATTTGATTAGCCCTAAGCTCCAGCTGTTTTAATTTAGTTTCGTGAAGCGCTTCCACACCCTAATTTTAACAAAATATAAACAAAAAAAGGAGGACCCAACGAGTCCTCTTTAATCACACACAGCAATATCACATCCTACATGCCCTTCTTTAAGGGTTATTTTAAGCTATTTTCTAAATCTATTATTGTTTGCCTTGCATCCGCACTTTCAAATATAGCCGAACCAACTACGGCGGAATCTACCCCTAGTTCTTTTAGTTTAGAAATATTTTCCAAATTAATTCCCCCATCAACTTCTATATTCACATTCGGCATTACCTGTTTTAAGGTTTTTATTTTTTCTAAAACCGACTCGTTAAATTCTTGGCCTTGGTAACCAGCGTTAACGCTTAAAAATAAAATTCTGCCCGCTTGTTGAATTATATCGGCATACGGCGCCCACAGAGTCTCAACATTAAAACTTAAAACCAGTTCACTATTTTTATCAAACACCGAGTGTTTGATAATTTCTAAATTGTTACTTAAAGATTCCACTGGCACAATTATTCGACTGATAGAACCAACTGACCATTTTTTTATTTCCGTAACTGGATCGGCCACCATCAAATGCACCTCTATTTTAGATTTTAATTCCAAACCCAAAAGATCGCTGGGGTTGTCCCAAGTTTTCACCGGCGTAAAAATTCCATCCGAAACATCCAGTTGGATATATTCGGTTAAACCATCCACCAACTTTAATTTCTTTTCTACTTCTGGCCAGTCTTTTTCTAATATTGCAGGAATAATTTGCATAAAATTTAACAGCTAACTTAAGAAAACATTGTTCCGAGCAGCATCCCGCCAAAGGCGGGCAGGTATGGAGAAGACCCCTTTCCTTCCCCCTTTCTCCCTTTACACCCTCTTCATATACTCCATGTCGTCCTTCAAATTATTCAGGACGACCCTGAACAAGGTTGAATGGGTCGCCTGCGAGGAATAATGTTTTCTGCAAAAATTACTTAAAATGTTCTTTCTCAAATTTTTCTATTTTTTCTATCCTCCTTTGATACTTCTCGCCACCATTAAATTTAGAACTTAACCAAACTTTTAAAATTCTCTCGGCTAAACTAAAATCGGTTTGATCCGAGGCTAAGGCTAAAATATTTAAATCATCGTTTTCTCGGCCATGTTTAGCCAACCACTCCGTGACAGCGAGACCCGCCCGAACACCTTTGATTTTATTGGCCGCCACCACCATACCCAAACCAGAACCGCAAACCATAACACCAAAATTCTCTGTAGGACTCTCGGCTACTTTTTGACCAACTTTAAAAGCAAAATCCGGATAATCATCCTCCGGATCAAATTTATGATTGCCTACATCTTTAAAAGGAATTTTAGCGGCAGACAGATAACCTTTAAGATACTCTTTTAAATTGTAGCCACGATGATCCGAGCCTATATATATCATTATTTTATTTTATCACAAATTTATCTAGTTCATTAGAATCTATTAAGCTATATCTAAAACCAAACTAAACTAAACCTACAACACCTACAACAAAAACCACATGTTAACAACCACTGTCCGATCGAGCAATGAGTGTTAACATGTAAAACAGATAAAAATCATGCTATTTCTAAGGTGCCACTTTTATTGATGCTGACAATTTGAACTTTATCTTTAAGTTTTAGATAATCTAAAGATTTTATAAATTTTTCTGGCAAAGGACGGTAGCCCATCCAAACACTTTTTTGCAACTGTCTAAAACCGCAAGCTATAAGCTGAACTCGCACTAATCTTCTTTTCCCACTTTCTGTTTCGGGTATATCAAACATAACCAATCTGGTAATACCATCCTCCTTCGGCAAGCTTGATTCCACTACATCTTTTACAGAATCTTTTCCTTTGTTCGTAATAAGCCACAAGGATTTTCCCTGTAATCCAGTTTTAGCAACCAAGCCTTGTTTTTTTAAACGGGAAAGTATAGCTGAAAATGTTCTGGGAGAAAATTCATGGCCAGTTGGCAAACCCAAAACTTGCCGCCACATTCTGCCTTCGGCGCGATTGCGAGGTAAAACCGCCTCAAGAGTTAGTTCACCAGCCTCTTGGAATTTTTCTAAAATTAGATGGGTTAGAGAAATCTTACTTTCCGCCATAAAACAAATTTAAAAAACTCAATCACAATTTATACCCACATGTTAACACCTAGTGTCCGATCGAGCAATGAGTGTTAACATCTCTGGTTGATTAGGTTAGAAATGGGAAAACTTATCACCCCTTGCATTCAAAATTGTCTTGGTATATAATGTGGAAATAGTTGGCTTCGGCCTCACCCCCGCAAGGGGGAGAATGTGAAAAGCCGCTTAGAGTATGTCTCTGGCGGCTTTTCTTATGCTCAAAAAAATCTTTTTTTCAATAAATCCAATTTTCTCCACAAGACGGCGTGTATCCACGATTCGTAACTGGGACAGATTGGCCCTGGCTGGATAACCTCCAACTATGCCAACAGAAACTCTAAGAGGATGTTCGCGTTTGGTTGGATTACATAAACTCGCGAGCTAAATCATTTAGCCTTTTCGATTTCATGAATAGCGAACTAAAAAATGAAAGAAAAAACAAGGCGCCCCATATCATACCTATACGGATGACCAGCGATTCCCAAAAAGACGGAAGGGAAGACACTACTGCCAAACACACAACAAATACAACACACAAAAGAACCATACGGAATACGATAATTGCCTTTTTCTCAAACCATTCATATATCTTGATGGCCATAAAAAAAGGCTTCATGATGCAGAGCATAAATACTTCGATGGTCTTCATTTTTCGCCTCCTCTCTTAAGTCTTAAGCAAGTTTATAATGAACTCTCCTTTTCTGATGCCTATATCATAGCATGCATATAGCCATATATGTTGTCAATAGCTTGGCTAAAACCGCCTAAAAATGGCTTATCTAAGCCGTTTTATTAGAAATTGCCAACTAGTTATAGCAAGCCCTTCAAATTCAGAATATGCTTTAAAAGCGAGGCGCAGTAGCCCCATTCGTTGTCGTACCAAGCCATAACTTTAACCATGTCACTGCCTACGACTCTGGTATGGGTTAAATCGGCTATGGAAGAATGTGGGTTTTTAATGATGTCGGAAGATACTAACGGCTCTTCGCTAACTGTAAAAATTCCTTGCCATCTGGGGTGCTTAGCCGCTTGGCGCAAAATATTATTAACCTCATCCACATCGGTTTTACGGCTAGCTAAAAAAGTAAGGTCGGCAATGGAACCGGTAAGCACCGGCACCCGTAAAGCCACCGCTTCAAAAATATCTTTAAGCCAAGGTTGTGAACGTATAACTGCATCGGCCGCGCCGGTGTGCGAGGGTATAATGTTTTGCGCGGCCGAGCGGCCTCGCAAAAAATCTTTTTGGGCCGGCCCGTCCACCAAGCCCTGCGAAGCAGTATAAGCATGCACCGTGTTGAGCATGGCTTTTTTTACGCCAAGCGCTTCTTGCAAAATGTTTAACATGGGCACAGCGGCATTGGTGGTGCACGAAGCGTCTGAAGTTATTTTAGCTAAACTTTTTTTAAACTGTTCGCTATTGGACCCCGGCAAAACATGGGGTGTTGCCGGATCGGCCGGCGCGGTTATCACCACTCTTTTGGCACCAGCGTTTAAATGCGCCTCGGCTTTTTGGTATGAAGTAAATACCCCGCTGGATTCCACCACCACGTCTATATTTAAATCCCGCCAGGGCAGTTTAGCCGGATCTTTTTCGCTGTAAACAAAAATATTATGGCTATCCACCACCAATTGCCCGCGCCGAAACTCCACCGGTTTTTCGTATTCGCCGTAAACCGTATCGCGACGCAAAAGATAAGCCAAGTTTTCCACTTCACCCAGATCGTTAACCGCTACAATATCTATATCGGCTTGACCCAAAGCCTGGCGAAAAAAGATTCGCCCAATCCGGCCAAAGCCGTTGATGGCAATTCTCATGCTTCAATTATATAACAACCGACACTAATTACGAACGGACACGAATTTACTAAATTGGTGTCATTCAAGTGCATTCGCTCGCCTCGCTGCCCGCCTCGCCGAGTCTAGGCGGGGAGCTTGGGCGAAGCGGGCGTATTGATGTCGCTTAATGATTGCGGTTTAGATAATCAACAGCCGATAGTAACGCCGTGACCCCCTGCCCGGCGGCAATAACGATTTGTTTATAAGGAATATTGGTTACATCCCCCGCGGCCAAAAGGCCGGGCATGTTTGTTTCACCGCGCAAGTTGACTTTGATCTGTTTAACCTCGTCCAATTCCACGTCGGGCACAAAACCGCTGTTGGGAATTTGGCCAATATGCACAAAAATACCCTTGACATCCAGTTTATGAATCGCGCCCGACTTGTCTTTGTATTCCAAACCAGAAACAAATTTATCGCCTAAAATGGCTAGAGTCATAGCTTCGTAGATTATTTCTATTTTTGAATTTTGGGCAACTTTATCTATTAAAACCTGCTCACCCTTAAACCGCGGATTTTTATTAATAAGATAAATCTGGCTCGCGATATCAGCCAGCATCAAAGCCGATTCCAAAGCCGAATTGCCGCCACCGATAGTGGCCACCGTTTGGCCGGAAAAAAGCGGGCCATCACAAACGGTGCAGTAAGATACGCCTTTGTTTCTGAATTCTTTTTCTCCGGGTATGCCCAACTCCCGCGAGTGGACTCCAGTGGCCACCAAAACCGATTTAGCTTTTTCTTCAAATCCGGAACCATCCGGATTTTTGCCCGAAACTATAAAAATATTATCTTCTTTCTTAACTTGGCTGACCCACTTGCCTTCCTCAATAATTACTTTATTAGCCAAAGCCTGCGCCTTAAACTGACCAGCGAGTTCAATGCCATCGGTATGGATAACACCCGGCCAGTTTTCTATTTCGCCGGAAGTAGCCACCTCACCGCCAATATCGGCGCTGATTATTTTAAAATTCAAACGGCGCCGGGCGGCGTAAATGGAAGCGGAAATACCGGCCGCCGAAGCGCCAACAATAATTAAGTCAAACATATTTATTTTCCCAGCAGAGTTTTTACTCTCGCGACTATTTCATCCAAAACAAAATGGGCTTTGACCATATAATCGGCCGCGCCCAAAGCCATGGCCCGTTCAATATGTTCCTTCTCGCCTAAATTGCTTAACACTATTACCGGAATATCTTTAGTTTTAGCGTCAGCTTTGATTTCCTGAAGCAATTGAAAACCATCGGTGCCGGGCATCATTAAATCCAACAAAATAAGGCCGGGTATTTGTTTTTTTAAACTTTCATGCGCCTCCGCGCCGTTGGTGGCCTCAACCGCGTTCAGATCATCCTTATGCAGTTTTTCCATAAGCAGTCTTCTTAAAAAAGCGTCATCTTCCACCACTAAAACCAAGGCGCCCGGCGACGAGGAAACATTTTGTTGTTCTATTTCTGGCATACCCAGTCAACTCTACTTCAAAAGGCAAAAGTTTTGCCCAGTAACTCAATTAGCTTGAGTTGACTGGGTTTGCGTCTGCTTTTTGAAATTCTTTAATCTTTTTGATAAAAATCTTCGACCAATAGTACTCTTAAAATAACTTTCTCTATTTTCTGCGTCTTAGATCGTTAGTGTAACCCATATAGAACTTACCATCTTTTAAGCTTAGTAACACCTATGTATAGAAGAACATGTTTGAAGTAGTGTTACTGGGCATATTTTTATTTATTGCTTATAAATTTTTTAATTCGGAGTTGGCGGAGCCTTTAGCCCCGTGTTCTTTTTTGGGCAAGATAAGCGTAAACACACTACCCCGTCCCACTTCTGATTTTACATCTATATTACCCTCATGTCTAAGCACAATGTTTTTGGAAATAAACAAACCCAGGCCGGTGCCATTGGGCACCATCTTAACCGCGTTGTCTAAACGAAAAAATTTGCTAAAAAGGCGAGGCAGGTCTTTATCCGTTATCCCGATGCCAGTGTCGGCCACGCTGATTTTTATTTTATCGCCATCATCCGTTAAACCGACTATAACCTGCCCGCCGGCCGGAGTATAATTTATGGCATTGCCGATTAAATTTTCCAAGACCATCTGTATTTTTTCGGCATCAAATTTTATCACGACCGAAACGCCGGCTGGCCTTTCAAAAATCAACTTTATGTTTTTATTTTGAGCCGCCAGATTAAACAAAGAAACCACTGTGGCGATAACTTCGGCGATATCGCCTTCTTTAAAGTCGTATTCAAACCGGCCGCCTTCTATGCGGGAAACATCCAAAAGATCGTTGACCAGCTTGATGGTATTTTCATTGGTTTCGTAGGCCGATTTAACATATTCTTTTTGCGCCGGGGCGAGCTCGCCCACATCGCCGTTTAACAAAAGTTTAAGCGACCACTTCATAGCCGAAAGAGGGGTGCGCAATTGATGCGCCGCCACGGTAACAAAGTGCGTTTTGGCTTCATCCGTCAGACGCAGCTGCTCCGACACTTGGGATAGTTCAAAGTCGCGGCGGATCAGTGTTTTGGCGGTTCGGTCCAACTCTTCAATTTGATTTTGCAGACGACGCCTTACTTTAGAAAATTCCACCAATCTGGCTAAAGCCAGTAAAATAACCAGCAAAGAAAGGCCGGTAATAAAATAAAAATGGCGTTCCGGGGGCAATAACTTAAAGTAGAGTAAAATCTTATTCCACCACTCGCTAAAAGGCATAGTTATTCTCCTACGACCAATAAAGTCATAGTTTCGTTATGAAAATAAGCCGGCGTGCCTTTTTTGCCCAACAGCGGTCCGATCTCGCCGTAGGTGTAAAAGCCCAGCATCGGTATATCGGCCCCGATGGCTTTTTGCACAGTTTGGTTTTCTTCGTGGCAACGCACGCCCAAAAGTTTGTTGCGGGCCATACAGTTAAACATAAGTATAAAAGACGGGTTATGCCCTGCCAGTTGTTCGCGAGCCGTCTCGGCCGCCCATTTAGCCGCGCTGATGGCTTTATCTTTGTCGCCGATCATCAACCGTACCGTGGCGCCTTCGGGTATGGCCGCGGCCATGGAAATTTCGCCTTTTTCGTTGGCTATTACCGGATCGCGGATCAATAATTCATCACTGCCTTCCACCGCGATGCCTATGGGATAAGTATAAGCCATCCGAGCCAGCGGTTCTTTGACCAGTTCCGAAGCGTCCTTGCCAAAAGAATCCTCGTACAATTTTAGGGCCGGCCGGCCATCCAATTCCTGAATCCATACCCCGTTGGCTTTGGTAACTTTAACCGGCAAACCTACCGGGCTCCAACCATGCCTGATGCCGAATCCATAAGAAAACTTGCCATAAAAACCAACCGCCACCACGGTATCGGTTACCACGCGGTCATTATAGTATTCGTAAGTTTTTTTGAATTGATAATCATCGCCGGCTGAACCGCCTATCATGGGCGCGTCGGCGCCCAGCACCGATTTGGCTCCTTCCACCACCGCCGAACCGTTGGCCGTCATACCATCCACCGTTAAAATCAAAAGGTCGGGTTTTGGGCCGCCTTTATTTTTTATCAGATCCTCCACTGCCATCGCCCCCGCCTTAAAACTATCGGCTTGCACGTTAGCGCCCAAGCCCGTGGCAAAAGAAATTTGATCGGAAACAATGGCCATCACGTTAACCGAATCAAAACTGGTGGACCACGAAACTATTTCACCCGCCGCGCTACCGCCTACGATAAGCGCGGTGGGAAAAACCGACTTAAGGCCGGCTAAAACATCCTCTTGATTATATTGAATGGAAGAAAACGCGAAAACAATATGGGGCTGGCTTCCTTCCAACTTACCCAAGGCCTCGGTGGCCGCGTCGGCCGCGGCTTTTTTGTGATCGCTTAAATTTTGGCTTATGCCCACGCCAGCTTTAATCATAGGATATTATATTTTAGGATATTAGACGCTAGGAAACCAAAAACTGATTTCTTAATTCCTAATTCCTAATAATTGACTAATTTTACCTCTATCAAAACCAATAATAATCTTTCCATCTATATCTGTAACAGGCACGCCCAGCTGGCCGGTTTTATTTATCATTTCTTCTCTAGCTTTAGTATCAGCAAAAACATCAAATTCCTGAAACTCAATATTATGTGCCTTAAAAAATTCTTTTTCGGCGTGGCAATAAGCGCAGGTGGGCGTGGTGTAGATTTTTACGGTCATATAGATATTATAACAGATTATAACAGATAAAGATTTCAAATAAAAAACCGTCAGCTACTATTTATCGAGGTCGAACCTCAATAAAATTTTAAATTCAATCATCAAGTATTAAATCTCTAATAAGTTTAACAGATTCATCTCTATTTTTTAACCAATCAACCACATTTTCTCTATACCTCTCACTACCTTCAAAAAACTTTAGCAAAAAACCTCTGGAAGTAACTCTGGGGAAATTTTCTATTCCGATATAATCAAGAAAGCTACTCCATCGGTAGCTTTCCAAAAATTTAATAGCCTCACCATTTTCTATCGAGGTTCGACCTCGATAGTGTTTTAATTCCAAAGGATTTGTATGGATGTAATACGGTAAATGCAGAAAATGGGCTTGCTTGTTCACCAAAACAGCTTTGAAACTCCCTTGAAATAAACCACCCACACGATCGTATTTTTTATTAAAGTACATAGTGTACCCAGTACCCAATTTTTGCATGAATTTTACCACTCCATCTTTAACTCTCTGCTTTAATAATAAATGAAAATGGTTAGGCATCAGGGTAAAGATCATAATATCCACCAATAGCTTTCTTTCTCTATTCTTGCTAGGTTCCAACTGTAATTCATCGCCGGCAACAAAACTGTAACCGGAATTCAGAACAGGTGCTTCGTCATTAAATTCAAATAAACCATGTATAAACCTGCGATAATCCTTGTCAGATAAAAATATTGATCTCTTTTCTACCCCACGATTATATACATGATAAATTTGTCCTTCGGAAAATTGAGGTTTTTTCATATACAAATTATACCACAAACTATTATTGAGGTTCGACCTCAATAATAAAAGACCTACTCGGTTTTTCCCTTTCGGTCTTTTCACTTGTAATATAGTGATTCTACTCGTCCAGACGTAAACCCTCGGTAGCGAGCATTCGTTCTATTTTATTTATTGTCCCCTTTCCAATGTATCGAATCTCTAGTAACCTATGCCGTCCGAAGGTCACCAAATCTCTTACTGTTTTCAAATGAAGATCATCGTGAAATAAACTGCCACGAAACCTAGTTTCTTCGGTCAAACGATCCCGAATTTTTGTCGAAAGGGACTTGTCACTAACAATGTCTAGACACCGCTGGTAAGTAAAAAAGTCCATCAGAGGTGTATCAAGAATATTTCCATCCTCTCGTGGCACTTTCACAGCCAATACTGTTTTTTCAATCTTTAATGTGATGGTAAAACACTCCTCCGGTTCTAGATGCAATTTTTCACCAACCCACCTAGCTAGTTTTTCCGATATTTCTTTAGCTTTCTGTTCAAGTATTTCACGTCGACTTTCCATCAAAACACCCTCCTTTATTGCGGTTGTACATCATTGAAAATAACAAAAAGTACTAAATACAAATAAAACATACATTATGCGACAATACAGGCACCCATGACGGTATTATCAATATTCTCTCCTATTATCCAAATATTTCGCTTTAGCCAGATTATGTTCTTCCAATGTTTCCGAAAAGATGGTCTCGCCGCTTTGGGGCTTGGAAAGATAATAAAGATAATTGCTTTTTTGGGGATACAAAGCGGCGTTCAAGGCCACTAAACCCGGATTGGAGATGGGCGTGGGCGGCAGGCCTTGATATTTATAAGTATTATAAGGCGAATCTAGCTCGGTAGTATCGGATCGTTTGATGGGCCGGCCGAGGTCATACACCAATGTGGCATCGGCCTGCAACGGCATGCCGATTTCCAATCTTCTCCATAGCACACCCGCGGCTAGGGGCATATCTTGGGGCGGAACTTCTTTTTCTAAAATAGAGGCCATAATCAGCGCTTGATGGAAATTCTGGCCCGAGTTCAAAGACGATTTTCTGGCTTCAGCTGTTTTGGATCCAAACCTGTTAAGCATTTTAGCCGCGATCTCGGTAGCGCTGGCATCTTTAGAGAAACGATAAGTGTCGGGAAACAAAAAACCTTCCAAAGTACTGTGTTTAGAACTGGCGGCTGGGAGCCAATTAAATTCATCTGCTAAAGAAGAAGCTTTTATTCTAGAGAGCGTGCCGGCATCACCAAAACCGGCTTGCTTTAGTCTGGCTACCATGTCGTCCAAAGTTAAACCTTCGGGAATGGTAACCACCACTTCATCGCTGCCAAAAAGAGCCTCGCCTTTTTCTATCCTAGAAAGAATCTGATGCAAATTTAGCCCGGGTTCAAACACGTACTGGCCGGCTTTTAGAGTGGCAAAACTGCCTCGGTATATGGTGGCCGCTATAAAAGATAAACGGTTTTTAATAACACCCGCCAGTTTCAAACCCTGGGCTATTTCAAAAAAGTTATCGCCCTTTTCCACCGCAACTTCTTTTTGGCCGTCTAAAAATTGGGGCAAGAAAGCTTCATAAAAAATGTATAAAGCCAAAATAGCCAAAATAGCGAGCCCCGCTTGAAATTTGGTAAATTTAAAACTTTTAAACATCTAATAGCCCATTATACAATAATCAGCGGTCTTTGATGAGGGGCACGAAAACAAAACCGGGGTACTCTTCCCCGCGAAAATCATCTGGCGACAATTTGGTTAATTTTACCAAAGTCGTATCCACCGGCGCCACCGCCATACCTCCAATCTTAAGCTGATCTTTCCAGGCTGGTGGAATTTCTTTTCCCGACGCCGCCGCGACAACTCTGTCATAGGGAGCGTCTTCCAGCCAGCCCAAACTACCATCGCCGACCACCAACTTAACCTTATTGAAGTGGAACTTCAATAGATTTTGTTCCGCTTGTTTAGACAAACCCTCAATCCGTTCCACTGACACAACCAAGCCTTTTGATCCGACAATTTCAGCTATTAACGCCACCTGCCAACCCGAACCGGTGCCCACATCCAAAATTTTTTGACCCGGCGCGAGCTCCAGAAGTTCCAACATAAAAGCTACCGTAAGGGGTTGAGAGATGGTTTGCCCTTCACCTATAGACAATGGCTGGTCCACATAAGCCCAATCCTTAAATTCCTCCGGAACAAATTCCTTGCGATCTATTTTTCTAAAAGCCGAAATTAGAAATTGACTTTTAAGATAGCCCCGCGCTATCAGGCTATCAACTAAATTATCCATAATAATTAGCACGGGCGCCAGGATTCGAACCTGGAAAATCAGTTTTGGAGACTGATGTGATACCATTTCACCACGCCCGTATTATCGAGGTTGAACCTCGATATGGCTATTTTGATTCTTTATGTAAAGTCTGCTTTTTGCACCACTTGCAGAACTTTTTAATTTCAATTTTTCTGGTTACCTTTTTTTTATTTTTCCGTGTCCAGTAATTGATGCGCTGGCATTTGGTGCAACTCAACTTTATTAAATTATCTTGTGACATCTGATTTACTACGAAGTACAAACATTTACGAAAATACGAATAACAATTAATTCGTGTGTTTCGTGCTAATTCGTAATTTCGCAGTGGTTAATTGACTTTGACCCATTTTCTGGCTGTTTCATTATACTCGTAAATTTCCTGCGGCTGGCCGGAGGCAACATCCTCACCAGCCAGCAGTTTATACCCCAGTGGCCCGGGTTCAAAAAAACCGATAATTCTGTAATCCGGCACCGATCCGACCGTTTGGGTTAAGGTCAACAAAAAAGCCCGGGTGATAGACCCATCTTCATATTCCACATAAACATTGCTTTTGTCAATGAAACGAAATCTTGTGGCCACCCACCTACCGCCCCCTGCTGATTTTTCGGGCGAAACTTCGTTTATCTTCTCGGAAAAAAATTTAATAACATCCTCTCTGTCTATTTCGTAACTACCTTGGCCAGCTTCTTTAAAAATCAAGATACCGACAAAAATCACAAACACTGCCAGCGATACCATCAAAACCGCGTTGGTTTTGTTAAAATTTCTATTCATGAGCCACCTCTCGGATTTGAACCGAGGACCTTCACTTTACAAAAGTGTTGCTCTACCGCTGAGCTAAGGTGGCCCTACTATTATGATTGTGCAGGGAAGCAGGACGACGTTCGAACCTACACGATATTCGGAACAAGTATTGTACAAAAAACCTACACATTTTTCAAGAAATGCGAGTCTATCAGTGCGTTATATATGTATAGCGAAAACTAGCTTGATACAGGCCTTAGGTTGAGGTGTTTTTCTATTTTGTCCAATTTCTTTGATATATTATCAAATCCTGTAACAACTTCCTGTGTAAGTCTTTGCATATCATTTCTTAAAGGTTGAAGTTCTTCTCGAAGTACTTCCCTTACAGACCTTAAGATATATTTTTCTTTTGAATTAAGCATATGGCTTACTAACGAACTAACGGCTTCAGATCGAGGTGCTTTTCAACTCTATCTACCCTATCTTTGATTTTTGTTATTTCTTTGTCTTGTCTTGAATAACTACTGGTCTGCATGGTTTGTTCGGTTAGAATTCTATCTAGTTTACCTGCCAGCTTGTCATTACTATTTAGAATTTCATTTTTGAATTCAACAAGCTCCGCTTTAGTTGTAAATTCCTTTAAATCTTCCTTAGTGGCAAAAAACTTTAGCATTTCTTCTTTGGTAGCAAATTGTTTCAGATCTTTTTTTGTAGCAAAAACCTCACTGGCCATTGCAAGGTATTCTTGGAAATCTTTGCGGGTTACTTTTTTGTTTAATTCTTTTTCTTTTGGCATAGAGATGTTAGCGAAACTATTTAATGGCTCTATTGTATCAGTAAAGCAAAAGAGAGATCAATATGAGATAGGGGGGTGGAAGTTGCTTAATTGAGTAATTCGTTTTTCAAATCTCCAGATTCTTAGGGTTCTTTTTAAACTCTAGCCATTCGTTGTAGAGCACTTGAAATAACCCTTGTAATAACCAGTTCCTAACTCCTTGGCTGCATCCTCTTCTATGGGGCCGAGTATCTTCCAAATCTCTACAGTACTGCGGACGAATTTTAAAGCCAAAGTTGGATCGATAATACCTTCTTTGGCTAAAAAGCCAATTTTATCAAAGTGATTCCCGATCAGCCTTCTGATATGTTCTCCTTCGCTCATGGGTTCCTCACTTTTTTCTGGAAAATCTCTTTTAAATTCCTCGTAATTAACAAAGTGAGTTCTCCGCCATGTCTTCCACACAGCAGCTACTGCATTACCCATTTCTTTACTGGTATATTCATTTTTGAGATTGAATAAAATATCGGCACTTCTGGTTTTGATGAGTTCTCTAGTTTGCCAAGCCAAGAAACACACCATAATAGCGGTGAAAAAAGTGTAGATAGCACCAATAATAACCAGCCAGTCATTTGTGGTTAGGCAGTCCATAGAATCCTCCACAGAAGAGAATTATTACGATTAAAAAGCAAGCCCAAATAAGCTTGCTTTTCCTGACATAAAGAGGCAGGGTTCTTTAATCTCTAATTAACAACTGAAAGACAAACAGTGAAGCTCCTATACCTAGCAGAGAGATACAGATTATAACAAACCATCTAAGAAAGTCTCCTGTGCCAGTAGAAAGAAAATACATAATGACCAAAATGGTTATTAGCACTATTACTGTTAACATAGCAACTCCAACTATCTTGAACTTATCAAATTTCCCCATCTCTTTCGCTTCACAGCCACACACCCCCACGTATTTACACAACACACAAAGGAGTGGAGGCCATGAAGCTCCTCCTTTCTCCTTGGTGCGGGGAGCGGGACGACGTTCGAACCTACAAGGTAAAATCAATAAAAACTGCCGAATATCTTGTAGCCAAAGTGTACCAATTTTACAGAGAAAGTAAAGAATTGGTTGGGGTGCCATATTGGGACTGATTTGATTAACTATGCTCTGATTTCTTCTATAGCCTCTTGGCTTAATTTCATGATAGAAAATCTATCATGGGGTTGGTAGGAGGGAGAAGTTGGCTAGTTGGGAAATTCATGTCCATCTCTAGATAAGGGACTAAATCCAACACGACTATGGAGTTTCGCGAATAACCTTTTCTGTTGGGGGCAAATGAATGCGCTCAAACTGTCTCAGAGCTTCATCTACCGGGATAACACCCATTTCCAACTTAGCCTTGAGAAGGGTGTATGCTCTCGCCATACTATCGTATACCTCTTGCCGTTGCTGAAATCGAAAATTATTCGATAGAAGAGGGGCGCTAATTGAGAATACAGAAATTGAGAATACAGATAGAAGAGCATTGGCACCAACCAGCCATTTCAGCATACAACCGCCGCCCAGCAGCAGGTAAACAGATATAGCAGTAACCATAAAGCCCGCCGCCCAAGATGAAAGAAGGGCAAGGTAGGTATACCGCCTGTATTTTTTCTCCCACCGCCACTGCCAAGGGATTTCGCGCTCGAGCTCGGATATGAGCCTTTTCCTTGCTATTTCTTCGGCATCGTCTTCTGCCATTTCTAATTACCTCCTTAACCTGGAAGACCCGTTCAAGTTTTCTTGGCACATATCCCAATAAAAAGACCAAATTAGTGAGTGTCAATGCACTGGTGTTGTGGCACACGGACCTCAGTGATAAGCTACATAGAGACTGAGGAAATAGAGCAACTTGAACCATGAATAGAAATTCTTCACCTGATCAATCATCATGCCGCGTGGTGTTCGATTTTAGTAGAGAGGTAGGAATTGTCGAAGGCTGGCTCACAGAAAGTGAGGGAATTTTTCTGTATAATGCCGCAAAAAGAGTAAGACCTAAAAATATAATTGTGGAAATTGGGTCATGGAAAGGGAAGTCAACTATTTGCTTGGCACGGGGTTCTCAAAACGGGAATATGACTACTGTCTATGCCGTTGATCCACATACTGGTTCCTCTGAACACCAGCAGTGGCTTGGTCGAGTAAATACTTTTAGAGACTTCACTGAGAATATAAAGAAAGCTGAATTGAGTGGATATATTGAGGTGATCAGGGAGACATCCGAAAACGCTGCCCGCAAATTCACAAAGCCAATTGAGTTCATATTTATCGATGGTGCACACGAGTATGATTTTGTGAGGCTTGATTTTGATGTCTGGTTCCCAAGAGTCATTGACGGTGGTTTAATGGCTTTCCATGATTCATGGCATTTCTGGGGGCCGAATCTGGTAACGGCAGTCCAACTGCTAGTTTCTTCACAGATCAGAAAACCTCGGCTGATTGATACGATCACATGTTTTGAAAAAGTCAGGAAGAATTCCCTTGTGGACCGATACAATAATGTTGGTTTTGTCTTATACCGGACTCTTTTCGGTATTATTGGGTTTCTAAAGCTGAAATACCACCTTGGTAAAGGTAGCCGGTAAAAAAACAGCGGCAGAACTCTATGAAGAGGTTATCCACAACAAGAACGGATAACTTCCCTGTATAGGGAAATTTTTGGGTGCAGTGCGGTATTCTTGAATTAGTCCGAACGCATTTCGGCGAGAAAGCCCCCAAAAATTCGGAGCGGCTTCGCCGCGAGATTTAACAATTTCCAATTTTTCTTTGGCGGCAACCATTAAAATAAAATCAAATGCACAAAAAAATCGAAAACAAAATAAAAATTTACTCGGGAAAAGTTAGAAACTATTCCTTTCCCAAATCTTTTTCCATATCGTCTATCTCTTTTCTTTCTCGATCAGAGGCTTCATTCGCCGCATCAAGCCACGCCTTAAAGGTTTCAGTAGCTTTCTTAATGGCTTCATCCATTAAAGGAGCCAGTTTTTCAAGGACAATTTTTTCTGCCTCTTCTCTATTTGGGTTATTAGCAAAAATATTGTCCATTTCTTTCATTATTCGATCTACCTCACTCTCTGCAGCTTGCATTTCTTTATACTTTTGGTCCTCTAAACTTTCCAGAGTTGGACCTTTTTCTCTCTTGAATTGTTCACTCATAGTTTTGATTGTTAATACGATTATTTATAAGTTCGACCTTTTGATTAAAAAATTTTCTTTTCTTCTTTCTCCTAAAACATGGTTCGAGCCGATTGT
>CAYJTN010000003.1:0-8337 GCA_964373235.1 uncultured Candidatus Saccharibacteria bacterium
AAAGTCGTAACGCCTCTTTTTTATTGTAAGTATTGTAAGTAATATTTTCTAATTCAATATAATGTTAATCCAACAGACGATCGTTTGTTATATTAACATGGTGCTAGATGGCGCTAGGTCTGGAGGTATTGTTAACAATCACTGCTCGATCGGACAGGGTTTGTTAACATTATAAAATTTAAAAATTACTACGGGGTTTATGTTACAAACTTTTTTGTGCTATGCTGGTTTTATTCTTATGGAGACGGTGGGTTTTAAAAATAAGCTAAAAGAAGTGGTGGGTTTTTTGTCGGCCGAGTTTTCAAAAATACGCAGCAGTCGGGCCACGCCGGCGCTGGTGGAGAATATTTTAGTGGATTACTACGGCCACAAAACATCAATCAGGGGCCTCGCCAGCATCAGTTCTTTGGACGCGCGGACTTTGGTTATTGAGCCTTGGGACAAGGGTGCGATTGAACCGATTGCCAAAGCCATGGCTCAAGCTGGTCTGGGCGCCCAGCCGATTGTGGACGGCAAGAGCATTAGAATCAGCCTGCCGCAGCTGACCGAAGAGCGGCGTCATGAACTTATAAAGTTGGTTTCGCAAAAAATGGAGGAAGCCAAGATTCGGGCTCGCCGGTTGCGCGATGAGGCCGTCAAAAACATTCAACAAGAAAAATCCGAAGACATAAAGTTCCGCAAAAAAGAGGAAATAGAAAAGGCCATGAAAGAGAATAATCAAGCGCTGGAAGAGCTGAAGAGTAAGAAAGAGAAAGAACTGATGAATTAGCTTTCTAGCTTCTTAGCTTGCTAGGTTTCTAGGAAGCTAATATCCTAAAAAGCTAAACCCTAATGACTATCCTAATATTTTTTATCGTATTATCAGTTCTGGTTCTGGTCCACGAATACGGCCACTATATAACCGCCAAGCGCGCTGGGGCCAAGGTTGAAGAATTTGGCTTTGGTTTTCCGCCCAAGATTTTTTCTTTTACCAAAAACGGCACGTTATTTTCCGTAAACGCGATTCCCTTTGGCGGGTTTGTAAAAATTTTTGGCGAGTCGGGCGAACCTAAAAACGAGGCCGGGAGTTTTACATCTTTAAAAGTTTCCCAAAGAGCCAAGATAATTTCGGCGGGCGTGGTTATGAACGTGGTTTTAGCTTTCCTTCTTTTAAGTTGGGGCAATTTGATCGGCCGGCCGGCCGTTATTACGGCAGAAAATGAATATTTGGCCCAAAATATACAAATTCAGATTGTAAATGTGGCGGAAAATTCCCCCGCGTCTAGGGCGGGTTTAAAAGGCGGCGATGTGGTTAAAAGCGCCGGTTTTAACGGCGCGGAAAAATCTTTTAGCGATGTGGCGGAGTTTAGAAATTTCGTAGAGGGCGTGGCTGGCCGTGAAGTTACTATGAATATTGAAAGGGGCGGCGAGAGTTTGAGTCTAAACTTAACCCCCAGAGTAAATCCGCCGGCCGAAGAAGGCGCTTTGGGCGTGGCTTTGGTTAAAACCGGTTTAATCAAGTCGCCGTGGTATTTGTTTTTATGGCAAGGGCTTAAAGATACGATGTTTATGATTGGGGTTATCGCCTCGGCTCTGTTTTTATTTTTTAAAACTTTAATTTTAGAAGGCCGGGTTATGGGCGAAATAGCTGGCCCTATTGGCATAGCCTTTTTAACGGGCGAGGCTTATCAAATGGGATTGTCATACCTAATTAACCTAGTGGCCATACTCTCGATCAACCTAGCTATACTTAACATTCTGCCTTTCCCGGCTTTGGATGGCGGTCGGTTGGTTTTTTTAGCCGTGGAAAAAATAAAAGGCTCGCCCTTGAGCCATAAATTTGAGAACGCCGTTAACGCCGCCGGTTTCGCCCTGCTATTGGCCTTGATGGTTTTTGTGACTTGGCAGGATATTGCCAAATTTTTCTCATATTGAGGTTGAACCTCGATATGAAATTAAATTGAACCTCCTTGAAGTCGTTCGGAACTGTCTGTCTGGCTATGATGTAAAATAAAATATCCCCTCACGACGTAAAATCGTGAGGGGGCTGTTGTTTTTCAGTTGAACTTTGAAAGCGAGGTGGGATATCTTCTCAATATTATATCACTGACGATATCAGCCGCCGGGTTGCCAAATTCTTTGGGCGGATAGATTGTTATGCCGGGCAGGTCGCATACGGACAGGGTTATATCTATACCGCCGATAGCGGTATTATGAATATGGGGTGCTTTTATAGTTAGCTCAATTAAACGCCACGAGTCGTCAATTTTGGAAAATCGGCATGATAAGCAAGACCTATCTGGCCAATTTGTCGGCCGGATGATCATTACAGTATTAGCTCTCTCTTGACTTATGACTTCTATTCCAAAACTGGGTATAGGCAACCAACCATCCAGTTCACATATAAACAGACGGTCCAGTTCTCCCACCAACTGACTGGCCTTAAGCGTGAAATAACCTACACTTTCTTTCACAACTCACCCCCTTTGGTTAAATATTAGTTTGAAGGAGCCTACCCAATAATAGAATCTTTTATGTTTTGTGTCAAAGTGCGTTGCTAGTTATTAATGGGGGTGCTAAGATTTTTATACTAAAAGCGACACCAATACGCGAATGCACTCGAATGACACGAATGGATTATTCGTAAATTAGTGTGTCATTGGTAATTAGTGTCGCTGGTGCTCATGCGTTACTCTCAATCTTTTACAAATACCCGGCGGGGGGAGCCTAAAGATGAAACCGCCGTTAATGCTCGTTTACTGTGGCGGGGCGGGTTTGTGGATAAGCTGATGGCCGGCTCTTATACTTTTTTGCCTTTGGGCTGGCGGGTGTATCAGAAAATAGAGCAGATTGTGCGCGAAGAGATGAACGCCCTGGGGTCGCAGGAAATTTTAATGCCACTTCTGCATCCCAAGGATGTTTGGAATGAAACCGGCCGTTGGAGTGATCCCAACGTGAAAGAGATTATGTACCAGTTTAAGTCGGCCGATGGCAAGGAATATGGCTTATCTTTTACGCATGAGGAGATTTTTTTGGATGTTGTCCGCAAAAATTCCTTAAGTTATAAAAATTTACCGATCGGGCTTTATCACTTTTCTACTAAATTTAGAAACGAGCGTCGGGCTAAATCCGGGTTGCTGCGCGGCCGAGAATTTATAATGAAGGATTTATACAGTCTGCACGCCACCGAAAAGGATCTGGATGATTTTTATGGGCAGGTGAAGGATGCGTATTTGCGGATATTTGATCGGGTGGATCTCAAAAGCGTGAAGGTAGTGGAAGCCTCGGGTGGAGTATTTACTTCGGGTCATACGCATGAGTTTCAATTGTTGAGTCCGGTGGGCGAGGATACAATCTATTGCTGTACTAAATGCAATTGGGCGCGAAACAAAGAAATCTATGTCCATAAAATTGGAGCTAAATGCCCGGCCTGCGCTGGCGCGGTGGAAGAATCTAATTCCATAGAAATAGGGAATATATTTAGATTCGGGACGGTTTATTCGGAAAAAATGGGAATTACTTTTAAGGACGCTGCTGGCCAAGACCAACCGCCGTATTTGGGCAGTTATGGCCTTGGTCTGAGCCGGTTGGTGGGGGCGCTGGCGGAAGTTTTTCATGATGAGGCTGGTATAATCTGGCCACAAAACGTGGCGCCGTTTTTAATCCACTTGGCGTCGCTCGGTGATACTAAAAGCGAAGCCGAAAAATTATATCAATCTTTAGTCAAAAAGACGTTTGATGTTTTGTGGGATGACCGCGACGAATCGGCCGGCGTGAAATTAGCCGATGCCGATTTAATCGGTGCGCCTTATCGGTTGGTCTTGAGTGAAAAAACACTGGCCAAGGAGAGTGTGGAGGTCAAGGCCAGAAATAGTGATAAAGTGGAGATAGTTAAGTTAGAAAATATTATCGCTTTTTTAAATGACAAATGCCAAAGCTCAAATGTCTAATCAATGTCAAATTTATAAATGTCAAAAATTTGTCATTAGACATTTAGTATTGATTGGTCATTTGGATTTAGGTATTAGACATTTTTGATATGTATTTTCTGAATCGCCTCTTCGGTCATTTTGCCAAGGATATCGGTGTGGACTTAGGCACGGTCAACACCCTGATTTACGTTAAGGGCCGGGGTATAGTCATCAACGAACCCTCTTTGGTGGCGGTTAACAAAAAAACCGGCCAGGTTTTGGCTATTGGCCGCGAAGCTAAAAAGATGCTGGGGCGCACGCCCGGCCACATCGCCGCCATCAGACCTTTAGTGGATGGGGTAATTTCCGATTTTGAAGTAACAGAGCAGATGCTCAAATATTTTTTTCAAAAAGTGCACGGCGATTCTTTTTATATTGTGCCCCGCCCGCGGGTGGTTATTGGTATACCTTCGGGCGTGACCGAGGTGGAAAAAAAGGCGGTGGAAGAAGCAGCCCGCAACGCCGGCGCGCGCGAAGTTATGTTAATAGAAGAACCGGTGGCGGCGGCTTTGGGCGCGCGCCTGCCGGTGCAGGAGGCTTTGGGCAATATGGTGGTGGATGTGGGCGGCGGTACCACCGAAGTGGCGGTTATATCTTTGGGCGGCTTGGTGGCGGTGCGGAGTTTGCGGGTGGCTGGTGAAAAGTTGAACGAAGATATTATTCAGCTCGCCCGCGACGAGTATAATTTGCTTTTGGGGCCGCGTACAGCCGAGGAAGTTAAAATGGCGGTGGCGAGCGTAGTGGATCTAAACGAAAAATTGGAAACCACCATGCGCGGGCGTGATTTGATCACCGGTTTGCCCAAAGAGATAACTATAACATCCAAAGAAATTAAAAAAGCCATAACCAAATCAGTCAAAGTGATTGTGGATGCGGTTAGAGAAATTGTGGAGCAAACTCCGCCCGAGCTTTTGGGCGATATTATGAAGCGGGGTATTGTCATGGCCGGCGGCGGCAGTTTACTGCGTGGTATAGACGAGCTTATAAATAAGGAAACAGGGATTGCCGTAAAAGTGGCCGATGATCCTTTGACTGCGGTGGCCCGCGGCACCGGCATGGTCTTGGAAGACACCGAAAAATATCAGGAACTGCTGTCACCGAAAGAATACGCGACCACGCCCAAAGAATAGCTTTTAGTTTGTTAGGTTTTGCTTGCTAAAAAGCTGGGAAGCTAATATCCTAAAATCTAATGCTGTGGTGGCAGAAAACAATTTTGGTTTTGTTGGTAAGTTTAGCCCTATTCTTTTTGGACCGGGCGCGTTTTTTTGATTCCTCGGTCGGTTTTATCAATCGTTTTGTAATTGGCCCTATCACCCGGTTGGTCTTTAACACAGGCGAGGAGGGGGTTTTTCTTTTTAAAAATATTTTGGGTGTAAGGGGTTTGCTCCGGGAAAATTTATTTTTAAAAAATGAGCGTGATTTCTTTAGAAGCGAATATTTTAAGCTGTGGGATTTAAAATCGGAAAACGAATTTTTGCGCCGGGCTTTGAATTTGGGTGCGGAAGCTAAAAAGAAAATTGTTCTGGCTAATGTTTTAGCTTTTGATCCTTTTCAAGCGGGCGATTCGCTTTTGATAAATAAAGGCGCGGGGGCTGGTGTTAGAGTTGGGGACGCGGTCATACTTTCCGGCAATGTGCTGGTGGGTAAAATTAAAGAAGTTGGTCCCAAAGACAGCCGGGTGATTTTGATAACTTCGGCCCAAAGCCGTGTGACCGCGGTTTCAGAGGATGGCGGAGCCAAGGGCGTGATGGTAGGTTCAGCCAGCGGCGCCCTTAATTTAGATTTAGTGCTGAAAGAAACCCAATTAAGGCAGGGTCAGGTATTGATAACTTCTGGTTTGGATGGTTTTTTTGAAAGAGGTTTTTTGGTAGGTGAGGTGGATCAGGTGGCCAGCAACGATTCCGCTCCCTTTCAAAAGGCTTCGGTCAGACCTTTTTTTGACCTTAGAGATTTAAAACAAGTTTTTATTGTTGTGGCGCAGTGAGGTTGCTTGAGTAAACTTAATCTGATAGTATCTAAGCATTTAGCAGTTTAATTATGGAGCCTCAAGAAATAAATTCTGGATCGCCCAAGAGTTCACTCTCGGTGCCATTATCCATTGTGGTGGCCGGCCTGTTGATAGCCGGCGCAGTTTGGTTTAAGGGCAGCGGCAATGTGGATACCACGGCTACGGTGGGGGCTAAACCCATAAAAGTGGAGTTGGGCAACTTGCCGGTTTTGGGTAATGCCGATGCTAAAATTTCCATAGTGGAGTTTGGCGATTATCAATGCCCTTTTTGCGGACTTTTTTTTCATCAGGTTGAACCGATATTGCGCGATCAATACATAAAAAACGGCCAGGCTAAAATGGTCTGGCGCGATTTTGCTTTTTTAGGTCCGGAATCGTTTTGGGCGGCCGAAGCGGCCCGTTGTGCTAATGATCAAGATAGGTTCTGGCAGTATCATGATCTCTTGTTTAATCGTCAAAAAGGCGAGAATGAGGGAGCCTTTTCCAAAGATAATCTAAAAAAGTTCGCGGGCGAGTTGGGTTTGGATCAGGCGGATTTTGACGCTTGTTTGGACAGCGGCCAATACACTCCAGCGGTAAAAGACGATACCGATTACGGCCGCTCGGTGGGCGTCAACGGCACACCGACCACTTATATAAACGGCGAGGTGGTGACGGGCGTGAACCGGGCCGATCCCTTTACCAATTTTAAGAATGTTATTGAGAAATATTTAAAATAGGACTAAGGTCTTAGGGTCTAGCCAATAGGGTCTGTTTATTTGATTCAAATGGTATATACATCCTACCAATGAGCCCCAGTGGCCATAGCCTAATGGCTATTTGAAAAATGGAAGAACAAGATCAGCAGACAAATCCAGGTCAATCATTCTCGGAATTGACCAAAAAAGAGCGTAGGGAGTCAAGACGTCAGGAGGAAGAAAAAAACCGGGCGGATTTTGAGCGCTCGCGAAAAATAAAGAAACTGTTCAAATGGATCCTCTGCCTCTTGGTTTTGGCTGGTCTCGCCTGGGGCGGTTATTTGTGGGCTAAAAAATCCAAAGCCGATAAACCGGGCGAAGCTATTCCCGAACAGCCGGCCGAGCATATTAGACCCGGCGAGCCCTTGCCCGGCCTTTACCTTTCCAATCCGCCGGTTTCGGGTTGGCACTATCCCCAGCCGGCCAAATGGGGTGTGTACGACGAAGAGCTACCTGATCAAACCTTAATTCATAATTTGGAGCACGGCGGTGTTTGGATTTCTTACAAACCCGACGCTCCGCCGGAGCTTATAGCCAATCTAAAGCGTTTGGCCGGGGAATACAAAAGCAAGGTTATTTTAACACCGCGCGCCGCTAACGACTCATTGATGGCTCTCGCCGCTTGGGGGCGTTTGGATAAATTTGATTATTTTGACGAGGCCCGCATCAAAAAATTCATAAAAGCCTTTAAGGACAAGGGTCCCGAATTCGTGCCCGATATGTAAAAATCGGTGTCAGAAAATAGTATTAAATATATTTAGTAAACGATCGTTTACTAAATATAACAAATATCCTTGACAGAGTTATTCAAGATTCTAAGATGTAGTAAAGTTAGGTGTGTTCCTTAATTTTATAAATTTTTTAGAGAAAGGCAGGGTTGGTATGTCTCTTTTGGTTAGACCTAAAGGGTTGGTAAGATTGTGCCGGGCTTCCAACTGTAGTCGTGAGGCCAAGCGCCGGGGTTATTGCGATCGTCATTATGAGCAGATAAGAGTGCATGGCCGTCTTACTCCGGAACGCGAATATGCCGGCGAGTACCAGAAAAATCCGCCCAGTTGTATTGTTCCCGAATGCGGCCGCAGGCCCGTGGCCAAGGGTTATTGCTGGAGACATTACCGCAAACTTCGTCGTTATGGCGCCGCTGATATAGCTGACCTGCGGGTTAAGTACACTTTAGCCCGATGTTCAGTTAAGGGTTGCCGCGGAGCAAGACGATGTTTGGGTTACTGCTGGAAGCATTATCGTCAGATAAATAGATATGGTCGGCTTACTCCAGAATTGGAACATCCAAGATTCCCGGCTGCCTGCACAGCCCGTGGTTGTCGTCGTCAAGCTGTTGCCAAGGGTTACTGTCAGAAACACTATCAGCAAATGCGCCGTCACGGCTGTCTTATTCCGAAGCTAGAAAGAAGGCGCCCTAAACATCAACCCTTCTGTAGAGTTTCTGGTTGTGGGCGGAGCCACTATGCCCGTGGCTATTGTCACCGCCACTACATGGCGCTTTACTATTGGCCGCTTAAAAGGGCTAAAAAGAGGGTAATGGTTGGTTAGGACTCCGGTAAATCTAAACCGGGGTCTTTTTTATTGGGTTGAGGGTAAGAATAAAAATCCCTCCGACGGTATCGTCGGAGGGATTGGTTTT
>CAYJTN010000003.1:8437-24725 GCA_964373235.1 uncultured Candidatus Saccharibacteria bacterium
AAGTCGGGGCTCTTTTGTTTTCTTTTTTAGCTGGTTTTATGGTATATTGGCTGATATAATTCATCTCAAAATGCCTGCGGATAACGATAAAGGTTTTTCCAGAGCCGACAGAAAAATACAGCGCAAGCCAAAAAAGCCGTCTAGCTGGCTGCATTTGGAATCGGGCGTCAAACGGAGCGTGGTGGGGGTAATTCTACTGGCGGTGGCTTTGGTCACCACCCTCGCATTTTTTGGTTTATCTGGTTCTTTGTCGGCTCAAATAACCGCGGGCGCCCAGTATCTTTTTGGTTCGGGCAGTTTTTTCGTGCCATTAACTTTGTTTTTAATGGCGATTTTTATTTTGATCTCCGAAAAGAAAAGGATTTTAGGTTCCACCATCGTGGGTGGTCTACTGTTGATTCTTAGTTTTTTGGGGTTTTTGGAGCTACTGTCCGAAAACCATTCGGGTGGCCAAGTGGGCTATTATTTTGGCTGGCCTTTTTTGTATCTTTTTGGTTTGTGGGGCTCGTTAATATTTTTCGCAGCTTTTTTCTTTTCGGCGGTTTTGATCGTGTTCCGCATTCCTTTAAAAGATCAGATAAAAGAAAAAGTTATCTTTAAACCCGATGAAGCCGGCGAGATGATTCCCGAGAAGAAATTAGTTTTGGAAAAAGGTTTGGTAACTAAGATGGCTAGTTTAGCTTCCAAGACCAAATCGCCCTCGGCGGTTAAAAAAACTGAACCGCCCAAACCGGCCAGCGAAACCGTAACCATCAATTCACCTCAAATTTCAGTGGCTGTTGTCAAGGAAGATCCGGCCAAAAAGAAAGTGGAGGGCGCTCTTGGTTTTAGCGTTCTGCCTTTAGCCGGCAGTTACAAATTTCCGCCTTTGGATCTTTTGGAAGATGAAGGCGCTATGCCAGTGACCGGTGATATTAAAGCCAACGCTATTATTATTCAAAAAACTTTGGAAAACTTTAATATTCCCGTGGAGATGTCCGAAGTCAATATCGGCCCCGCTGTAACCCAATTTACTCTAAAACCGGCCACCGGTGTTAAATTAGCTAAGATCACAGCTTTGCAAAATGATCTGTCGCTGGCGCTGGCCGTGCATCCCATAAGAATAGAGGCGCCCATTCCGGGAAAATCTTTGGTGGGCATAGAAATCCCCAATCAGAAATCCATGATCGTGCGCTTGAAAGGGTTACTGCGGTCGTTTGACCAATCGGAGCATAAAAGTTTTCTTAATATCGGTTTAGGCAAAGACGTTTCTGGCCGGCCGGTCTGGGTGTCGCTCGCCCGCATGCCGCATTTGCTGCTAGCCGGCGCCACCGGTTCGGGCAAAAGTGTGGCTATCAATTCTATGATCATCAATCTGTTATACCAGCACTCGCCCGAAATTTTGCGTTTTATAATGATAGATCCCAAACGGGTGGAGTTGACGCTTTACAATGGCATCCCGCATCTGCTGACGCCGGTTATAGTGGAACCTAAAAAAGTTGTCTCGGCCTTGCGCTGGGCGGTGTCCGAAATGGAACGCCGCTATACCCTGCTTTCCGAAAAAGGTGTCAGAGACATTGCTAGTTTTAATACTCAAGTCAACGCCAAAAAAGATGAAGATTTAATGCCTTACCTGGTTATTATAATTGATGAACTGGCCGATTTGATGGCGGCTCACGGGCGTGAAATTGAAGGCGCGGTGGTGCGGCTGGCGCAGATGGCTCGGGCGGTGGGGATGCATTTGGTTTTGGCCACCCAGCGGCCGTCGGTGGATGTTATTACTGGTTTGATTAAAGCCAACATCACCACGCGCGCGGCCTTTGCCGTGGCTTCACAGATAGATTCCCGTACTATTTTGGATACCGCCGGCGCCGAAAAACTTTTAGGCTTGGGCGACATGCTTTTTGTAACTTCCGATTCGCCCAAACCCAAACGCATTCAGGGCTCGTATGTTTCGGAAAAGGAAGTTAGAAGAGTGGTGGGTTTTGTAAAATCCAACCAGCCCGAAGATGCGCCCGACGCCAACCCCGATGAGGCTTTGGGTTTGGAGAAAGCCGTGGGCGGAGCCAAGCCGTCTTTGGCGGTGGATTTAGATAGAGCCGAAGAAAGCGAAGATGAAGACAAACTTTTGCCCCAAGCTAAGGCAGCCATTAGGCAAGCCGGCAAGGCCTCGGCTTCTTTGCTTCAGCGCCGTTTGAGAGTCGGCTACGCCCGGGCCGCCCGTCTGCTGGATATTTTGGAAGCCCAAGGCATCGTCGGCCCCGGCGAAGGCGCTAAACCCAGAGAGGTTTTAATAAAATCAGAAGTATCTACTGAACCAGAACAGTTAGATTCAGAATTTGACAAACAGAATCAATCAGTTTAGTCTCTATTGAAGTCTCACTTCGATAACCCAGCCACCTACAGCGGGTGGTTTTTTTACAATATTCTTAGCTTAAACTTATACGACGATCGTTCAATAAAGTTTAAGATAGATTTTTAAGAATTTATAGTCTTGATTATTTGTTTTGGCAGTGCTAGCCTGATCTTATAGTTTCCTAATTTTTTACTTTTTATTTTTAATTTTTTATTTTAAAACGTGCCCCGTAATACCCCCCACAGTAGATGCTTTGCATCACTACGGGGTTACTAACAGGGCTATAATTTTTCAGCTGCTCGTTGCCTCGTAGGTAAAATTATGCCCATCGCCGCCACCAAAGACAATCTTAAGCTCAACGATTTTCTGGTCCAAAGAAGAAAGTTTATGCGGATTCGTTTTGGGGAACTTGAGAATAAAACCGGCATTCCAGCCAAGCACTTAAAAAAAATAGAAAAAGGCGAGTGGTGCGATCTGCCCTCGGGCGTTTATGTTAAAGGTTTTTTAAAAAGATACGCCCAAACGGTGGGTTTAGACGAAGCCGAGCTGGCTTTAAGATACGAAAATGAATGGAAGCAGCTGTGCGCTGTGCCGCAATTTGACGTCCCTCGGCCGCGTTCCGGGCGGTTTGATTTTTTAAGAAATATATCTTTGCGCTATGCTATAATCGGTGCAATGGTCGCCATCATAGTCGGCTATGTTTCTTGGCAGTTTAAGGTCATTTTGGCCAGGCCCGATCTAAATCTTAATTACCCTCAAGAGGAAAATTTTACAGCGGGCGAATCAAAAATGGAGTTGGCCGGGCTGGTTTCGGCCGGCGCTGTTTTGACACTGAATGGCGAACCCATTTATGCTGAAGAGAGCGGTTTATTTAAAAAAGAGGTGGAGTTGTTGAACGGCCTTAATGTTTTTGAAATTAAAGCCGTGAGCCGGTTTGGTAAAGAAACAAAAGTGGTGAGGCGAGTAACATTTAATCCATGATAATATAATCCGAATATCCTAATCTATCCCAATGCTCCGAATAAAATGCATCCATTAGAGGTATTAGGATAAAATTCGTAGATTGGGATTATTTTATCTACAATCACATGGCTGTTAAAAAGACGGATGTTTCTGAAAATAAAGTCGCGAACAAAATACTACAAGACACCGTCAAGGAAATAAAGGATCGTTTTGGCGAGGGTTCTATTATGCTTTTGGGCGAAGCGCCCAGAGTGGATGTGGATGCTATACCCACCGGTTCTATTTCTCTGGATTTGGCTTTGGGCGTGGGCGGTATCCCCAAAGGTAGAATAGTGGAAGTTTACGGTCCGGAGAGTTCCGGCAAAACCACTTTAACTTTGCATGTGGTGGCCGAAGCCCAACGGCGCGGTGGGCTGGCCGCTTTTATTGACGCTGAGCACGCGCTGGATCCGGATTACGCTCGCCGGATCGGCGTTGACATAGACAGTCTTTTAATCTCCCAGCCCGATAACGGTGAGCAAGCGTTAGATATTATGGAGGCTTTGGTAAAGACAGGCAAAGTGGCTGTGGTGGTGGTGGATTCGGTGGCGGCTCTAACGCCCCAAGCCGAAATAGAAGGCGAGATGGGCGATATGCAGATGGGTTTGCAGGCGCGGTTAATGTCTAAAGCTATGCGCAAGGTTACCAACTTGGCG
Source organism: uncultured Candidatus Saccharibacteria bacterium (assembly GCA_964373235.1). GTDB lineage: Bacteria > Patescibacteriota > Minisyncoccia > JACQLN01 > JACQLN01 > JACQLN01. The sequence goes on from CAYJTN010000003.1 coordinate 12,431, forward strand.
GCTAAATCCGGCACCGCGGTTATTTTTACCAATCAGATTCGCATGAAGTTGGGCGTGATGTTTGGCAACCCGGAAACCACGCCCGGCGGCAACGCGCTTAAATTTTTCTCTTCCGTTAGAATGGATATTCGCCGCATCGCCCAGTTAAAAAACAAAGAAGAAATTGTGGGCAACCGCGTGCGCGTCAAAGTGGTAAAAAACAAGGTGGCCTCGCCTTTTAAGCAGGCCGAGTTTGATATTATGTATAACCAAGGCGTGGCTAGCTTAGCCGATGTTCTGCAAACCGGCGTGCGTTTGGGCGTTTTGGACAAATCAGGTTCGTGGTTTCAATATAATGGCGAAAAAATTGGCCAAGGTACCGAGGCCTCGGTTGGTTTTTTAAAAGGGAATCCAAAGATATTTGCCGATATTGTGGGCGGTATAAAGAAAAAGGCGGCCGAGACACAATTTGCTTAAACCAAGGTTAAGGCGCTAGTCTGAATTAAAAGAGTTCTTTACAAAATCCGTTCATTTTTTCATCCACTTCTAAAAGGGAGAAACGTATCATGGCGACAGCAACGAAAAACCCAGTTGAAGATATTTTATATCTGTATTTTAGGGAAATTGAGGACTGCAGCGGATTGACTCCGGCCGAGGAGGCGGAATTGGCGAGAAGAATCCGTGCTGGCGATGAAGAGGCTTTCCAAAAACTGGTGTGGGGCAATTTGAGATTTGTGGTCAGTGTGGCGAAGGATTACAACGGGCTAGGCTTAACCATGATTGAGCTTATCAGCGCCGGCAATATGGGTTTGATGATGGCGGCTAAAAGGTTTGATGAAAAAAGGGGATTTAAGTTCATCAGTTACGCCGTTCACTGGGTTAGGCAGGCTATGCTTCAGGCCTTGGCCGAGGAACCGAGCGTGGTCCATGTGCCTATTAACGTAAAATGTTTACGGGCAAAACTTGTTCGTGTGGACGCACGATTATCCCAAGAATTAGGCCGTTTGCCAGATGAGGAAGATATGGTCCAACGGGGTGGTTTTAAGAAGAAATCCCAGGTGAAAGAGGTGATAACTTCAGGGCAAAGGCACATTTCGTTGGACGAGCAAGTCCAACCCCACAATGACGACAGCCGTACTTTTTTGGATGTACTTATAGACCAAGCACCGCCGGCGGATGAGGTTTTTGAAGTTAAAGAATGTACCGAGCATTTGAATAGGGTCTTGGACACCGTTATTGAAGATGCCAGGGAAAGAAAAATCATACGGCGTTACTTTGGTTTAGACGGCGCTCCGGCCCAAACATTGGAACAAATCGGTGCTGATTTTAGGTTGACCCGGGAAAGAATACGTCAGATAAAAAATAGAGCTTTAGAGCGTTTGCGGTTTCATTTTAGTCTGAAAAACTTGGAGCGCAAATGATCCGGAGCATTTATCCCCCCAACTTAGGTTGGAGGGGATTATTTTATCCGCCTTCGCACGCAGTTATCTAGTTTGTAAATAGGCGTGAGTAGATATTGTGATTGAAGCTCTGATTGAAGTCGAACTGTAATCAGGGCCTATTTGAATTCATAAAGGAAAACGGCTCAACGACGTTGAGCCGTTAAAATCAAATTTTACTGGCCTAGCGCCGGTGTTGGGTGAAGGGCAGGAGGCCGGCCAGGCGGGCGCGCTTGACGGCGTTAGCCACCCGGCGCTGGTGCTTGGCGCAGTTGCCGCTGCGAGTTCTGGAAGCGATTTTGTATTGATGGGTTAAGAAATTCTTGAGGGCGTTCGTTTCTTTAAAGTCAATAAAATCAATATCGTTGGTGCAAAAAAAGCATTGTTTGGGTTCGTTGCGTTTATTTCTTTTTGTGGATTGTGATTTATAAGCCATATGGGGAATGTTTAATGTCAAAGCTCAAATGACTAATAAATGTCTAACATCAAATTTGTCATTCTGGCTTTGTCATTTGTCATTTAGAATGGTATATCCGACACGTTAACTTCCTCGGCGTCCTGCTCAATTATGGGGATATCTTCTTTGTCTTTGACCGCGGCGGGCTTGGCGGCCGGAGCCGGCGATCGGTTTATCGCGGCGCTGGCGCTGTATTCGCCCTCGCGCCGCGGGCCGAGCTGTATACCCTCGGCCACGATCTCGGTTCTATATTTTTTGGTGCCGTCTGTAGCGTCCCAACTGCGGGTTTGAATACGGCCTTCCACCAAAACCATCTTGCCTTTATTAAGATACTTGGCGCAGACGTCGGCCATTCGGCCAAAAACCACCACATTATGAAACTGGGTGTCCTCCTGGCGCTGACCATTTTTGTCGTTCCAGATTCTATTGGTGGCCACGGCGAAATTAACCACATTTTGACCCGAGGGCAGTGCCCGCACTTCGGGGTCGCGGGTCAGGTTGCCCAGCACAAAGATTTTATTTAGGTTCATGCCAATGTTGTCTGCGAGTTTGGCGAGTAGTTACAACATTGAGCACCCCGCCCTCTATGCTTTGAATAAATTTTCATTAGCTTAGAGGGCGGGGTAACTATTTGTTACCAATCGCTCCGCTCTTGGACAAATACTTATTTGAGTAATTCCTCCAACTTCTTATCCACCTCCTCCACGTTTATATCCATTTTGGGTTCTGGTTTTTGATCCAGCGGTGCGATGTGTTCGCCCACAGCCAGCGGCTTTCTTTCGGGTCTAAAGGGTCTAGGTTCGAAGCTGGGCCAGGGCTTGGCTTTCTTTAACATCTTTTCGGATTTAATCAAAATCAAATGTCTTAGCACATTTTCGTTATGTCTTAAGTTATTTTCCACTTCCGATGATAAGACCGCTTCTTCAGTCCCGGAAATTTCTAGGTCTAAAGTGTGGCCTTCGTTAAAATGATTAATAGGGTAGGGCAGGTGTTCATTAAGTTTGTTTTTGGAAGCCGTAACGTCAAAACCGCTTTTAGCCAAAACATCGGTTAGTTCGGAAGTGAATTTATTAAGCGCTGTCTCGTTTAAGTTCGGCCTTAAAACTATATAAATTTCGTATAAACGCATTGCCCCGAGTTTATCAGGTTTTTATTGTGAAAACAAGTCGTTTTGGTTGCCTATTGACAAGAATCGTTATATATAATATACTAGATATATGGTACCTAAAAGGTTTTTGGGCGGCGACGGCCTATGACGGTCGCGATTTAAATAGGAGGGAGTGCTATGAGCTCTGCAAGCGCAAGGAAACTCGCCAAGAAGTTGCCGGAGAGAGATACCAAGTTGGGAAATAATGAAATCGTTCTCGCTTGGGTGGATGAAGCCGCTGGCAGGTACGAGGTGAGGAGTTGTGGGGATGTTATGCCCACTTACCTCTACAACCAGGCGAAAGATGCCGGCCGGGTGCTGAAGGTCGATGAGATCTTCCGTTTCCGGAAGAAGAACGATCGGGGTAATATCGTCGAGTGCAGGGTCACCTGCGTCAGAACCCCGAACGGGTTTCTGCGGGCGGACTATGATGATGCCGACAAAAAGGCGAACCGCGAACGCCGCCGGATCCGCGAGGCAAAAGCAGGAGAGCTCAAGCGGCTCTACGGCCTCAACGACGACGCCATCAAGGCGCTGGAGCAGTCCGCCGGACTGGCCCAGATGCTTCCCGCTACGGCCTGGCTGGCTAGTGCCCTCAACGCTCAAGGCGGCGGAGATGTGGTGAGGAATCTGCTCATCGTGATCTTTAGAAGCACTGGGAAATTCTCGGAAGAAGAATTCCGGGACATCCTAGGCCACGTCGGTTTTGAGCCGCCGGCCGAAACCGCTAGGGCCTTTACCTCTGTTTGCTACGGGGTCAAGACTCTCCTGACGGAGATCGGTTTCAAGGGCGGGGTCACCGACATCTCGGGTCAGCCCGAGAGCAATGGCCACGGCGAAGATCACCTCTCCGCGGAGGAGATTGGCACTACGGCCGAAGATGGGGCCGACCCCTTTGCGGATCTGACGGCCGAAGAAATCGACGAGTCGGAGGAAGAAACCGAAGCCGAGCTCGCCGCGGCCTAGCCCACACTAGCTACATTTGTTCCAATCTTCACCAGAGGTTCTCAAACGGGAACCTCTTTTTTTGTCTTCAAAAAATACCCCGAGCTTGCCTGTCGGCAGACAAGTCTGCGAGTTGAAGGGTTACCGTAATTTCTATCGAGGTCCCACTTCAATAGGAAATACTTAATTAAATTGTTTATGTCAAACAGCACTTCCTAATTCTTAGTTCCTGATACATAATTCCATTAGCATGGTTTCTCAAGTGGAAGAAATTAAAAATCGTCTGGATGTGGCTGAGGTGGTTCAGGGTTATTTAAAACTGCAAAAGGCCGGGTCTGTTTGGAAGGGTCTCTGCCCCTTTCATCACGAAAAAACACCTTCGTTTGTAGTAACACCCGCCCGGCAGATTTGGCATTGTTTTGGTTGTGGCGAGGGCGGCGATATTTTTTCGTTCGTTCAAAAAATGGAAGGTCTGGAGTTTTACGATACTTTAAAGATGCTGGCCGACAAAGCTGGGGTGAAATTGGCCCAACAAGACGTGGAGTTAAGTTCTCAAAGAAAAAGAATCTACGAGATTTGCGAATTCTCGGCCAGGTTTTTTGAACGCCAGCTGCTGTCCCAGTCGGGCCAGTTGGCCACCGTATATCTTAAAGATCGGGGCGTAAATCCAGAATCACTAAAAGATTTTAGAATCGGCTGGGCGCCTGACACTTGGCAGTCGTTAAGAAATTTTTTAAATAGCGAAAGTTATGAAGACAAAGAAATAGTTTTGGCGGGATTAGCGGTGGAATCGTCGGAATCAAAAAACAAATACCACGATCGTTTTCGCCACCGCATTATGTTTCCCATTGCCGACAGCCAAGGCCGGGTGATCGGCTTTACCGGCCGGATTTTTGAAAAAGTAAAAAGCCAAACTGTGCGCGAAGACGCCGGCAAATACGTTAACACGCCCGGCACCATTCTTTACGATAAGTCCAGCGCGCTTTACGGTTTAGATAAATCCAGAACCACCATCAGAAACGAGGGCTGTATTCTTTTGGAAGGCACCTTAGACGTAATTATGTCGCACCAAGCCGGAGTAAAAAACGTGGTGGCTACCTGCGGCACGGCTTTTGGGGCGGCTCACGCGCGGATCATAAAAAGATACACCGAAAAATTAATGCTGGCTTTTGACGCCGACGAGGCTGGCGACGCCGCTTTAAAAAAAGGGGTGGGCTTGGCTCTAGCTGCGGGTTTGAATGTGGCGGTGGTGTCCATTCCTTCAGGCAAGGACGCGGCCGATACGGTTAAAGAGAATCCAAAGTTGTGGAGCGAGGCGGTTTTGAAGCCGGTGCCGTATCTCGCCCATATTATTAACCGGTCGCTCAAGAGTTTTTCGAATACTCTAGAATCCAAAAAGATTGTTTTAGCCAGTGTGCTGCCATTTATTAAAAATATTGTCTCGCCTCTGGAGAAAGATTATTGGCTGGAGGAGCTTTCGCGCCAAGTAAAAATCGGAAAGGATGTTTTGAGTTTGGAGCTTAAACGTTTGCCTACGGATTTTAATCACAGTCAATCGCCGGTGGTTCTCGCTGGTTATGGCGACTTTAAAGGTGCTCAGGACCAGCCGGGTTTGCCCGGTAACGCATACGAATGTACGTTACCGGGTTTGCGCCAAGAGGAATATCTGGTATCTTTAGTAATAAGATACCCAGACTTAAAAAGCCGCCTTGGCCCCGAGGAGTTGGAACTATTCTCCCAGCCAAAATTATTTTCGCTGGCTAAGAGTCTGTTGGCAGATGACGGTGCCAAAATTCCGGACGCGGCCGATTCGCGCGTTCTCACGTTAAGCGAACTTTTGGCCGATTTTAATATTGATCCGGAAACCGAATTTGCCAAAACTATAAACAATTTAAAAAAGCAGAATCTGCAGTCTAAGCTCAAAACGATTCAAGCCGATATTAAAATAGCTGAAGCCGAGGGTGACGCGGCGGCTTTGGGTGTGTTGTTAAAAGAATTTAGCGAACTCTCTAAAAAGCTTTCAGCTTTTTAACTAAATACGAAGCCCAGTAACTCAACTAGTTTGAGTTACTGGGCGAAGCATGAAATCCGAAATTCGAAACCCCGAAGTAGAACCTCGCCGACTCGGTTCACTACGGGGCAGGCAAATTCCACTCATTGGGTTTGCGCAGCCCTGTAGTTAACGAGCGAAAGCGAGTTATACTACATGGGTTTCGGCCGTTCGAGGCTCTAAGGAGCCCTCAGGCTCTCGAAGAGATTTAGATATTAGAATTTCTAATTTGTTCAATATGGCCAAGAAAAAAAACAAAGCCAAATATTCTCGCCGGAAAATTAAAGCCAGAAAACCTTTCAAAAAATCTAACTCGGCCAGAAGTAAATCCAAAAAACGAATCAAACCTCCCGTTGTGACCGAAGCCAAGTTGGCCGATTTGGTGAGGCACGGCCGCGGCCGCGGCTTTGTAACCGAGTCCGAAATTATCCAAACCTTCCCTAACATAGAGGAAGATATTTCGGGTTTGGAACACCTCTACCGCCATTTAGAATCACTCAACATAAAAATAATCGGATCGCAGGAACGTTTATCCATGATGCCGGCGGGCAAGGAACGTTTAAAAAAACCGGAAGTTTCCACTGGTCTCGGCCCGCTTTTTGATTCCGTCCAGATTTATTTGCGCGAAATCGGCAAAGTGCCGCTGTTACGGGGCGTGGAAGAGGTGGAATTGGCCAAGCGGATAGAAAAAGGCGAAGAGGAAGCCCGTCAAAAACTGACCCAGGCCAATTTGCGCTTAGTGGTTTCCATCGCCAAAAAATACGTGGGCCGCAGTTCCCATTTAACTCTTTTGGATTTAATCCAGGAGGGCAATATCGGTTTGACCAAAGCTGTGGAAAAATTTGATTACCGCAAGGGTTATAAATTTTCCACCTACGCCACTTGGTGGATTCGCCAGGCGGTTACCCGGGCTTTGGCCGACCAGGCCCGCACCATTCGTATTCCGGTGCACATGGTGGAAACAATTTCTAAATACACGCAGGTCAAACGTCGGCTGCTTCAAGATTTGGGCCGTGAACCCTTGGCCGAAGAAATTGCCCAAGAGATGGATATAGATATCACTAAAGTCCGCCACATCCAAAAAATTACGCAGGAGGCGGTGTCTTTGGAATCGCCGGTGGGCGATAGCGATGAAGACAGCACTCTGGGCGAACTGATAGAAGACGAAAAAACATTATTGCCTTCGCAGGTGGCAGCCCAGCAGCTGTTGCGCGATCAAATAAAAATGATTATAAACGATCTTTCGCCCCGAGAGCAGAAAATTTTGCAAATGAGGTTTGGTTTGGAAGACGGCGCCACCCATACTTTAGAAGAAGTAGGCAAAGAATTTGGCGTTACCCGCGAGCGCATTCGCCAAATAGAAGCCAAGGCCTTGGAAAAAATCCGTTCCCACGAAAGAACCCACAAGTTGAGGGAATACTAATTTTTGAAAATAAAAAATCCCCGTGGCTTTTTTGCCACGAGGTTGTGTTTCTTAGTAGACGACTGAATTTACATGCGGGGTAGTGTTTCTTCAACTTCTTTGGTCAGGCTGTCTATGGAAGCTATTTGTAACCCTAGCCGATTTTTGGTGATTATCCAGTCATAACAGGCTAATGCGTTGCGGATGACCTCTGTTCGGTTAGAGCATCCGCTTTCTATTTTTATGTCATCTAGACGTTCCAATGCTTCCTTGGAAAAACGGAACTGCAAGACAGTTTGACTACTGTCTTTTGCCATAGTGCATTCTCCTCGGTGAATTAGGTGGTGTTATTGGGTTTAATCAGTTTTTTGAGATATGAGGATAATTTGCGCTTTCTTGACGGAATAAGCCATATACCCCTAGAACATTACGAAACATTACTGAACCTCCCATCGCCAATCCAGTAACCCACAGCATTAAAAAACTAAAGGCCAGTCCTAGAGGCAGGCCTATAAGAGTGATTCCTATTGTGGTACCGCTAGCAATTACAAATCCTGCGCATATTCCTATTCCGCCGTGCGGTCTATTTTCGAGCAGAAGCCCAGCAGTCACGCCTAACCCTGTCCCAACCCCTGACTCGAAAATAAAATCGTAGATCATGGGTATGGTGAAGGCTTCTTGATAATGCCTGATGCCGCCAAAAAAATGCATTATGATTATCCCAAACACAATTGGGGCGATAACTCCAGTGAACATACCAAACTTGAAGCCAGCTAGAAATTCTCTATCTGCACCGGTTCTTGGATTGGTTAAAATCCAGGTTATGGCCCAAGCGTAGAATGCGCCGAACAACGCATCCCAGCCCCGGGATATAGGAAAAGGAAGATGCCAGACTAGGCTATTCGTGATCGTTAGTGTGTCAATTGAGGGCATTTGGCCTATGACCAAATATTGGACACCAACAATGACAAGCAGAGGAACATATACAGCCAACAGCGATTTTACTAGGAGTTTCTTCAGAAGATGGTCCATTTTGACCTCCATCGGTTTGAGTTTTAAAGATACTAGAGAAGAATTGTACCAACCACTTTACTTTATGTCAAATTTAGGCATCAATTCTCGCAAGGCGCAATACTCGCATTCTTTTTCGCCACAACATTTGCTCCAAAACTTTAAATTCAAAATCTCCTCGGCGGCGCGGGCAAGGGCCTTGACTTATGTCTTTGATTTGCTATTCTTGTAATATAAATTATTACATAAATGTTCAACACCGAGTGTTGAACAGAGATAAATCTATGCGCAATATTGTAAATATATCCTTACCCAAGGAAATGGTTATGGCAGTTGAAGAGAATATGAAAGAAAGCCACTTTGCCACCAAAAGCGAATTTTTTAGGGCGCTCTTGCGAGCGTGGCTAGAGGGCAAATTAGCAATGGAGCTGGAGGAAAGTAGAAAAGAATTAAGGGCCGACAAGGGTAAATTACTAAAATCTCTTAAAGCTCTTAGGTAAACTTGCTCAATGCAGATTTATTATTAATTAGGAAATCAATTTTCTTAATTCACAATATTCACAGTCTTTTTCGCCGCACCGCTTGTTCCAAAATTTTAGGTTTAAAATCTCCTCGGCGGCGCGGGCGATAGTTTCTTTTAACTCGTTTATGTCGGCAGACGATATCTCAAATGTCTCTTTTTTAAATCTGCCTTTATTGTCCGGTTCAACGAAATCAATCGTACCAAGTTCCATTTGATATTTGGATCGGGGCAGGGCATCCAGCAGGAGTTTATAGAACACCAATTGCCGAAAGTAGTCGCCGCCTCTGGGGTCTTTGGTTTTACCCAAAATCCAATTGCGGCTTTCGGGGGCTTTGGTTTTGTAATCTACCACCGTGGCCGATCGATTATTAGTAGCCAATTCAATCTTGTCTAGTTTGCCTGTCAATCTGACGCTTTGATTTTTGCCGATAGGAAAATCAACCCCCGAAATTTTAAACTCGTTTAGGGTGTTGTGATTCCAGGAGTTTTTATAAAAATTATAATAAGCCGCCAAGCTCTCGCGGCCTTTTTGATGCAGGGTCTGATAATCGGCTGGAGTTAAAGGCAGTTTTTTCAATTCCTCGGCGAATTTTTCGGTTAAGAATCGGCCGCTGATTTTGGGCTGCGCTTTTTTTGAGTCAAAAAACCTTTGTAGAGCATTGTGTTTAGCCGTGCCGTAAATTTGATGGCGGGTTTCAGTTTTGGGGATGCGCAACAAATTTACATAGAAAAATCTCCAGGGGCAGGCCAGATAATTATTAAGCGAGGTGGGCGAGAGACCGCGTTTTAGAAACAGTTCACCGACGAGCATTTTCTCATCGTTTTTGGGTTTTTGAGTCTCTGATCTGGTTAGTAAAATCAGATTTTGGTTAACCGGCGCTGGTTTTGCTACTATTTCTTCTTTAAGGTCAGGCTGTATTTCGCCAATAAATTGGCTGGGCACTTGTTCCCGGCCGTCAGTGGAGGTAGTGGCATAGGTTATAAAAATTCCTTTACGGGCGCGGGTTAAAGCCATATAGAATAACCGGCGCTCGTCCTCATTCTTTTCCAGTTTAGAAGCGTCCAAGCTGGTTTTAATCGGCAGATCAAAATGTTTAATATTTCTTTTGTTACCCCAGTGGCCGTTGTAGGTGCCCGCTATAAAAACATAATCAAACTCCAAACCCTTGGCTTTGTGGGCCGTCGTCAAACGCACGACGTCGGGTCCAGTCGCGGTTTTGGATCGGATAGGCAAGGCATGCTCTTGGAGAATCTCTAAGTAATTTAAGTAACTAGGTAAATCGTAATTGTGATTACTCGCCGTCAGTTTTTTGACTTCGGCAAATAGCGTATTTAATTTGGCCAGTTTCTCGTGATAATTGGGTTGCGCCAGGAGATTTTTTAAATAGCCTGATTCGTCTACAACTGTTTCAAAAAATTTAGGAAAAGTCTGGTTGTAACTTAACTTTTTCCATTCGCTCAACCTTTTTACTATATCGAGGTTCGACCTCGATATAGTGTTATTTGGAATTTTGTAAAGAGCCAGCGGGTCCACGCCCAAAAAATCAAGGTGCAGAGCTTTGACCAAATGCTCGTCACTGCCGAAGTTTTGTATGGCCGCGAGCAGGATATTTAATTTTTTGATTTCCATGTCCTCTAGAATATTCTCGTCTGATTCCACGCGATGATTTATGTTTTGCCTTAGCAGAAAATCGGAGATTGGCGCGGCGTCCTTGTTTTCCCTATATAGCACCGCAATCTCATTGGCTGGCACTTTTTGTTTTAGCAGTTCTTTTATTTTTTGAGTTATAAAAAGATATTCAGATTCAGGCGTATCGCAAGTCGCAATCTGAAGGACCGACCTGCCTAGAAGGTCAGTCCTTCTTTTTTGGGCCTGGAGTTTTGTCAAGGCTAAAACGGCTGTGTTTTTTTCTATCAAGCTGTGCGAGGCGTCCAAAATATTTTGAGTGGAACGATAGTTTTGTTTTAGTTCCACCAGCTGGGCTTGGGGAAATTTCTTTTTAAAATACAGAAAATTTTCCAAACTGGCGCCTTGAAAACGGAAGACAGCCTGTTTGTCGTCGCCGACCACAAATAAGTTGGGATTAGGGTCGTAGCTCGCCAGAAGTTCCAGAACCTTATGCTGCGCGCCATTGGTGTCTTGGTGTTCGTCTACCAATATATACTGATGTTTTTCCTGCAGGTCTAAGAGAAAATCTTTGTTTTTTTGGAGGGCGTTTATGGTTTCCAAAATCATGTCTTCAAAATCATAAAGTTTTTTCGTGGCGAGTTCAGCTTGATATTTTTGATAAACCAAAGCCAGTTCCAAGTTTTTAGGCGAACCGGCTTGTTTTTTAAAACTGTTGGGGTCAAATCCTTCATTTTTTAGCTGGCGGATATTTTTTAAAATCTCGGCAACATAATAGTATTTATTCCCGAACGGCTTTAAAAATTTGAGGTTAGATTTGTCAATTATATTTCTTATAAAGCCGATTTGATCGGCCGGGTTGGTGTTGGTTGAGCCGATTATTTTAGAAAAGTTTTCAGGGTAATCCTGTATCAACTTATTGCAAAAGCCGTGGAAGGTGTGGATGTTAACATAGTACGCCGGCGTGCCGATTAAACCGGTCAGACGGCGGCGCATATTGGCCGCCGCCGCTTCGGTAAAGGTTAGGGCTAAAATATTTTCGGGGTTGGTATCAGTCTTAGTCAAAATATTGGCAATACGCAAAGTTAAAATCTGGGTCTTGCCCGTGCCCGGCCCGGCAATCACCATCACCGGCCCGTCAATTGTCTCCACCGCTTGGCGTTGTTCGGGGTTTAAGAGTTTAAGTTGTTTTAAAAATTCACTTGAATCCATAGATGAATTTAAACACCTTTGAATCTAGGTATCAATAAACTAGGGCGCCCTACTTTTGGGGAATCTGGTTGTTAAAAGATTTTGAAATTATTAAACACTCGGTGTTTAATAAAATGTTCAACACTGAGTGTTGAACAAGTAGGCTTTTAAGATTGGATGTTTATAAATTTTTTAATGTTAACACTTTACTCACGATCGTGGGAAGTTTGTTGACATTGATTATTGAGGTTCGACCTCAATAATTTTCTGGGGCAAATAAAAAACACCCCGACCGTTTGGTCGGGGTGGAAGGATTTTTTGGAGATGATTGGCGACTATGTGCGGCTGAACTTCGTTCGCCGTTATCTGAGAGACAGAAGCGCGGGGTTGAGCACGCCACCGCTCGCGTTGGCCTTCTCACCCTCGTGCCCGATCTGGGTCTTGAGGTTGTGCCAGCGGCGGAGTTCCTCGCCGTGAATCCACACCTGCGAGAGAATGGACACGGCGCAACCGTACATGAAGCC
>CAYJTN010000004.1:0-10708 GCA_964373235.1 uncultured Candidatus Saccharibacteria bacterium
CACCGCCTTATAAATATAATTTTGTAGCTACTTGCCTGACGGCAAGCAGGTTCGCTACGCTCACCCCGACGTAACGTTGGGACTCATAGACAAATTATGCCATCAGGACCAGAAACATTAAAAAATTACGGCCAGCCGGAAGAAGATCTTTCAGGCCTACTTGACGATGATCAATCCAGAGAAAGGAAAAAAGGTCAGGTTTTGTCTCAAGCAGAACTGGATGAATTTGTAAGTACAGTAGCCAAAGAACTGGAACAAGAAAAAGTTCTTACGCCCGAGGTGGTTAAACAAAACTACGAAAGATTAAAAAGTTTTGAAAAGAAACTAGTTTTTCTTAACGAGGCTGATTTTGAAACATGGCTGAACAAATATAAAAGTGCTTTAAAGGAGCGCAAGGGGCATAGGGAAGAGGAAATATCTAAAAAGATCGGAGTGATAAAATCAATCCGCAAATTGATTCAAGCGGGCGACCCGAGGGCCGCTCTGGTAGAAAAAGAAAATCTTTAAAATTTTAAAAATACCTTTTGAAGATTAAATTTTCAAGAGGTTTTGTTTTTTATTAAAACGCGCAGAGAAAAAATATGCAACAGCAGTGAGAGTGGCACGGCGAAGGTGGGCACCAGCGCTAGCGGGAAATCAAAAAGAAGTTTGTTGGGATTATTAAGCGCCAACCACTGATAGGGCGTGGGCGAGGTGAAAAATCCCAGAAAAATCGCTAAGCTTAATTCCGCAAACCCAATAATGTTCCAAACGATGGCCAATTTTCGCCCCCGAGGTGGATTATAAAATAATATGAGAGCGACAACAGGCGCAGTGATGCCTACCAGAATATCGCCGATACCAGAAGGGAAGGCGAACTCCGCGGGCATTAGGCCTTGGGCGTAAAGCGCCAGAAACACCACGCCCATAACGCGGGTAACTTGAACTCCTATCAGCCAAGGTTGGTAAATGTTAGCAACTATTTTTTTGAAAACGGCTGACTTGGCCAGAATATTAAGGCCCACCACGATCGGCGCAAACAATAATCCAATGTTGGGCAAGGGTGAAAGTGAAAGTTTAAGAAAAAAGCCGCTATGTGAAAGTACAAGAGCGCCGACGAGCCAACCCGATAAAATGACCGCGATCAATAGCGAGATAAGTTTTTTGTGGGCAACTTCTATGGAGTTTAGAGCTTGGCGGAATATCACCCAGACCAAAATTAGCATCGTTGCCGGCGCGCCGATCATGGAAGCAGTCAAATCTTCTGGAAAATTATTCATGCTGGAGGCAATAAGTTATCAACAGCCTGCTCTTAAATATAGAGCAAAAAATATATAAAATAAATGTATGGAACTAATTGCAGGATTATTAACAGGTTGGGGAGCAATAGCCTTGGCCGTGGTCATGGCCCTAACGGTGATGCTTAAGTGGCCTAATAAGCTGCATTACCTTTGGGCCGCCTTAGTGCTTATTTCAGGCTTACTCTCGATATAACAGTTCGACCTTTATTTATTTTTACTGAAGAGACAATCTTCGGGCGGTTTTTGTTTGCAGACACTATTTTTTGTTGGTAAGATTTATAACAATGTCTGAAGTTAATTTTGAGGTTCAAGATTCTAAAGAAGAGAGATCTCTTTGATGTTTAAGGTTTTAAAAAAAGATTTTTCATCTAGAGCGAGGTTGGGTATTATAGAAACTCCAAAGGGTACAGTGGAAACTCCAAGTTATGTGGTGGTGGGCACGCACGCCAAAGTTAGGGAACTTAATAGTGAAGATTTAGCCAAAACAAAAACTCAAATTGTCATCGCCAACACCTACCACTTATGGCAGACACTGGGCGATGAGGGCTTAGAAAAATACTCTGGTTTGCATAAAGCTATGGACTGGAACCGCCCACTGATGACCGACTCGGGCGGATTCCAGGTTTTTAGTTTGGGTTTCGCCCGCGAGTTTGGCGTCGGCAAAATGTCAAACACCGGGTGTTTGACAAATCAAGCTAGGGAGAATTTAGTCCGCGTCACCGACGAAGGGGTCTATTTTAGGGTGGGTGATAAAGAAGATTATTTTGATGCGGCAAAATCTATTTGGATACAAGAAAAACTCGGCGCCGATGTTATTTTGGCTTTTGACGAACCCACCTCGCCTTTACATGATTACAAATACAATCAAAAAGCATTAGCCCGTACACATAGCTGGGCCGTGGGATCGCTTAAAGCCAAAAAATCAAAACAATTTCTATATGGCATAGTTCAAGGCGGATTGTTTGAAGATTTACGAAAAGAGAGTGCAAAGTTTATTGGTTCATTGGATTTTGATGGAATTGCCATTGGGGGATCTTTCGGCTCATCTTTCGGAGGCGAATCAAGGCGATTTGAAGAATTAGACTGGATTGTACCGCATTTACCCGAAAACAAACCCCGCCATCTTTTGGGCATCGGTCTTGTAGAAGATTTATTCATTGGGGTCTCAAAAGGCGTGGATACATTTGACTGCGTAGTGCCCACGCGCGAAGGCCGGCACGGCAATTTATATACCTCGGCCGGGGAAATGAACATGCGCCGAGGTTTATATCGCAACGACGAAACTATATTAGACCCAGAATGCGCTTGCGAGGTTTGCGCTGTAAAGAAAACTACAAAAGCTTATCTGCATTCGCTTTTTAAAGCCAAAAATTTTGAAGGCGGTTACTTGGCTTCTTTCCATAATATTTATTTTTTTAATAATTTAATGAAGATGATTCGTACGGCTATAGCTGAAGGGAATTTTGGGGAATTGATGAAACGGTATGTTTCTGTTTAATATGCATGCATATGGCATCTGTACTAATGTTAATATAACTTACGATCGTTTGTTGGGTTAACAACGGTTTTTGTATTCATATTTCATTATCTTGTTTAATTGACATAGCAAGATTGTTTTTCTATTATTCCAGCAACAAATGAATGCCCCGTAGTAGAGTTTCCAAAAAACTTTCTTTTAGAAAGTCACGGGGTCAAAATTGGAAACTCACTAGCGGGGCTATAATTCGTAGCTACTTGCCTGACGGCAAGCAGGTTCGCTACGCTCACCCCGACGTAACATCGGGGCTCATAGACGAATTATGGCTGCCTCAATAATAAATTGTGCTAAGCCCGAAGAAGCTGATGTGGTTTTGATGGGCGCTAACTACGATGTCACTTCTTCTTTTGGCAAAGGCGCCGACAAAGGTCCATGGGCTATAGTTGATTGTCTGCATACCCAAATAGAATTTTTTGAACGTCACACCCAGACCTCGCCGGCCGAAAAAATTAAAATAGCTTATTACGATTTAGGCGATCTTAATCATCTAGCGCCGCAAGAAATGGCGGAACACGTTCGCAATGTTTATGAACATTATTTTGCTTTGGGAAAATTTATCATTGTTTTAGGTGGCGAACATTCTGTTACAAATGGACCGGTGCAATCTTTAGCTCGGCAGGGTTTGGCCGAAAGTGTTACGGTGATGCAAATTGACGCGCATTTAGACTTGCGCGATACTGACGCTGATTTTAACGATAGGCCCCACGGAAAATATTCTCATGGTTGCGTCATGCGCCGGGTTTTTGAAAATGGTTTTGATACGGTTCAAGTGGGTATAAGAGCTTATTCACCGGTTGAGCGTGATTTTGCCCGAGAGCATGATTTAAAAGTTTTTGAATGGGGCCAGAATCAAAAATATTCTTATCGCGATATAATCAGTTCCATAAAAACCGACAAAGTTTATTTAACACTAGATGTAGATGGAATTGATCCTGTTCATATGCCAGCCACGGGCACACCAGTTCAGGGTGGGCTGGATTGGGGGTATCTTTATGGTTTTTTGGCCGAATTGTTTAAATCAAAAAATGTCATTGGTGCCGATATTGTGGAAACTGCGCCCCGCGCCGGTGATACTTTGACCGAATACGGCGCGGCACAATTAACTTATTCGTTAATCGCTTTCAAAATGCTCCGGGAAAATAGTCCGGAGGACCAAATTGATTTTTATTTAAATAGCGAAACAAACCCAGTCCGTTCTCACAATCCCGATTCCGCCACGCGCGCGCCGGTAATAGCTCAACCGGTGGATAAACTGGATTCTCTGAAAGAGGTTTTTGAAAATGCTTTGCCGGCTTTTGGTGGAGCTTATTTAAGAAGGGTTTATAGTATTTTGCGCCAAGCCATTTTGAATAATGTGCCCTTGGTGGTTGCGGTGGCGGGGCCGATAACGGTTTCCGATCAACACCGCGCTTGGTTGATTCCACTTTTAGAAACAGGTTGGGTGGCTTATTTAACCGTAACCGACGCCATTTGCTATCACGACGGCCACGATGCTTTATACCCGGCCCAAGCGGGCGATCGCCCCGTTAAAGAGGTAAATCTTTTTGGTGATGACGGTGAATACCGCGAAGCCGGAATAATTCGCGTAGCTGATACTGGTTTTAAAGAGCAGGTTTTGTTTGATCAGGACCGGATGATTTCGGCTATTCTCCAACGTCCGGAATTTCAAAAACGCATGACCACCACCGAGCGCAATTATCTTTTAGGCAAATATTATGAGGCGCCAGAAAGAGAAGTGGGTGTACGGCCCGGACTTCTGAATACGTGTTCTCGTTTAGGTCTACCGGTTTTTGTGGGTGCTGCGGCCGATGGCAGCGCCTTTTTAAATTCGGTTAAACTGTGGGCGCTCAATCGGATTTCAAATCGGCCTTATTGGTTTGACTACGATTTGCACGCCGATGTTTTTGAATCGTGCGCTTATCACTACTGGGGCTTGTTTAATTCCGAGGCCAAAGCTTTGGGCATTTTAATTTTGGGCGGCGGCGTGCCCAAAAATTATAGCTTGCAGCCCGAACCCGCACTGTCTCAAATTTTTATGCTAAATAATATTCGCGGTTACGATTATGATGTTCAAATAGTGTCTTCGCCGGTAACCGATGGCAGTTTATCTTCTTGTTTTCCATCCGAAGCCGTTTCGTGGGGCAAGGTCAACCCCCAAACTTATCGCCAGCAAACGGAAAGCCTGCAGGCCGATTATTCCATAGTGATGCCATTTATCGCCAAAGCTTTATTAGACGATCCCGCCCTGCCGCGCCGGTCGCAACTCGGCTTGTATCATCAGCGCGAGGTTTTAACTAAAAATCTTTTTGACGTAATTGCCCAAAATCAAACCACTATAGAAGAAACTCTTAACTACCCTTTAAAAATTATCGCAAAATCATGAACTGTGCACTGAGCTTACGATCGTAGGCTCAGTGCACATGTTGGTTGACTGATAGTTCAAGCTTCTCCTCATCCCAGCACTGATGATTCTGGTGTTGATGGCGAAATGAATATTCACTAAAAGTGCGCAAATGGAAAGTTTCAAAGAAGGGTTGGGAAGAGGGTGAGATTTTAAGCCTGATTCCTTATCCCTCGTCTAAATAAAAATCCTAGTCATTGCTCAAAAAACCAACCGCTCCGATTATAAAGATCAGGGGCGGTTTTTAATTTGATTTTCTCTAATATTCTTGGTATTCTCTAAATACTATGAACACTCAAACTAGAATGACCAACATTAATATGCCAGTTAGATTGTATCGTGTGGCAGAAAGTCTTAAAAAATTGTCCAAAAATGAATTAGAGACTTTAGAATTATTTTTAGATAAAGAAGCCGGGCGAGTTATTGAGAGGAGTGTTTCTCAAGCTAAGAGAGGAAAGATGCGAGAACTTAAGTCATGAAAAACTGGCGTATTTTTATAACGCCCGCGGCGGAGCACTCCGCTAAAAAATTATCCAAATGGGTTGCTATTGACCCTGACAGGGGCAATATATTACAATAGGTTTGCGATTAATTAACTGTGTTAAGCATCTGGGATAGGGTAGTTTTTACCCCTCCTCCGCAACAAAAATACGGGCTTATGCTCGTGGGTTAGTGTTCTAAAATAATCCGTATTTGGTTTGGGGATAGAACGGGCTGCTTCGGAGGACTTCGCTTGTCTTTTTATCGTAATAAATATAAATTAAAGAATGGCTCCCCGTTAAAATTTCGCGGGTAGGCCCTGTATCAGATCTTAGTTAATAAATGGTTATAAATATGGCCCCGTAGTAGAATTTTCGAAAGACTTTCCAAGGGAAAGTCGCTAAAGACAAATCGAAAATTAACTAACAGGGCGCATATTTGTAGCTAAATTTAATAGATTAAATTTAGACAAATATGGCAGACAAATTTGAACGTACTAAGCCGCACATCAACGTCGGCACCATCGGCCACGTGGACCACGGCAAAACCACTTTAACCGCGGCTATTTTGCATGTCCTTCATATGAAAGGTTTCGTGAAAAGGCTGGAGAAAGTGGATGATATTGATAACGCGCCCGAAGAAAAGGCGCGGGGTATTACCATTGCTTTGCACCATTCCGAATACGAGACCGAAAAGCGCCACTACGCGCACATAGACGCGCCGGGCCACGCCGATTACATCAAAAACATGATCACCGGCGCCGCCCAGATGGACGGCGCGGTTTTGGTGGTTTCGGCGGCCGACGGCCCCATGCCTCAAACCCGTGAGCACATTCTTTTGGCGCGGCAGGTGGGGGTGCCCGCGGTTATCGTCTTTTTGAATAAAGTGGATCAGGTGGATGATCCGGAACTGGTGGATTTGGTGGAAGCCGAAGTTAGGGAGCTTTTGAATAAATACGAGTATCCCGGCGAGACCGTGCCCATAATCAAAGGCTCGGCCTTAAAAGCGTTGGAAGCGAAATCGGCCGACGACGAATCGGCCCGGCCGATTTTGGAATTGGTTAAAGCCATGGATGAATTTATTCCCGAGCCGAAAAGAGAATCCGACAAACCCTTCCTCATGCCCATTGAAGATATTTTTTCCATAGAAGGCCGCGGCACGGTGGTGACCGGCCGGATTGAGCGCGGCCAGGTCAAGCTTACCGAAGAGGTGGAAATTGTGGGTCTGCGCCCCACCCAGAAAACTGTTATCACCGGTATTGAGATGTTTAACCGGTCTTTGGACGAAGGCCAGGCGGGCGATAACGCCGGTATACTTTTGCGCGGCACTAAAAAGGAAGACGTGGAACGCGGCCAGGTTTTGGCTAAACCCGGTTCTATCACGCCTCATACCGATTTTGAAGCCGAAATTTACGTTTTAACCAAGGAAGAAGGCGGCCGGCACACCCCTTTTCTTAAAGGTTACAAGCCCCAGTTTTATGTTAGAACCACCGATGTTACCGGGGAAGTTATTTTGCCCGAAGGCACCGAAATGGTTATGCCGGGTGATACGGTCAAGCTGGCGGTCAAGCTGATCGCGCCGGTGGCTTTGGAAGAAAAACAGAGATTTGCTATTCGTGAGGGTGGCAAAACGGTAGGCGCGGGCGCGGTTACTAAAATCATAAAATAAAAACCGCGCGAGAGTTTGTACTTTAGACACTAAAAAATGGCTACGACAACAAAGAAAGCAATCACTCATCCTACCCGCCTGGCCGCGAGGCAGGCTGACCCGCCTCGTCTGCGACTGGTCGAAGCGGGAGCTCCAGCGAAGCGGGCCCGTATCGCTGAAACTCCAGTAAAAAAGGTGGATGAGGTTAAACAGAGGTTGCGCATAAAGATCAAAGCTTATGACAGCAAGATTATAGACACATCTTGCCGCCAGATAGTTGATATTGCTTTGCGCAGCGGCGCCGAGGTTGTTGGCCCGGTGCCTTTGCCCACCGAGATTCACCGCTATACCGTCAATCGATCAACTTTCGTGCATAAGGATTCCCGGGAACAATTTGAAATGCGTTCGCATAAGCGCTTGATTGATATTTTGAATCCCACCCCCAAGATTATTGACGCCCTGATGAATTTGAACTTGCCGGCGGGCGTGGATATAGAGATAAAGATGTAAGGGCTTTCTCTAAAATTTGGAGGCGTAAGCCGAACAAATTTTAGCGAGAAAACCTTACCCCGCCCTTTGGTTTTGGCTATTGATTGAAAACACAGTCTATTGTAGGATACCTTTGGTTTGTTAGTGGTGACCTCGCCTCTAAAGGGCGGGGTCATATTTTGTAGCTCCGACGATACGTCGGAGACAAAACATGAAATACATCATTGGAGAAAAATTAGGTATGACGCAGGTGATAAACAATCGGGGTGAAATAGCCCCGGTGACTTTGATTGGCGCCGATGATGCGGTGGTGCTGCAAATAAAAACTTCGGAAAAAGACGGTTACACTGCGGTTCAAGTGGGTTCCGGCTCCAAAAAAGAAAAAAATATTGTTAAAGCCTTGAAGGGGCATTTTAAAAATCTGGGCAGTTTCAGGTATGTTAAGGAATTTTGGGTGGATGATGCTTCGGGTTATAAAGTGGGTGATAAACTGACTGTTTCCAGTTTTTTGCCGGGCGAGCAGGTTAAAATTTCGGCCCAAGGTACCGGCCGGGGTTTTCAGGGTGTGGTCAGGCGCCACGGTTTTAAGGGCGGGCCGGCTTCGCACGGTCACCGCGACGTTTTGCGCCGGCCCGGGGCGATTGGCGGCCGTTTTCCCCAGCGGGTGTTAAAAGGAAAAAAAATGGCTGGGCGAATGGGCGGCCAGAGGGTTACGGTAAAAAATATTGAGGTGGTGAAGGTTGACGCGGAGAAAAAAACAATTGCTTTAAAAGGCGCGGTGCCGGGCAAGAAGGGGACGATGGTGGAAATCAGGACATGAGTTTTCTGAAACATCATCCCTCGCAGACGACGTAAAGTCACGTGGCGACCACGTCGCTTTACGCGACATGGAGCCTCTTTATTTTATATAAAATAGTCTTCTCCATACCTGCCCGCCTTTGGCGGGATGCTGCTCGGGACGATGTTTCCTTAGTCATAATTATTGTAAGATGCAAACCAAACTATACGATCAGCAAGGCTCAGAAATCGGAACGATAGAATTGCCCGAGCAGGTTTTTGGTTTGCCCCAGAATTTGGATTTAGTCCACCAGGTGAGGGTAGGTGTTTTAGCTAACCGCCGCCAGCCAGTGGCTCATACCAAAGACCGATCGGAGGTCAGTGGCACTGGTAAAAAGCCTTGGCGCCAAAAAGGCACCGGCCGGGCCAGGCACGGTTCGCGCCGGTCGCCCATCTGGGTGGGTGGCGGCGTGGCTCATGGCCCTAGGAAAGATAAAAGCTACGTTAAAAAGATAAATGCGGCTATGATGAAAAAAGCTTTAAAGACCGTCCTGAGTTCCAAATTTAAAAACGGTCAGATTAAAATAGTTGAGGATATTTTGCTGGATAACGCTAAAACCAAGAGCTTTAAAAGTATTTCCGAAAAAATTTCGGACGGGGATTCAAGGAATATACTTTTGGTTTTACCCGCTAGCGATAAGAATATTCTAAAAGCCAGCCGCAATCTTAATGTTTCGGTAAATAATATTAACGGTTTGAACTTTTTGGATGTGCTTAAAGCGAAGAAAGTTATTTTTACAAAGTCAGCGTTAAAAAATCTTGAAACTCGCAACTTGAAACCTGAAACTTCTGATTCAGAAAAGTTGTAAGTTACAAGTTACGAGATTAATGTATGTTTGGATCAAATAAAAAAGAAAAAAAGGAATCCGCGCTGGCTTACCAGCACGAACAGTCTCCGCCAGCATCGAGTGGAAGTTTTAATATTTTGAAACGTCCGGTGGTTTCCGAAAAAGCTTTGGGTTTGGAGGCTCGGGGCGAGTATATTTTTGGGGTGGCCGATAATACCACCAAGCCGGAAGTAAAAAAAGAAATAGAAAGAAAATATAACGTGAAAGTAGCTAGAGTAAATATGATTGTGGCTAAGCCCAGAAGAAAAATTTTTAGAGGACGCGCCGGTTACAAATCGGGTTTTAAAAAGGCTTTGGTCAAACTGGAATCCGGCCAAAAAATAGAAGTCCTGCCTAAATAGGTCCAATAGGACCAAGGGGGATTATCATGAAATTTTATAAACCCACATCGCCAGCCGTAAGACACATGAGCGGTATTGAATACCGCAAGTTTGTTACGGCTAAAGAGCCGATGAAATCTCTTCTTGTGAAACTAAAATCAAAAGGCGGGCGCAACAACCAGGGCCGAATAACTGTTCGGCACCAAGGCGGCGGCGCTAAAAAGCTTTATCGCTTGGTTGATTTTAGACAATCGGCCCGGCCCGGCCAAGATCTCGCCGGTCGGGTGGAGGAAATTGAATATGATCCTTACCGCACGGCTTTTATCGCTCGCGTGCTTTACAGAAATGGCAGCAGAGGCTATATGGTTGCGCCGCAAGATCTTAAAGTTGGTGATGAGGTTAAAGTTTATTCGGGCGAGGGCGGTGATTTAAAAACGGGGCATCGTTTACAGTTAAAAAATATGCCGGTGGGTTCTTTTGTGTATAATGTTGAATTGAACCCGGGCGAGGGCGGCAAGCTGGGGCGTTCCGCCGGCACAGCCGTAAAAATTATGGCGCGGGAAGGCGGGTATGTTAGTTTGCAACTGCCATCGGGCGAAGTAAGAAAGGTTTTGGAAACCTGCTCGGCTTCGCTGGGTTCTGTTTCTAACCCTGAAAACAAAATGGTGGTAATTGGGAAAGCCGGGCGGCAGCGCCATTTGGGTATTAGGCCCACGGTGCGCGGTTCGGCTATGAACCCGGTGGATCATCCCTATGGTGGTGGCGAGGGCAAACAAATGAGAGGTTTAAGACGCCCGAAAAACGCCTGGGGCAAGGGTACTCGGGGTGTAAAAACCAGACGCAGAAAGGCCAGGTCAAACGTGTTTATA
>CAYJTN010000004.1:10808-22271 GCA_964373235.1 uncultured Candidatus Saccharibacteria bacterium
TTATAGATATTATGAGCAGAAGTTTAAGAAAAGGTCCCTATGTGGACGAAAAATTATTGAAAAAGATTAAGGCTTCAAGGCCGGGTGCCCAGGAGATTATAAAGACCTGGGCCAGGGCTTGTACTATAACTCCGGAGATGGTGGGTTTTACCGTTGGTGTCCACAACGGCAAAGTTCATGTTCCGGTAAGTTTGACCGAGGAAATGGTGGGTCATAAATTAGGCGAGTTTGCTTTAACCAGGAAATTTGTGCGTCACGGCGGCAAGATGCAGAGAGAACTGGAGGCTCAACAGAAAGTTGCGGAGACGGCCAAGGCTCAAGATGTGAAAACATCAGTCGAAAAGAAGTAATTAGTAATTAAGTAATTAGGATGAGGGTCACGGCTAAATTAAATTATCTGCATATTAGCCCCCGCAAGGTCAGGGCCGTGGTTAATGTTGTTAAAAAAATGAATCCCCGGGACGCGCTTAACCAACTTAGATTTATTCCCAATTTGGCCTCACGGCCTTTATCTAAGTTGATAAATTCAGCCATAGCCAATGCCGAAAATAATTTTTCTTTGGAGGCGGGCAGTTTAAAGATTTTAGAATTTAAAGTGGATGGTGGTTCTGTTTTTAAGCGTTTTAGGCCGGGCTCGCGGGGTCGGGTCTCACCCTTAGGCAGGAAAACTTCCCACATCACCTTAATATTGGAGGGTCAGAGGTTGAGAGGCGATTCTAAAAAGAAAGCTATCTCCGAAAAAATTGAACCTCAACCCGGACCGGCCGAAATGAAAAATATACCCGAGGCCGAAAAAATTATTTCGGAAAAAATTCAAGATAACAAGCCGCGAGAAGATAGAAAAGGCCTAGCGCTTAAGCCAAAACCGCACCAGAGAGGTTCCGGTTTTGTTAAAAGAATGTTTCAACGCAAGGCTGTGTAAACTAGGACCTATAAGTCGGATGGGACTTATAGGACGAATAGCTTATGGGGCATAAAATAAATCCAGTCGCTTTTCGGCTGGGTATACAAAAAGATTGGAGTTCCAGGTGGTTTAACCAGAGAAGCTGCAAAGAATTTTTGGAGGAAGATTTTGCCGTGAGGAAATGGCTCAACGAAAAATTAAGCAAGGCTGCCGTGGAGAGTATTGATATAACAAGATCGGGCAACTCTATTTCCGTAGTCATAAGATCGGCCCGGCCCGGTATTATCATTGGGCGGGGCGGCAAGGGTCTGGATGAATTGCAGCAGGGTGTGCGCCGGGCGCTGGCCAAGATTGCGGCCAAGAGAAATTCCAAATTTAATTCCACCATAAAACTGGAGATAGAAGAAATTAAAAAACCGGAAACATACGCGCGTTTGGTGGCTAAGAATGTGGCCGAACAGCTGGAAAAGAGAATACCGTTTCGCCGGGCTATGAAGCAGATGATAGAGAAAGTTTCGGCGGAAGGAGGTATCAAGGGTATAAAGATCATGCTGGCCGGCCGATTGGGTGGAGCCGAGATAGCTCGGCGGGAGCGGTTGACTAAAGGCGCGATTCCGTTGCAGAATCTTAGGGCCGATATAGATTATGCCCAGGTGGAGGCTCAGACCACCTATGGAGTTATCGGGGTCAAGGTTTGGTTGTATAAGGGAGAGAAGTTTTCGGAGAACAAATAGGGCCAATAAGTCCCATAGGACCTATAAGACTTATTAAGATTTATGCTTTTACCCAAAAGAGTAAAACACAGAAAATGGCAAAGAGGCCGTACTCGCGGTGTGGCTTCGCGCGGCAACAAATTGGATTTTGGAAGTTTCGGTTTAAAATCGTTAGAGGCGCATTGGTTGACTTCCCGACAGTTAGAGGCGGCTAGGCGGGCCATGACCCATTACTTGCAGCGCGGCGGAAAAATTTGGATCAGAGTTTTTCCGTCAAAACCTGTAACTAAGAAAGGTTCGGAGGTGGGCATGGGCGGCGGCAAAGGCGCGGTGGATCATTTTGTTTTTCCGCTAAAGCCCGGCCACGTTATTTTTGAAATTGATGGCTTAACTCAAGATACCGCCGAGGAAGCTTTAAGGCTGGCGGCGCACAAGCTGCCGGTTAAAACAAGGGTGATCAGCCCGGCCAAATGAATTTATGTTTAAAGCTAAAGAATTGAGATTAAAAAGTCGTGAGGAATTGGATAGAATGCTCCGGGCTGAAAGAGCGAAGTTGAGCGATCTTAATTTTAAATTGGCCGGAGCGCAATTAAAAAAAGTGAGCGAATTTAGCGAAACTAGGAAAAATATAGCAGTGATGTTAACTGTCATAAAAGAAAAAAATGTCTAAAAGAATATTAAAGGGAGAAGTGGTGAGCACTAGAATGCAAAAAACAGTGGTGGTAGCGGTTACGGTTCTAAAGGTTCATCCTAAATACCAAAAAAGAATAAAAACAACCAAAAGATATCAGGCTCATTACGCCGGTTCCGGTTTGGGCGTGGGCGATGTGGTTACCATTGAAGAGTCGCGCCCGCTTTCTAAAAATAAAAATTGGGTGGTTAAGGAGGTGGTAAGGGCTTTATCTAAGAATCCAAGCGAAGAGCAGGATTCTTATCGTTCGTAAATAGAATTGGCATATGATTCAATTACGTTCAATGTTAAAAGTAGCCGATAACACTGGAGCCAAACTGGTGCAGTGTATTATGGTTTTGGGCGGAACCAGCCGGCGCTACGCCCGGGTTGGTGATATTATTGTGGTTACGGTTAAAGAGGCCGAGCCAAGGAAGATGGTAAAAAAGAAAGAGGTGGCCAGAGCTGTGGTGGTTCGCCAAAAAAAAGAATTTAGACGCCAAGATGGCACTTATCTTCGTTTTGGAGAAAATGCTGTGGTCATGGTTGACGGCAAAGAACCCCGGGGTGGCAGAATTTTCGGGCCTATCCCCAGAGAGTTAAAAGAAAAAGGTTTTGACAGGATAATTTCTTTGGCGGAAGAAGTGGTATAGTTTTACGAAATACGAATGGGTACGAATATACTAATAAAATTCAAATCCAATTCGTAAATTCATGAAAATTCATAAAGGTGATGAGGTAAAAATAGTTGTCGGCAAGGATAAAGGCAAAACCGGCCGGGTGATAAAAGTTTTTCCCCAAGAGCGTAAAGTTTTGGTGGAAGGCTTAAATTTGTTTAAAAAGCACGCTAAGCCACGCCAAGCCGATAAAAAGGGTGAAGTCATCTTGGTGTCCAAACCGGTGTCGGTTTCAGCCTCAAGATTGGTTTGCCCGCGATGCCATAAGATAACTCGGGTCGGTTTTTCCGTTAGTTTGGAAAATAAGGTTAGAATTTGCAAAAAATGTCATCAAACGATAACATAATCCGAATAATCCTAATGTATCCCAACGCTCCGAATAACAAAACCCCATTCGTGGCCTTTGGATAAATTAGTAGATTGGGATTATATTTATGAGTTTGAAAGATAAAATACGAAAAGAGACTAAAGGATTGCGAGCGCGGCTTAACCTAGCCAATGTTTTGGCGTTGCCTAGAATTGATAAAGTAGTGGTTAATGTTGGCTTGGGGCGCGTGACAGTGGCTAGCGCCCAGCCTGAAGAAATAATAAAACGTGTTTCGGAAGAGCTGGCCCGCATCACCGGCCAAAAGCCCATAACCACCCAAGCTAAAAAAGCCATAGCCTCCTTTAAAACCAGAATGGGTATGCCTATAGGTCTTAAGGTTACCTTGCATGGCTCCAAGATGTATGACTTTTTGGAAAGATTTATCAAGATGGCTTTGCCTAGAACACGGGATTTTAGGGGTTTAAAAGCAAGTTCGGTGGATGCCAGCGGCAACTTAAACGTGGGTATTAAGGATCATACTGTTTTTCCGGAGGCCTCGGCCGACGTGGCCCATGCTTTTGGTTTGGAGTTTACGGCTTCGGTCGCGGGTTCGGATCGGCAGAAAAGTTTGGTCTTTTTTAAAACTTTAGGCTTTCCTTTTGAGAAGAAAAATAAATAAATAAGGGCTTTCTATTCCGATGCAACATCGGGATAGAGAAAACCTTAATTTAGACAAAACTGGCATGCCCAAAACATCTGTTATTGCGAGAGCCCAAAAGAAGCCCAAGTTTTCCTCGCGAAAACTTAATAGGTGCTGGAAGTGCGGGCGTAAAAGAGCTTATATGAGAGATTTTGGAACTTGTCGGATTTGTTTTAGGGAATTGGTTTATAAAGGCGAAGTACCCGGAGTCAAAAAATCGTCATGGTAGTGAAATAAATTCAAAAATAAAATCTCAAATCTTAAAATGACAATTCAAAATTCAAAGTTCACAGATTATCATATAAATCCATCCCGCGGGGACGCCGTGATTTTGAGATTTGATTTTTAAACTTTGATTTTTATGACTGACCCAATATCAGATATGCTAACCAGAATTAGAAATGCCCAAGCCGTTAAGAAAGAGACGGTGGTTGTGCCTTTTTCTAAAATAAAACAAGACCTGGCCCAGACTTTGAAACAAGCCGGCTTGATACTGGATTATGAAAAAAAAGGCCGAACCATAACCAGCCGCAAATTGGAACTTAAGTTAAAATATTTGGGTCCGTTGCCAGCCATAACGGCTGTCAGGCGCGTAGCCAAGCCCGGTCAGAGAATTTATATAAAGCATAACGAAATTTTCCCCAAAGGTCGGGGCGCGATCAGGGTAATATCCACATCTCAAGGCCTAATGTCGGATGCCGAGGCTAAAAAGAATAAATTGGGCGGGGAGGTTTTGTGCGAGATTTCATAACATAATCCACATAATCCGAATAATCCTAATGTATCCCAATGCTCCGAATAGCGGATATTTATTAGGGGTATTAGGATAAAATTTATAGATGGGGATTATTATAAATTATATGTCACGAATTGGTAAAAGAGTAATTAAATTGCCGGATAAGGTAACTGCCGAAATAAAAGACGGTGGGGTTGTGGTTACAGGGCCTAAAGGCGAACTTAAATATAATCTGCCCGGCGGTTTAAAAATAAATCGCGAGGGCAGCAATTTGGTTGTGGAATGTGAAGATTCGTCTGCGGGCGCCAAATCCGCTTGGGGCACCTCCCGGGCCATAATTGCCGATATGGTGCAGGGTGTGGTGGAAGGTTATGAAAAAAAGTTGGAGATAGAAGGGGTCGGCTTTAAAGTCCAGCTTCAAGGCGATAAGCTTACTTTAAATGTTGGTTTTTCGCACCCAATGGAGTTTAAGGCTCCGGCCGGAGTAACATTACAGGTTGATAAAAACACAATTCTGATAAGCGGCGTGGATAAGTTTTTAGTGGGTGAAGTGGCGGCCAATATCAGACAAATAAGAAAACCGGAACCGTACAAGGGCAAAGGCATACGTTATGCCGGAGAAGTTGTTCGGCGCAAAGCCGGCAAAAAGGCTACGGCGTCAGCCTAGAAAAAATGAAAAATAAAAGATCAAAAATAATGGCGAGACATCACCGTCGGGCGCGGGTCAGGTCTAAAGTCAGCGGCACCAGCGAGCGGCCGCGGCTTTCAGTTTTTAGATCTAACCGGCATATTTACGCCCAGTTGATAGACGATGTTAACGGCAAGACTTTAGCTCAATTTAGCGACCTTAAATCAAAAAACAAAAAAGGTCAGGCTAAAAGCGCGAGTGCCAACAACGTGGGCCAGAATTTGGGCGATGAGATTTTAAAAAAAGGTTTTGGCCAGATTGTTTTTGATAGGGGTGGTTACAAATATCATGGCCGGGTTAAAGCTTTGGCTGATGGTTTGAGAGAGGCTGGAGTAAAATTCTAAAATGAATACACCAGAAATATCCACCCACAACATTAAACCCGCAAATAGAGGCGGAGGATTTCGCGCTCGGGGCCCAAGATCAGGCCCGCGGGAGAGGCGGGATAAAGAATTTGAAGAAAAAGTTCTGGAAGTTTCCCGGGTGGCGAGAGTGGTAGCTGGCGGCAAACGTTTCCGCTTTAGGGCGGCCGTGGTTATTGGGGATAGAAAAGGCCGGGTGGGTTTTGGCTTGGGCAAGGGGGCGGATGTGGCTCAAGCGGTGGCCAAGGCGGTCCACCAAGCCCAGAAGCATCTTCTCGCCGTACCGATTGTCAAGGGTACTATACCCCGCGCGGTTAAAGTTAAATATAGCTCGGCCGTGGTTTACTTAAAACCAGCGCCAGCGGGGCGAGGCATTAATGCTGGTGGGGTGGTGAGGGTGGTGTCGGAACTAGCCGGCATCAAGGATATAATTGGCAAAATATTGTCGCGTTCGGGCAATAAAATAAATAATACTAGGGCCACACTGAAAGCTCTGGAGTTTATTACGGCTAGAACTAGAACAGTCAAATAACAGGATATTAGCTTCTTAGCTTTCTAGGGGGGATCCCTAAAAAGCTAAAGACTAATAAGCTAAAAGCTAGAAAAAATGGATTTATATAATCTTAAACCAAAGACTAAAACTAAAAATGAGAAAAGAATCGGCCGTGGCGGTAAACGGGGCACAACCTCGGGGCGCGGCACCAAGGGCCAAAAATCAAGAGCCGGTCATAGAATCAGGCCGGCGATTAGGGATTTGATGATGAAAATTCCCAAAGCAAGAGGTTTTAGTTTTAAAAGCTATCGGGGCAATTTTACGGCCGTGGATTTATCTATGCTGGAGAATAATTTTAATAATGGTGAAAAAGTAACACCCAGAACCTTGGCGGCCAAACATTTGGTTGATTTGAGCCAGGGCAGGGCGCCTAGGATTAAAGTTTTGGACGCTGGCCGGATTACTAAAAAATTGATTCTGGAAAATTTGGCTGTGTCTAAACCGGCCGCGGCTAAGATATTGGCGGCGGGTGGGGAAGTTAGACGACCCGCCAGATAAGACTAATTGGTCCTATAAGACCTATGAACAAATTTCTGCAGATATTTAAAATACCGGATCTTAGAAATAAAATTGTTTTTATCCTGCTGATGCTAACGGTTTTTCGTTTGGTTTCGGCCATACCTATGCCGGGTATAGACCGAGCGCGGCTGGCCGAATTTTTCTCTTCCAACCAGCTTTTGGGCTTGGTCAGTTTATTTACCGGCGGCACGCTGCAGAATTTTTCGGTGGTGCTGCTGGGTTTGGGGCCTTATATTACAGCGTCCATCATCATGCAGCTTTTGACCATGATTTTTCCCAAACTGCGGGAGATGTATTTAGAATCGGGTTCCGAAGGTCGGGCTAAGTTTAACCAATTTTCCCGATTGCTCACGGTGCCCCTCGCCGCTTTGCAGTCTTTGGGCACGGTATCTTTGTTTAAAAGCCAGGGCATAATAACTTCGTTTTCCTTTTTTGATTTGGTAACTTTGATAATTACCGTAACCGCCGGCACCATGTTTTTGGTTTGGATCGGTGAGCTTATCAGCCAAAAAGGCATCGGCAACGGGGTGTCGCTTTTGATTTTTGCCGGTATTATTGCCGGTTTGCCCACCGCGGTGGGGCAGAGTTTGATCGCTTTTGAGCCGGGGCAGATATTTACCTACCTCGTTTTTACTGCAGTAGCGGTGGCGGTGATTGGCGGCGTGGTTATTATTTCCGAGGGCCAGCGCAATATTCCAGTGGCTTTTGCCAAAAGGGTGCGCGGCCGCCGCATGTTCGGCGGGTTCTCCAGCCACATACCTTTACGTGTCAACCAAGCTGGCGTTATTCCCATAATCTTCGCGCTGTCCATTTTGCTTTTCCCCGGGCTCATCGCCCAGTTTTTAGCCAGTTCCAGCACTGTCTGGTTGGCTTCGCTGGCGCGGGCGGTGGCCGCTTTTTTCCAGCAGTCATTAACCTACGGCCTCATGTATTTTATTTTGGTGGCCGTGTTTACCTATTTTTACACCGCGGTTACGTTTGACCCCAAAGCTATTTCGGAAAATGTTCAAAAACAAGGCGGATTTATTCCCGGCATCAGGCCGGGTGAACCCACGGCCGGTTTTATTGCTAGCGTGGTTAACCGTATAACTTTGGTGGGTGCTCTGTTTTTGGGTTTGATCGCTGTTTTGCCGCTGGTAGTCCAGCGGGCTTTTGGCATCAGCACGCTCACTTTGGGCGGCACAGCGCTGTTGATCGTGGTTTCGGTGGTTTTGGAAACCATGCGTCAAATCAACGCGCAGTTGACCTTGCGTGAGTACGATAAATTTTGATTCAATAAGTATGATCGTTCCTTAACAAATAGCTAACGGGGAGGTAGCTATGAATATTGTAAGCTGGCCTTGGGCCTTGCTGCTGTTTTTTCTTCCGCTAGTGGTGTTTGATATCAAGTCAGTACTGATGCCTCGCGATTATCCCGGCTATACGCCCGATTCAATTTCTTCCGCCAAAGGTAGGGGCATCCATTGGGCTTTTTTTAGAGAACCGGAACCGGCGGTAATTTCAGATGCCCGGGTTGGCTTGGTGCATATCTACAAGCTTTATGGCGAGGAAGATGGTGGCTGGACTATCTATGCCACGGATGAAAATGGTTCTCTTTACAGCGAGTTTAGACTGGTTAAAGAACAAGAGTCGGGGGCTAGAGATAGGCCGGTGGTGGTGATATTTAGGGAGGTTGTGGGTGAGAGAAATTCGGTCATGTATCGTGTCTTGGATTTCGCCGCGGTAGCGCCTGACTCAAATTAACCGGTCGCCGCCGCCAAAAAATTCACCCCTTTGACCAATGTGTCGTAGGGGCTTTTTCATCAATAGATAAATAAGGGATAAACGAGATATATAATCATAGACAAACCGACCAGCAGGGCGCTGATTATCCAGAAGAGCCTTACAATTTTTTTTGATTTCGTCATATTCTACCGCAGGGTGACTACGAAGTTTGTGATATTATTATATTATCATGCCCCAGGGAGAATTGGCTATTTTGTTAAAACGGAGATGGCGCGTGGTCTTGCCTCTCATTATTATATTTTTATTCTCGTTCTATTTCGGTTTGAGAGAATTCTGGCGCTGGTACGGCATAAATAGGGAATATACCCATTTGGAGAGCGAAGTGGCTTTCTCTCAAAATGAATCGCAAAACTTGAGCCAAGAACTAGCGGATCTCTCCCGGCCGGAGGCCTTGGAAAAAGAAGCTCGGGCTAAGCTTAATTTAAAAAAACAGGGCGAGGCCATGCTGGTGGTGGTGAGCGAAGATAATTTTCCCCAAGAAAATTTTTTGGCGGCTGAATCGCGCGGCTGGCGGGCCTGGCTCAAAAAACCGATTCTGGAAGGATTTGATAATCCCGACAGCATCTGGTTTAATGTTAAAAACTGGTACAGTTATATTTTCCCCAAGCCATGAAGAAACATCATTTCGGCATTTTGATTTTAACCCTCGCTTTTTTGGTGGGCGGTTTGTTGAGTTACACTTTGGCTAGAAATGGTCTTTTCCCCGTGGCCCGGGTCAACGGTGATTTTATAAGCTACCGCACTGTCAAAGAAAACGCCGATGTTTCGCGCCGCCTTTACGCACAGGGCTTGGCCGGTTCCAGCGAAGATTTGAACCAACTTTTTAGAAGAGGTTCGGAGAGCGAGCTTTTTAAAAGATCGTTGGAGAATTTAATCGCCAGCTCCATTATAAAATCATTGGTTTCGGACGAGGTTTTAGCTAAAGCCCGGCAAGAGGTTGATAATAATTTTGATAACGCCACGGTGGCCAATCTCTCGGGCGTGGTCAAGAATATTTACGATTGGGACGTGGCTAAATTCAAGTCTAGGATTTTAGAACCGCAGGCGCTTTTAGCCATTGTAACTCAAGAAAAAGGCCAGGATTTTGAGAACTGGCTGAAATCGGCCAAATCAGGATCAAAAATATCACTGTGGTTTGTGCCATTAAAATGGGAAAATGGTAATTTGGTGAATAAGTAATTGGGTATGCCAGGTGAAAGCAAAAGCGGGCCAAGCTGAGCTTGCGGGCTTGCCCGCCATAGCTCCTGCCTGCCGGCAGGCAGGCAGGTAGGTTAGCGAAGGCGGGATTAGTATAGTGGTAGTACACATCCTTCCCAAGGATGGGGCGCCGGTTCGATTCCGGTATCCCGCTCTATAATTAGACTTTCCGGTTTTTGACCAACCATTTGGTGGGCGGCGCAGAGCGCCGCCCATTGATTTTGTGGGGGAATTCCGAGCCGCCCTGCCAGTCCGGCAGGCGGGTTGGCGCGGCGGAATTTTTACCCCGTAGCGAACTTGTTCTGCTTCGGGGCGCACCACACCCCCGTTCGGCTGAGCCCACGGCCGAAGCTTTTCCGCCGCGCCCTCGCTTCGCATTTTACAGAACAAAAGCGAGACGGGGTTATGTAAAGTTAATTTGACATTCCAGTTTCTAAACGCTAGACTAAAACATATCAGGCGTATGAACTATGAAGGAAACTATCAAGAATCAAGTCTACGAATTGCGGACGAAGTCCAATCTTACGCAAGAAGCGCTAGCCGAAGCACTCGGAGTAACGCGCCAAACAATTATTGCCATAGAAAAAGGCAATTATACGCCTTCAGTGATCTTGGCCTTGAAAATTGCTAAATTTTTTAAGAAACCGGTTGAGGATATTTTCCAAATCAAATACCAGTGGTGAGCTTGTTGAACTATGAAAAATAATTTTCTACAAGAAATTTTAATCTCCGGAATATTGATTATTCTTCTCGTCCTATTTCTTAACCCCTTAGGATTTTGGATGCCGCCCACATTACTCATGATGATGGTTTTGGGGCTGGTGGTAGTATTTGCTTTATTTGCGAGTTTCGTCTGGAGAGAAAACCATAAGGACGAACGGGAAGGGCTTCACAAAATGATGGCTGGCAGAATTGCGTATCTTACCGGCACGGCTCTGCTTACGTTTGGCATCATAGTTCAGAGTTTCAACCACGAGCTTGATCCGTGGCTTGTCTTCACGTTAGTAGGAATGATTGTGGCAAAAGTCATTGGTCTTATCTATGGCCGCATTAACAACTAAAAAATAAATTAAAAGTTTCCAGCTTGGGATTTGATAAACAGAAATTGGACAGTGCTCTGACAGAATAAAAGTTACCCATTATGCATCTGCTAAAAAAAGAACTTAACTATAACTATATTGCCGACGGCATTTACATCGGCACAAACCAATGTTGCCAAACGCACTTTAGCGAAAGATTGCTGAAAAACGGAATCAGCGCGGATATATCTTTAGAAGAAGAGCGAGTGGATGCCCCTTTCGGTGTTGATTTTTTTATCTGGATTCCTGTAAAAAATCATACGGCACCTACGCCCGATCAATTGGAGTTTGGCGTATCAGTGCTCCAAAAACTGATGGCGATGAAGAAAAAGATTTATGTGCATTGCCAAAACGGACATGGTAGAGCTCCTACGCTTGTGGCCGCGTACCTAATCAAAAATGGGAAAACCGCCGAAGAAGCTATCGCATTAATAAAATTAAAGCGGCCTTCGATTCATCTTGAAAAAGTCCAACGTTCCGCGCTTCAAAATTTTAGTCGTAGTTAGGCATAAACATACGAAAAAGATTATTCTAGTTATTTTAGTGGTAGTTGGCATTGTGCTTGCCTATTGG
>CAYJTN010000005.1:0-18868 GCA_964373235.1 uncultured Candidatus Saccharibacteria bacterium
ATTTTTATCTTCCGGCGGCACATAGGCATCTTTGGCTTCGGCTTCCTGCTGGTTGAGCTTTAAGAGTTCGTCCAAAAGCTCGTCGCTGGTTTTGCCGGCCGACAAGGGTGTGGAGGTCTCCAGTTCGCCGCTGGTTACAGTGGTTCGCAAAACCAAGTAGGCTCCGGCTATCAAACCCAGCGCGAACACTACAGCGGCGATTGTTAGGAAACGTTTGGACATTTTAGTTATCAGTTAGTAGTTTTTTGTTTTAGTTGTTAGTTTCGGTTAGCAGTTTTTGTTGATTGGTTTTTTTGAATTTTCAAAAATTTTGAGTAGCCGGTAAGTCCTTTTAGAAGGATCGTGTATCTGGCGACTATTGGATCGATTAAGTTAATTTGTACTAAACTTTTTCTTCCAGACTTGCCAAGATTCCTCTTGGTTTCTTCAGCTTCGCCTTTAGCTATGTCGATAAATCTTATTTTTTCTTTGGGTGTTGTTTTGTGATAGGACTCGGCTATATTGTTGGTAGTGGCTGATGAAGATCTGCGCATTTGGTCAACACTGCGGTAAAGTTCATCGCGCGGAAATCTTTTAGTTAGTTCGTGAACTTCAAGCTCTAGCTCTTCGGCTAGTTTGTAAACCCATAGGTTATCAAGACCAGTAGCCATTATGTTTAGGTAAAGACCAAAAAACTGGAACTGAAAACCAGAACCAAAAACTTTAAACTAATAACTACCTAAATTATACCATCTTGACTGCTTTTAGAGTGCTAAAAACTATCAATGTTTTCCACAGAAAAACAGCCAAAAGGTTATTAAACCTTTATAGTTTTTAGTTTTTTTGTTGTTAGTTTTAGTTTCATAGTTCAGGTTCTTGATCTTTGACTAAAAAACCGTAACCGATAAACCATAACCAAAAACCATTAACTAACAACCAAAGATAGTCCGAAACAACTTGAGGAGTTGTTGGGTGTCTAGGTTCTGCGGCCTTATTTTTTTGTCTAGCTTTAGTTCTTTAAGCGTCGCGTCCAGTTTGTCCGGTAGGCTTACCCCTGACTTTCTTAGATTATTAAAAAGCGTCTGGCGCGGCTGCCTAAAAACCATTTTTAAAAATTGTAAAAAATTCGCAGATGCCCCACTTTTCATTTCAGCATCAAATGTATACCGAGCCTGCGATCGCAGGCTCGGTATACATGGGTGTAAACGAGGAGTTAATTTTATTATTACAGAATCCACTTTGGGCTGGGGCCAGAAGTTTTCTTTTTTCACGTGGAACAAAATTTCAGTTTCGGCCAAAAACTGTACCAGCGAGGAAAGATAGTTCGCCCGCGGTGGCTGGGCCGTGATCCTCTCACCCACCTCTTTTTGCACCATCAGCATCAGTTCGCTTGGTTTATTTTTTGAAAGCAAAAATTTTTGTATCAGCGCTCCCGTCAAATAGTAGGGAATGTTGGCAATGACGCGATAGGGTGGGTTTATAGAATTTTCATCAAAACTTAAAATATCTTTGTTTATGATTTGTAACTTGAGATTTGGATTTTGTTTAGAAATCAGATATTGGAAATTAGAAATTAGTAAATGAACCAACTTGTCATCCTTTTCTACTGCTATTACTCTCGCTCCACTCTCCAAAAGTGCTTTAGTTAAATTTCCCGTGCCCGACCCGACTTCCAAAATCGTTGCTCCTTTTTTTATTGCCGCCGCTTTAATTATTTTTTTGATTATTTCTTCGGAAACTAAAAAATTCTGTCCCAGATGTTTAATAGGACGAAGATCAGCTGATTTTAATAGTAATTTGTTTTTTCTTTTTAACATTTTCTAAAATGACAAATTCCAAAACCCAAATGGCAAATAAATTTCAAAATCCAAATGCCCAAGAGATTGTTTTTATCATTTAGTCATTAGACATTGATTAAGCATTAGAGCTTTGGCCTTAGACATTAAAGTATTATATCTCCAAAATCTCTCCCTCCAGCGGATCATATTCCCGGTATTCCACCAAATGGGCCGGAATATCGCCCAAAAAACTCGAGGGCAGGCTGGGCTCGGTGCGGCCGTAAATACTGCGCCGGCGGGTAAAAATCAAGTAGGCTTTTTCTTGGGCGCGGGTTAGACCAACGTAGCATAATCTTCGCTCCTCCTCCATTTGAGCCGGATCAAAAGAACTGCGAGAGTGCGGCAATAAGCCGTCCTCGGCGCCGATTATAAACACCACAGGGAATTCCAAGCCCTTGGCGGAATGCAAGGTCATTAAGTTGATACAGCCGTGGTCGTCAGAAATATCATCTGTGCCAGCCGTGAGAGCTATTTCTTCCAAAAGTGCAGTGAGGCCGTGGGGTGGAGTCTCGTTGTTAAATTTGGCCGCCACGGTCAAAAATTCCTGCACATTTTCCCAGCGGGCCTCGCCCTCGGGCGTGCCGTCCAGACAATAATTTTTATATTGTGTTTTTTCCAAAACTGTTTTTACAATGTCGGTTGTATTTTTCCCTTGAGTGGTCTTTTTTAATTCGCTCACCAGAGCCGAAAATCCCGCCACTTTGGGATTAGAAGTTTCGCTCCAATTTTCTCCCGCCATAATTTTATCGGTAGTGATTTTGCCAATGCCCCGCGGCGGCACGTTAATTATTCTTTTTAAACTAAACACATCCTTGTCATTCTGAATCAGTCTTAAATAAGCGATAATATCTTTAATTTCGCGCCGTTCGTAAAATTTTATGGAGCCGATTATTCTGTAAGGCCAGCCTTCTTGAATAATGGCTTCTTCCATGGCGCGCGATTGGGCGTTGGTTCGGTACAAAATCACAAAATCATTTAGATCGCGCGCCGCGTTCGGTTCGCGTTCCAAAATTTTTTTTATTTCTTCCACCACAAAAGTGCCTTCGGCCACTTCATCGGCGGTTTGGATTATCTTTATTTTTCCACCCGCGCCACGTCGGGTCCAGAGATTCTTTTTAGTTTTATAGATGTTTTTTTCTATGACCGCGTGGGCCGCGTCCAGAATATTCTGGGTGCTGCGGTAGTTTTCTTCCAAAAAAACCACTTTGGCTTCGGGGTAATCCTTTTCGAAATTTAAGATGTTCCTGAAATCCGCTTTTCTGAACGAATATATCGATTGCCAATCATCGCCCACGACACAAAGATTTTTGTGCTTTTCGGCCAGAAGTCTTAAAAAAATATACTGGGCGTGATTGGTGTCTTGATATTCGTCTACCAGAATATATTTGAACCGGTCTTGGTATTTTTCCAAAATCTCCGGCCTTTGGCTAAATAGTTTTACGGCTAGCATCAATAAGTCGTCAAAATCCAGAGCGTTGGCTTCTTTTAGATAGCTTTCGTATTTTTCAAAGACTTGAGCCACCGTTTTCTCGTAAAATTCTTTGGCTTTTTCGGCGTAGGTCTTGGCGTCAACCAACTCGTTTTTTTGATCGGAAATGGCGCCGTAAATTCCCCCAGGTTTAAACTGTTCACCGCTTAAACCAAGACTCATCATGGCTTCTTTGACGGTGGCCAAGGCGTCGTTTTCGTCGTAGATTACAAAATTTTTGCCGTAACCTAAACAATGGATTTCGTGCCTTAAGATTTTGGCGGCGAAGGCGTGGAAAGTGCCCAGAAAAACTTGTAACTTGTAACCTGTAACTTGTAACTTTTGATCCAAAAGATTATGAACTCTCTTCTTCATCTCCCCGGCGGCTTTATTGGTAAATGTTAAAGCCAGAATATTTTCCGGGTTCACTCCCTGTTCTATTAAATAAGCGACTCGGTGAGTCAGCGCGCGGGTTTTGCCCGAACCGGCGCCGGCCATGATCAAAACCGGACCGGCTGTAGTTGTTACCGCTTCCCGTTGTTCCTTATTTAAGCTTTTTAGAATTTCGGACATCAGGGAATTATAGCAGATTATTAAATTTCTAATAATAAATTTATCAAAATCCTAAATTCTAATATCTAAATCATAAATCCCGATTATATCGAGGATCCTCGACAGAGTCGGGACAATTTTCAAATGCCAATTCTTCAAAAAATGTTTGAAACACTATGATTTAAGATTTGTTTAGTGTTTCTGATTTATAGCTTAACTGAAAATAGACATTTTTATGCCACGTGTCCTAATTATAGTCTGTGGACTAACCCAATTGACCTTGTTCATCAAAAAAGCTAGTATTTACCCATAACCCTGCGTTCCAGGGTTTTGTGCTTCCTGAAGGGTCTATACTGTTTTTAAGCCAAATCCGATTAGTATCAAGTCCAAAATTTTATCTTTTTTTGAAGAAAAACTCACCTTTGCAAGAGGCCAGTGGATTTTATTTTTGGATTTGCCTTTATCTAAGAAGCTGTTTTACGCCACAGCTTTTTTTGTTGTATTTTTGACTTCTGTGGTGTTGTGGCCTGCCGCAGACGATGCTATGGTTTTAGATTCGGGTAATCGGGAGATTGTAGAAGAAATAGATACCAGCGATGCCGGTTTTTTAAAGAGTCTCTTACCCCAAGAATCGTCCGCGGCCTCGGTCATGCTTTTTGCGAGCAATTTAGAAAGCAGATTAAGCGATGTCTTGCGCGGTTCGGGAGTTCGCAAGAATCTATCGCCTTTGGGCGGGCCGGATGAAGCCGATTTTAATCAATTAGAAAGCGTGGGCAGCGCCTTGGTGGCCCAAGGGCCGGTTTTGGCTATTATACCGGCCGCCGGGTATTTATCATTTGAGGCTGGTGACGTTTTAACCTACGAAGTTGAAGAGGGCGATAGCTTAGAATCTATCGCCGAAGATTTTGGTATCTTGGTGGACACTCTGTTTAACGCCAACAATCTGCCACGCGGTACTAAATTGAAGCCGGGCGACAAATTATCCATTTTGCCGGTGGATGGGGTGAGACACACTGTAAAATCGGGTGATACTATCCAAAGTATTGCCTTAAAATATAAAGCCGACGCCGACAGGATCATTGCTTTTAATGGTCTGGCTGATGATGGCAGAATCGCGGTGGGACTGGTTTTGATCATACCCGGTGGGGAATTTCACGTGCCGATAAGTGTTAGGGTCGCGCCAGCAGTTTCGCCCCTGCCCCAAACTTTGCCTAATATATCTGGTTACTACGGCAGACCTTCGGGCGGGCGGCGCACTTTCGGTTTGCATCGCTATAACGCCGTGGATATCGGCGGCAAAGAGTGGTGCAACACGCCGCTTTATGCCGCGGCCGCGGGCACAATTATTACGGCCGACGCCCAAGGCTGGAACGGTGGCTATGGCAAATACATTAAAATTGCTCACGACAACGGCACTATAACTTTATATGCCCACTCTTCTCAACTTTTGGTTTTTGAAGGCCAGTATGTAACCAAAGGCCAAGTCATTGGTTTGATGGGTTCCACCGGTCGCGCCACCGGTTGCCATGTGCACTTTGAAGTTAGAGGCGCCAGAAATCCTCTGGCCAATTATTAAACATATTTTAAGCATAGATGGAGGCTAGAATTTTTGACGACGATCTAGAAAAATTCATAAAGTCGCTGGAGAAGTCAACCATAGCCAAAGTGCTGCGCATCATTGATCTCTTGGAACTTTTTGGAAATAGATTAAATATGCCTCACAGCAAAAAGGTGGTTAGCCATCTTTTTGAATTACGGATAAGAGGTGTCCACGAAGTACGGATTTTATATGTTTTTAATAAAGGAAAGCGGTATTGCTCCATGGCTTTATAAAAAAGAGTCGTCGTGTGCCCAAAAAAGAAATAGACACGGCTTTGGCCAAGCTGGACCGTTTGACTTCTATATAGCATGTAAGTTATATTGGAACTATGAAGCAATATTCCACTTTCAAGAAAAAACTTTTTAAAGATAAGTCCATAAGAATGGCTTACGACAGTTTAGGCCATGAGTTTAAAGTTATAGCTTTGTTTATAAAAAAACGATTAGAAAAAGGCTTGACTCAACAAGAATTAGCTAAACGAATTGGTACTAAACAATCAGCCATAGCTCGCTTTGAATCTGGAACTTATAATCCCACTATAGATTTTTTAAACAAAGTTGCCGGAGGTTTAAATACTCGTATTAAAATTTCGATAGACTCCAAATAAAATCTATATATAATCCGCGGCGCCAGAAACCCTCTGGCGAATTACTAGTTTCACAACGGGTAATTCTTGGTAGCAGTTTTAGAATTTGTAAGCATTTTCATTCCGACGCTCTATAGTTAGAATGAAGATTTGTTTGTTTTCATTAAGCCGGTAAATTAGCCTGATGTTTCCTTTTCTGATTCTAAAAACATCATTCCTGCCTTTGAGTTTTTTAACATCAAGGGTGTTGGCTTGGCCGGTTGATATTAAATCAAGCGCTTCTTTAATATGAGCGCGCTCTTTTTGAGTTAACCTTTGGAGGGTTTTGGCTATTTTATCCACGCCTTTAGAAGCGGGAGAGCAAATCTTTTATAGACACGCCACCTTTTTTAATTTTGGTAAAATCAATCATCGTTTCCCAGAATTCTTCGGCTTCTTCAACCGGAGATATTTTAAATAATGGTTTGGATTTTCTCACCACAATAAAACTCCGGCCTTTATTAATCTGGGTGATATAATTTTCTGTCTGCTCTCTTAATTCTTTTAAACCAACGATATTTATCATAATGAATTAAGTTTATCTTAGGATAAACTTGGTTGTCAATATAGCGCCAAAATTCTTTGGCGAATTAAACAGAATTTGAATATAAAATCCCGCACATAAAAACTTTATGTGCGGGACGAGAAACCGCTGGGCGAACCCTGCGTTTTTTGTCTATCGATATAAATGATTATGGTTATCAACAGCTACAAAAATAGCTGTATCTTTTGCCTCTTGTTTATAAATAGCTCTCAAGTCGCCGCCTATATTTAGGTTTCTATAGCCGGTATATTTGCCTTTGAGCGGGTGGTTGTTTAGCACTGGATTAAATATGTCTACCAGAAAAAGTTCTAGCCTGTCTTTTAGTTTAAATCGTTCGTTGGCTTTTAGTTTCTGAAATTGTTTTTTAAAGTTTCTATGAAAACGGATGATCATAAAAAATCAAGATAACGCATAGCTTTTTCGGCCGAATCAAAGGTCGGTGATAGACCCTTTTTCTCTTTTATATCTTTTTCAATTCCGCCCAAAAGCCGCCCAAATTCAGGGGTCATTTGAGGGATATGGGAAAAATAAACCTCGCGGCTACGAATGAAATTTCTTAAGGCCGCATTCATAACATCGCTTAAAGATAAACCTAGGTCTTTAGCCAGTTTTTGAACAGTGATTTTAACTTCTTTTTCGGTTTTAATATTTATGATTGTTTTAGACATATAACTAGAGTATATACAATAGTTAAATATAAATCAAATCGCTAATTTTGTTGCGGTCTATATTGCAAAGCTTCGGTGATGTGGTCGGGGGCGATGCCGGCCGAACCAGCTAGATCGGCGATGGTGCGGGCAAGTTTTAAGACGCGGTGGTAGGCCCGCGCCGAGAGGTTATATTTGTAAACCGCGTTTTTAATAACTTCCTGGCATTTTTCGTCCAATCGGCAGAAAAGTTTAATGT
Organism: uncultured Candidatus Saccharibacteria bacterium; assembly: GCA_964373235.1. Lineage (GTDB taxonomy): Bacteria > Patescibacteriota > Minisyncoccia > JACQLN01 > JACQLN01 > JACQLN01. The sequence continues at coordinate 7,513 of CAYJTN010000005.1, forward strand.
CTTTTAATTTCATTTCGCTATTGGTAGAAAATCCAAAATTTTGAAACCGGTTTTTTTGAATTTGCCGGGCCTGCTCCACCCGCTCGCGTATTTTGGCGGAAGGCTCGGCCACGGCTTCCGAAGCCAGTTTTTCGTATTGCACGCGGGGCACTTCGGCGTGCAGGTCAATTCTGTCTAGTAATGGCCCCGAAAGTTTGCGCTTGTATTTTTGAATTTGGAACGGCGTGCACAAACAATCTTTTTGGGGATCGTTTAAAAAGCCGCAAGGGCAGGGGTTCATGGTGGCTGTTAAAATAAATTTAGCCGGAAAGGTTAAACTGCCTTTGACGCGCGACACTGTCACAGTGCCATCTTCCAAGGGCTGGCGCAAACTTTCCAAAACGTCGCGGTTAAATTCGGGAAATTCATCTAAAAACAAAACCCCGCGGTGCGACAGAGTTATCTCGCCCGGCTTAGGGACGCTGCCGCCGCCCACCAGGGCGGCGGCCGAAGAGGTATGGTGCGGCGATCTAAACGGCCGCAGTCTTATTAACGGTTCCTCGTGTCTGATCAATCCCGCCACCGAAAAAATCCGAGTGGTTTCTAAAACCTCGTCTTTATCCATGGCCGGCAAAATGGATACCAGAGCCCGGGCGAGCAGGGTTTTGCCGGAACCGGGCGGTCCGCTCATAAGTACGTTATGGGAACCAGCGGCGGCGATTTCTAAAGCCCGTTTAGCAAATTCTTGGCTCTTGATGTAAGCGAAATCGCATTCATAGTCGTGTTTTACCGGTGGAAGTATGGTGCTTTCAAGGGGTGGAATGGTTTTAATCTTTAAAAGATGATCGCGCGCGGCGCTAAGATTTTTTAAGCCGAATACTTTTAGGCCATCCACCAAGGCCGCCTCTTTAGCGTTTTCTTCTGGTACGTAGAGTTCCTTAATACCGTAGGTTTTGGCCATGAGGGCTATGGGCATAACACCATAGACCGGCCGGATGGAGCCATCCAAGGCAAGTTCGCCAATAAAAATTTTGCCTTCGGGGTCAAAGTTTATTTGGCGCGAAACCAGAAGATACGCCAGGGCTATGGGGAGGTCGTATTTGGGGCCTTCTTTTTTTAGATCGGCCGGTGCCAGGTTTACGATCACCCGACGTTGGGATTGATTGGGCGGCACCAGTTTGGAATTTTTAACCGCGGCCGAAACTCTATCTTTGGCTTCTTCTATGGCTTTGTCGGGTAGGCCCACAATATTAAAAACATGGAGGCCTCGGGCGAGATCCACCTCCACTTCCACCAGTTGAGCGTCCAAACCCACCAGCGCCGCAGAGTAGATTTTACTGGGCAAGGTATCTAAAATTCCAAATCACAAATTCCAAATCACAAATAAATTCTAATTTTCAAAATTCTAAACAGTTTGTAATTTGTTATTTGGTGCTTGGTGTTTAATTATGTTGTATGCACGTTCTGGCCGCCGGTTCAGCTCGCAATCTTCCCACATCAATAGCCGCGCCGCATTTTCCGCAAATACCGTAAGTATTGTTTTTTATTTTTTCTAAGGCATCAGCCACGTCCCGCAATCGGGTTTCCAGTTGGTGCTCCAGTGGCAAGCGGGTGGCGTACTCGGTTACCTCTTGGGCGTTTTCATCTTCGTCGTTGCCGATGTCTTGGTAATTGGCGTCCCAATCGCCTTTTACGTTTTTATCGGGGTGAGCGAAGGATTTTAACTCCTGGGTCAGAGTTCGCTTTTCTTTTTCTAAAGATTCTTTAAATTCATTTATGAGTTCTTGATTCATGAGTGAATTTTATCATATTTGGCTGCTGGCCAAAACCCAAACCTAAGGCCTTTGCCGCATTTTCTAAGATGTGCTTGTATATAACCCAACGTTAGCTATGGCAGATCTTTAATAATTTTACCCTTAATCAAGGAGATGGTGAGATGGGACAGATTCGGAACATGGCTTTATGGGCGTGTTTGCTGGCTGGGCCCATAGACGCCCAGGCAGAGCCCAAAAACTGGGAAGTGTTTGGTTCGTGGGTCTACCGGTTCACCGAGGACGATCCTGGGAATAATAACCAGGTTGCATTTAACAAGTCTTGGCTGGTCAACCGCACCGAGCTGGATGACGAAACCGAAGCTATTATTTTTTTGGCCCTGCAGGGTCAGGAAATGCTGGTGCATGATTTTCGAGTGCGCCGCTATCTACCGTTTGTAGGTTTTGACCAGGTTGTTTTCGGCCGGTTCATTCCTCCGTTTGGCAGGGAATGGTCTGATGTCAGATATGACCACTTACCCACCGTGTTTTACTCGTCCATCACCGATTCTGTGGTGGCAAGAGACAACGGCGCGCGGTTGGATATGAGCTATGGCTGGTTGCGGTTGAATCTTGGTTTATTCGCAGGCAATCAAAGACAGGGCGGGTTTATAAAAGAAAGAAAAGACAGCAAACTGCATTTTTACCAAAGATGCCGTTTGGAGCTCCCATATGGTTTTACGCTCGGTGCGAGCTACAGATACGCCCGCACCCGAAACGATCTTTGGGCTGCCGAAGCGAGTTGGTTTAAACCGGGTATGGAATTTGCCATAGAAACGGTCAGCTTCGACGATAACACACAATGGTACTTTTTATTCTACCAAGAAGTGGCCCAGTATGTCTGGGCAGTTCTACGTTACGAGAATTTAACTTCAGGCAATAGAATTGTTCCCGGAGTTAAGATAAAGCTGGAACATATGGATCTTAAATTCAACGCCGTTTTAGACGGCGAAAAAAACAGCCCCAAAGTTTTTTTGATTCAGGCAATTGTTCGTTATTGAAATTGTTGGCAAGACACAAACCCGTGTTCCTTAAGGAACACGGGTTTTAATTTTAGGTATAAAAAAACCTGCTCTGGAATGAGCAGGTTGTGCGTTATACGTTTTTGTATAAAGCGAGATTTTTGAGGCACCCTGTGTTTTACATCTCACTCGGCTGCCACGCTCGCGTTTGATTTTTAGATTATCTCACCAAGTGAAACGTTTCCCAAGATTTATTTTGTTCGAAAGAACTATCCGCAACTGTATTTTTTGCTCAAACGAGCAGAATGGTACGTTCCGCACTAGGCACACGGAACAAGCTTGTTCCCTCCGCATGGGAGAGAAGAATGTGTTGGATCGGTTCTGTGCGACCAATCTTTTATATTTGGGTCGGAACCGACCCAACAACTCTCGCGGTGTTTTTGCCGCCAGATGTCCAGCGCCTTATCCAGGTACTGGATGTTCTAAGGTATCCCAATTTAAATACGGACACCCCAGAGTTCTAACCCGTTCATCCCATGTAGGGAAATAAAAAGAGCAGGTGATGCCAACGAAAACCAGCTGGCACCGATGAAGCTAAATATTTGAACCAGCTAGAACTGACTTAATTTTCGCACTCTGCCCCTCAAAAGTAAATATAAAAAATCACTATAAATTATTTGACCAGCCCGAGAGGTTAATCAGCCTGTGTTTACCTTAGCGCCAGCGGAGGTTGGTTGTGCGAATCGGCTTGATTGTCCACAGTGCCCAATTGGGGCGCTAAGCTTTTTTGCTTGTGCACAGCCCGGTTATAGTTGGATACGGGAAAGTGGTAAGCAATCAAACTGGGTGAGATTTCAAAATCAAACTCGTTGGAATTTTTGTCGGCCACAACTTTGTTAAATTTATTTTTTAAATAAAATGTCTGAGTTTTATAAGAAACTTTTTCCAAAAAAATTGCCAGGCCGGTCTTGTCTAAAAACTTTTCTAAAATGTTTTTAACATTATTTATTTTTGCTGATTCGCCGCCCCCAATATTTTTTTCGTGGGCTGGCTTAAGCTCGCAGAAGTTTTTGAGCCACAGGTTCGTCTCCCAAAATTTTTTTATTTCTCCCGCCTTGCCCCAAATCGGTTTTAGATTTTTATAAGAGCTCGCTCCAATAAAATTCTGGTGGGGCAGGCAGGGCATCTCGTTGGACAGAAACATGTTAAAACAAATTTTATTTTTATATTTGTTTTTTGTTCGTTTGATTTTAAAAGCTCTCGCTAAAATTTCTAAAAAAAATTTGTTCAGCCAGACACGGTTGTTTTGGGCCACCACAATCAAATCAATATCGCTCTCGGGCCGGGCCAAGCCGTCGGCCACCGAGCCGGCTAAAAATAAAATTCTGGTGTAGGGCGCCAAAAGCAAAACCGGCAGAACCTTTTTGAGCTCTGCCAGTTTGGCTTCAACTTCCGGGTTAAAGTTTTTATTCGCTAAGTTCATCAGAATCACTGTTGCTCTTTACCGAATCAATCGCTTTGAGCATAGAGCTTTTAGATGTGGTGATTATTAAAATATCGTCCACTAAAGCGTACTCTACGGTAATGGTGTTTAGGGGCAGGTTTTTGTAGCGGATGATTTGGCCTTGGTAAGTGCCGGTTTGAAAAACAGTAGTGGCGGCCGAGCCGACTTTGGCCAGCACCAAGGATTTTAAATCAGCGGCCATGGTTTTTTCCCAGGCTCTAAGCGCGCCCGAAATTTTTATGGGGTCAACAACTCTTACGGCGAGACCCAACCTTGGCCCATAACAGCTCGCTAGGGTATTCTTGGCTTTTTGGCAAGCATCTTGGTCAAAAGCGTTGCCGCCGAAGGCAAAAACATCAAATTCTCCGGTTGATTGATTTTTTATTGGAAGCGGGATTTTAATTTTTAGAAACCTTATAACCTTGTCAATAGTGTTTATTTCAGCAGTCTCGGTTTCACCGTCTGGCGCGGTCGCAGTGCCAGTTCTGATGATAAGTTTTATTAATTCATCTTCGCCCACAGTCTGGCCGCCTAGCGTTTTAAGATCGGCTAGACCTATAACGGTGGCGGTATGGTAAGTCAGTAAACCAGCGGCCGGTTGCGTGATTGGTGGGGGTAGGTTGGGAGCGGTTTCCTCCGTAGCCAATTCCTCGGACGGTGGTAATAAGGGCTGAAGTTCTTGGGGCGGAGGCAATATTTCCTGCCGGATCGCGGTTTGTTCGGATGTCGCAACCGGTTTTTCACGCAAGAAGAAATACCAAATTTCGCCCATAATGAAAACCAAGACCAGCATGGCGGCGGCGCCAATCAAAATAATTTTTCCTTTAGACTTAGCCGTGACGGTGCTCAGTGATGCTCGGCTGGGCAAAGGCGGCAGAGGTGGTAAAGAAGGCGGGGTTATAGGCCGAGGCAAAGTAGGCGGTGACGGCGGCTGGGTTTTGCTGGCCGGAGGCAGGGGTGGCAAGGGTGGCAGTGTTGGTGGAGGTGTCCGTGGTGGGGTCGGTGGCCGTGGCGGCGGCGAAGTTGGCCGCATAGCCGGTGGTGAAGTTGGCAAATCCAGCGGCGGGGCCTGCATTCTAGGTTGTGGGGGCGTGGTCGGAGGCATAATAGGTTTTTTAATTGGAGTTTCAAAAGGTTGAAGTCTGGGGGGAGATAATGGCGGCGGTGGAGTTAGCGGTTTTATAACCGGTTTGGGCGGAGGAGTTTCGGTTTTTACGCTTTCCAGTTTAGGAAAGGCAGGTTTTATTTGGGGCAGCAGTGTTGGCGCGGCTGTCTGATTTTTATTCGTTGGCGCGGTGATAGGGGTTGAAGTTTTTGAGGCGGGCGTGTTAGGCGTTTTTAGGGTTAACGGCGCGGCTTGCGGCATCGCGCCCTTTTTAAGAGCTTCAAGGTCGCCCGCCATGGTTCTTATTTTATAGGTGGACAGAGTTGATACTGGGTTTGAAGTTGCTGAAGAAGCAGGAGGCACTTTGGTTAAATCCCAAACACCAAATAACAAACCACAAATAAATTCTAAGCTCTAAATTCTAAATCCTAAACCTTGGATTTTGGAGCTTAGAATTTAGGATTTATTTGTAATTTGGGATTTGTGATTTGGAATTTTTGTTAGGCTGGGCGTCTTTGAGCGATAAGTTAATCCGGCCTTCACTATCTATATTCTTTACCACCACCGGCACGAGGTCGCCTATTTTTACAATATCTTCTACTTTATTGACGTGGAAAGGCGCTAGTTCCGAAATGTGGATCAGTCCTTGCTGGCCGGGCAGGATTTCGGCAAAAGCTCCGAAATTTAATATCCTTACTATTTTACCCTGAAACACCTCGCCCGGTACAACTTCATGGGTAATGTTTTTGATCCATTCCAAAGCCTGCTGGGCCGATTTTTCATTGTCCGAAGTAATGAATATCAGACCGTTGTCTTCTATATCTATAGTCGCGCCGGTTTCTCCAGTTATTTGATGGATAGTTTTTCCACCCGAGCCGATGACATCTCTAATTTTATCAGGATTTATCTTTAAAGTTAATATTTTGGGTGCGTAGACCGATAGTTTAGGCCGAGGTTCGGGTATAGCTTTAAGCATCGCTTCTAAAATTTCCCAGCGGGCTTTCTGGGCTTGAATCAGGGCTTGCGAGAGTATTTTTGTGGTTAGGCCCGAGACTTTTACGTCCAATTGCAAAACATTGATGCCGTCTTTGGTGCCGGCCACTTTAAAATCCATATCGCCATGATGGTCTTCGGCGCCCTGAAGATCGGTTACCACTATGAATTTCTTTTCGGGGTTCTTTTCATCTTTAATAAATAAGCCCATGGCGATGCCGGCTACCGGTTTTTTTATTTTTACGCCAGCGTCCATCAAAGCCAAAGTGGAACCGCAGGTGGCGGCCATGGAAGTAGAACCGCTGGAAGACAATATCTCGGTTACCACTCTTATGGTGTAGGGGAATTCTTCCTTGGAAGGCATCACCGGTTCTACCGCGCTTTCAGCTAAAGCGCCATGCCCAATTTCCCTCCGGCCGGGCAGGCCGACGCGACCGGTTTCGCCCGAAGAAAATGGCGGAAAATTGTAATGGTGCAGATAGCGCTTGGTGCCCACAAACTCCATAGTTTCTATGGATTGTTCCAGACCCGGCGCGGCCAGAGTGGCCACGCACAGGGCTTGGGTTTCACCTCTTTGAAAGATAGCCGAGCCATGGGTGCGCGGCAAAACTCCCACCTCTATTTTTAACGGTCTGATTTCTTCCAGTTGGCGGCCATCCACGCGGCGGTTTTTTTCTAAAACGTTGCGGTGAACAATTTCATCTATTGCTTCTTCAAAAAGAATATCAGCCTCGGCCAGATCTTTTTGGTTTTTGCCGTTCTCGGTTAGATTTTTAAGCAAGTCTTTTTTAAGTTCTTCAAGTTCACCGGGATTATTGCCAAAAAGAGCGTTTTCCAAGCGCGAGCCAGCCCAGCTTTTTATTTCTTTTCTTAAAGCTTCGTCGCTCACTGGCACAGCGGCTAATATTTTTTTGGAGCCGAGTTCATCCGCAATTCTTTTTTGGAAATCTATTATTTTTTGGATTTCCTTTTGAGCCAGTTCAAAAGTCGATAATAAATCTTTTTCCGAAACTTCCTTGGAACGGCATTCTATCATGTTTACCAGACCCTCCGGACCAGCTACCACTAAATCCAAATTGCTGGAGGCCCGTTCGGCATAGGATGGGTTGACTATAGTTTGATTTTGATTGTCGCGCCCGATTCTAACCGCGCCCACTGGTCCACTCCAGGGAATGCCAGATATCAACAATGCTGTGGAAGCCGCGATTAGGGCTGGAATGTCGGGATCGTTAGCTCCGTCAAAAGAGAGCGTAGTTAAAATTATTTGAACCTCGTTTCTTAGACGTGGGTTAAACAAGGGGCGCAGAGTTCTATCTACTAAACGAGCGGTCAGTATGGCCTCGTCGGTGGGTCGGCCTTCCCGCTTAATCCAGCGCGAACCTTTAATACGCCCAGCGGCGTAAAATTTTTCGTCAAAATCAACCATAAGAGGAAAATAATTTATACCGGCGCGTTCATTTTTAGACATTACAGCCGTGGCTAAAACCACAGTGTCGCCGTAACTCACCATGACGGCGCCGTCGGCCTGCAGGGCCACGTGGCCGGTTTCTATCACTAGTTTTCTGGAACCGATTTCGGTTTCAAATGTCTTCTTTTCCATCTGTATTTGGCAAGCCGTTAAAGCAATCCCAAACTACACTTCGACAAGCTCAGTGTCCCGAGCCCAGTCGAGGGACAAATTCATCCTAATGTTCCGAATTTTCGTTGCGCTAGAGAAGGTTCGGAGAATTAGGATAAATTCGAACATTTTGGATTATTTTATCGGCCTTGTTATGATTATTTTTTACTTTTACCCAATAAATATTGAACATTTTGGCCTAGGTCGGTAAAAATATCCGCGGCTTCTATAAGCTTGCTGGAAGCTGTTCTTTCAAAGGCCATAACTTCAACCTGCAAGCCCTGGCTGAATTTTAAATATTCCGCCAAAGGCACAAAATCGCCGTCGCCGGTGACCAAAACCACGGCATCCAACTGGTTAGAAAGTCTGACCGCGTCTACCGCCAGACCCACGTCCCAATCACCCTTTTTCATGCCGCCCGGGAAAATTTGGAGATCTTTTACCCTCATTTCTATACCCAGTTTGGTCAGGGCTTCAAAAAAAGATTTTTCCTCGCCGCTTTCGGTTTTTATAACATAGGCAATAACCCGAACGAGCTTGCGGCCGCCGGTGGCGCTCCTTATAACTTCTTTAAAATTAACCCGGCTGGAGTAAATGTTCCTCGCCGAGTGATAGAGATTCTGCACGTCTATAAAGACGCCGACCCTTTGTTCTTTATGCTTAATAGCGCTCACTTTTTTAGGCCTAGTTTGCGAACCAGGGAATTATATTTCTTCTCGTCGTTTTTGGCCAAATAGTCCAAGAGAGATTTTCTTTGGGCTACCATTTTAAGCAAGCCCCGGCGGGAGTGGTTGTCTTTGGGGTTTTTCTTCAAATGCGAAGCCAGTTTTTCTATTTCCTCCGTTAAAACAGCCACTTGGACATTAGCCGAGCCCGTGTCTTTGGCGTGAGTTTGGAAGGCTTTGATTATTTTATCCTTTTGTTTTGTAGTAAGCATAGTCAGTAAGACAATTTTGATGATTACTTTCTTATTAAACCCTAACAATCTACGTCGTTATTTTAGGTATAGTCGCACAGTTTGTTTATATGTCCTAGTAGCCCTAACTCTGTTTAATTAGTCAAAATTAGTCAAAACATACCCAGTAGTTAACTATACCCCACTACTGGGTTGTTCCACTGGGCATGAAACAACAATCCGAATATTTGTTATTCGTTTGTAGGTACCCATCTCGTTTTTATAATGGTAGCATTTGTTATTGTCTTTAGCAAGTAACCTTTATTCCACATGTACTAGTACGTGTTAGTTTTTCCCCTAAATCTCGCTAAACCTAGATTCATGTCCAATATCCCCAACTTAAACATCTTAAACCTTAACCCACACTCATTTTGTTTTCATTTTTTATTTTTCATTATCATGCTCGAGCATGATAATGATAATGAAAAATAAATGAAAAATATTAGTAGATTGCATTTTTTAAGTGTTTAAGCTTGGCTTTTCTATTAACAACGTCTAAATTTATTAAGATAGCGTCTATTTGCCAGTCTATGTCTGGATCCAGTCTTTTTTCCGACAAGTATAATTGGCACGTTCTAATAAGTTTTTTTTGTTTGTCGGCGGTTAAATTATCCTCTGGTTTTAGTTGATCATCGCTTTTTAAGGTTTTGACTTCAACGAATATAATTTTTGGCTGCGTCGTTCCATGTGGAACATTATTTTTATTTACAAATGCTCTACGTAGAACATTTGCCAGAACATTCATACCTTTGTTCCACATGGAACTTTTGTCGCCGAAATCTTTTGAACATATTATATCTATTTCGCCCCATTTTCTTTTAAAATTTTTTTCCAACACGTTATATCCCTTGCTTTTTAGGTATCTACAAGCAATATCCTCCCCAATTCTGCCTATTTTAAGATGTTGTGGTTGATTTTGTTCCATGTAGAACATTTGAGGTTTTAGAGTTTTCAATATGAACCTAGAAATTTGTAAACTTAAACATAGAAATATATTTCGCCACCATGCTCGAGCATGGTGGTGTAGGTTGTTTTTGGGTTGGGTGGTATAATTTTATTTGGGGATCTGATTTAGATCAGATCTCGTAATCTTATATAAGTAATCTTTGACTTATTTGTCAAATATGTTTTATGAGTGGAAAGGGTTACACCAAATTAGGCCCGACGCAGAAAAAAATTCTACTGCTTCTTTTGGGCGGGGTGGGGTTGTCTTTAGCCGGCTCGCCCAAAAAATATTTTGGCGTCATTAAGAGTGTAGCAGATGAATGGAATAAAATTAATGAAAATTCTCTTAAGCGGGCTATAAAGTCTTTGTATCAATCTCGTTTCATAGAAGCCAGAGAACATGAAAACGGTTCTATGACAGTGGTGCTTTCGGACAACGGCCGCAAAAAAGCCCTGACTTACAATATGGACACCATGACTATCAAAAAACCTCCTCAATGGGACGGCCAATGGCGTCTGGTTTTATTTGATATTCCCAACAAACGTAAAAAGGAGCGAGATGTTTTGCGCTCTTTGTTAAAACAACTCGGCTTTATTAAGTATCAGGAAAGCGCTTTTATTATACCCTATGAGTGCAAAAACGAAATAGATTATGTGGTGGAATTTTACAACCTTAGACCTCACGTGCGGCTCGTGGCAGTCAACTCTTTTGACGACGATCTGGCTTTTAAAAAGAGTTTTGGGTTATCTTAAAATTAAACTTTATCAACTAATCTTATAATTAATCTCATTTTCTCGCTCGAGCGAGAAAATGAGAGGATAGAGTACGGTAATGAGAAGAGGGTCAAACTTTGGTGGGTTAAATAAAAAAGCCCCGAGCAGATTTTGTCTGCAAGGGACTCGGATGCGAGTTGTCTTAGGGGAAGCTATTACGACCTCCGCGACGACGTTTTCCCAATGCCTCCGTAAATAATGCTGGTGCCGAGTACGAAACCGAAGTCATACCAGCCGCCGCTGTTGTGAACCTCGTAAAAACTCACATCGTTCGAGAAGAGTGAAATAATGAAAGTGAACGGCATGATCACTCCGTGCCACACACCAAGCCAGAAGCCAGCGACGCTCCCGCCCGAAGCGGCGGTATGTACCACAGAGTTCGGACCAGCTACACAGCCGATGAGAAAAGTTGTAGCCAGGAAAATGAGACACAATAACCATGGCCCTTTCATGATAAATCTCCTTCAAAGAACTAAATTGCTACGATAGCCTCGTAGTTAGGCTTATCGGTTTTTCCGATTCCTTATATATATCAAATATATAAAAGATAGGTCAATAGACAAAAAACTGTCACTTGTACGGCAGTTTTTTAAAAAGTCGTCATACGACCTAGTAATAGAATTTGCGTATGCTTCGCCGAGTCTGACTCGGCTTCGCATAACAGACAAAAGCCGCAAATTCGGTGACTGGACTCCGCCTAGAACTAGGTG
>CAYJTN010000006.1:0-18364 GCA_964373235.1 uncultured Candidatus Saccharibacteria bacterium
AAGTAAGAATTATTTATTATTAGTTCCATAGTCTAGAATTTGGTACTATTTGTTTAGTTCTTTCTAACAAGATATTCTCAAAAAAGGAGACTATTATGCTAATTGAAAAATTGCTTAAATGGGGAATGATTTTTTATATGCTTGGATTCTTTCTTATAGTTTGATCGGGTCTAATGTTAAGAGAATATATAAGTCCAACAACAGAAATCAATCGGTATATCTGGATTGTTCTATCCATTGGCGGAATATGGACTTTAGTTGTTGGCTATTATATTATGATCGCGTTGAGATATAGAGAGAAAATGCGAGAACTTTATAAGTTAGTGAGGGATTTGTATTGGTAGAATTTATATAATAAAAGGAATAGTCTATACACTCCTGAGCTAACCCCTCGGGGGTTTTTATTTTGTGCTATAATTATATTTATGGATCAAAACTCTAAAGAAAATTCGGTTGATGCCGATGGCGGGTCGGTTCCAGAGACTGAATCAGTACCGAGCGAGGCCGAAAAAGAGGCCGTGCTGGGAGATTTTTCTCTGGAAGCCAGTGAATCTGGCGAACAGCCAAGTTCTGCGCCGGTTCAAACTGATCAAGCCGTGGATGATTCTCAAACAGTTCCGCAGGAATATACCGAAGAAGAAATCCAGCAACAAGTGGGCGAAATAGCTCATTTGCCTGAAGAAGATAAACTGACTCATTTAAAAAATGTGGCTCAAAACAATAGTTTGGAAAAAGCTATCCGCCTAGTTAAGAGAATGAATGATCCTTGGTTGGAAGATAAATTTCACGACGATTTAATGGATGACCCCGAATGGCGAAGAAAATTGGAAGAGTTGGGGAAAATAGAACGCCTGTAAATGACAAATGTCAAAACCCAAACGTCTAATAAGGTTTTTGTCATTAGACATTAAATGAGTGAATTATTATCTGCTTTTTTCTCTAGTGTAGGTTTATTTCTCGGTTTAATTATAGCCGGGCTTATTGTCTTTTATCTGGTTGCAAGCTCTATTAAAAAGAGCGGCCGGGTAGCTCGCGGTTTGAACCTGGAGCTTTTTTTAATTTTAATTCCTCAAGATGAATATTTAGAACCCGGCCAGAAATCCAAAACCGATAAAGAGTGGATTCAGCCCATGGAACAGCTCTATTCGGTTTTTTCGGCTATGACGGAAAAAGGTTTTTGGCGAATTTTTGAATTCGGCCAACCCTATTTGGTCTGGGAACTGACTTACGTGGACAATGAAATCAGATTTTATGTTGCGGTGCCATCGCGCTATCGCGAGACATTAATCCGGGCGGTGCATTCGGTTTCGCCCGAAGCCGTGATGGAACCGGTGACCGATTACAATATTTTTACTCCGGCCGAAAGTGGGGGTGGGGTAGCGGCTTCTTATATTATGACCAGCCGCAATTTTTTGCTGCCCATAAAAACCTATCAAACTTTGGAGGTTGACCCTTTGAACGAACTTGCTACTCATTTTTCTAAATTGGGTCCGGGCGAGCATGCGGTCATGCAAGTATTAATGCGGCCTAGTTCAAAAAAGTTCAACAAACTGGCCCTTAAGGTTACCAAAAAGATGCAGGGGGGGCTGTCTTTTGAAAGGGCCTACCACGAAGCCATAAAAGCTAAAATAGTGCCGCATAATGTGAAAATGGAAAGAGTTAACACCACCTTAACACCCCAAGATCAGGAAACAATAAAAGCCATTGAAAGCCACGCCTCCAAACCCAATTTTGAAATCAATATTCGCTTGGTGAGCGCCGCGCCCACCGAGGAAAAAGCCGAAGCCATATTAACCGATTTTGAAAGCGCCTTCACCCAGTTTAATCTGCCTAACTTAAATTCTTTTTCTGCCAGCAAAGAAAAAATAAAGGAAATTATCTATGAATTCAGTTTTAGATTATTTGATGAAAAAAGAAAGATAGTTTTAAGCTCCGAAGAGCTCACCAGCGTGTATCATTTGCCTCATGCCGGGCTTAGGGTGCCCAAAATAAAATGGTTAAAAGCCCGTTCGGCGCCAGCGCCCTGGGGCATGAACGACGGGCCGTACTTGGGTTGGAACGATTATCGTTCCCAGCAAAATATAGTCCGAATCGCCCCCGACGACAGGCGGCGGCATATTTATGTTATTGGCCAAACCGGTACCGGCAAATCCACCTTGCTTCAGGAAATGATCCGCCAAGACGTGGAAATGGGTAATGGTCTTGCCGTAGTGGATCCTCACGGCGATTTGGTGGAATATACTTTGGCGCATATACCCCAACATCGCTGGCAAGACGTTATTTTATTTGATCCGGCCGATTTAGAACGGCCCATTGGCATCAATATGCTGGAAGCCGCGAGCATAGAAGAAAAAGATTTTGTGGCGCAGGAGATGATGTCTATTTTTTACAGGTTGTTTCCGCCCGAAACCATGGGGCCGATGTTTGAGCACAATATGCGCAACGCCATGCTGACCCTAATGGCCGACCCCAATGACCCGGGCACGTTGGTAGAGATTCCGAGAATATTTACCGATAAGGAATTTCAAAAAAAGAAAGTGGCCAAGGTTATGGATCCGGTGGTCAAATCTTTTTGGGAAAAAGAAATGGCCCAAACCAGTGATTTTCATAAATCGGAAATGCTGGGCTATTTGGTGTCCAAGGTGGGGCGGTTTATAGAAAACACCATGATGCGCAATATTATTGGCCAAACGCGCAGCGGCATAAATTTCGCCGAGATCATGAACAGCCGCAAAATCTTGCTGGCCAATCTTTCCAAAGGCAAAGTAGGCGAAGTCAACGCTAATCTCTTGGGTTTGATGATTGTGGGCAAATTGCAATTGACAGCCATGCGCCGCGCCTATATGCCTGAAAATGAACGGTTGGATTTTTATTTGTATTTGGACGAATTTCAGAATTTCACCACTGATTCTATCGCCACCATACTTTCGGAAGCCAGAAAATATCGTCTGAATATGATTATGGCGCACCAGTTTATCGCCCAGCTGACCGATAAAATCAAAGCTGCGGTTTTTGGCAACGTGGGCAGTATGATTTTGTTTAGAGTGGGTGTGGAGGATGCCGAGTTTTTAAAACCCCAGCTCGCTCCTATTTTTGGCGCGCGCGATCTTATCAATTTAGACAACCACAATTGTTATGTTAAACTTATGTTAAAAGGTCAAACTTCGCGGCCTTTTAATATGGAAACGTATCCGCCGGTGTCGGGCAACGCCGAAACCGCAAAAGTGGTGAAAAATCTTTCGCGTATGACTTACGGCCAGGAGAGGGAAGTGGTGGAGCAGGAAATATTGGCGAGAGCGAAACTCTCAACTGTGAGTCCGGTTCAGACAAGCGAGGAAGCTAAATTTAATCTATGAGTTTTACTAAAAAAGACGCTCTAAAGGCGCTGGTGTTGGGTTTTTTTATTCCAATTTTGATGCTCATGGTTATAAAAAACCTGGATTTTAAATTACCTATAAACAAATATTGGCTGATAGTTATCTTCCCTCCGCTTTGTTTAATGGGGCTTTTTACTTCTTTTAAAATAGCCCAGCTCTGGCGGCCTTTTGTGTTCCAGTTCGGCAAATTTTTTGTGGTAGGATTATCCAATACTTTTTTGGATTTAGGCGTGCTTAATTTTTTGATATACATAACCAACATTACCCACGGAGTTTACTTTGCCGTTTTCAAAGCCGCTTCTTTTGCTTGCGCCGTTATAAACAGTTTTCTTTGGAATAAATATTGGACTTTCCAAAAACAAGGCAATTTCGTTGTTTTCTTTATGGTGGTTCTGGGCAGCGCCTTGCTAAACGTCGGCTGGGCTTCGTATATGGTAGATGGCATAGGCGCGCCCGATGGAATTTCGCCCAGAGTGTGGGACAACATCGCCGCCTTAAGTTCGGTGTTTTTAGTTTTAACTTGGAACTTTCTAGGTTTAAAGTTTATAGTTTTTAGAAAGAGAATACCCGGCCCGCCCATGACCAAAAATCCTAGCGCTTGACAAACAGATCTTAAATTGAGATTATTTTTTCAGTACCTAAAACAAAAACTTAAACCGAGGAGGTTGGTCATGAAAAGTTCTCTTTTAGAGTTGGATGCTGGCAAGGTCAGACTTGGCCGGGATAAGGTGACTGTTTCTTATACGGCCGATGACGAAGAAAACGTCCAGACCAATCACATTGTTGTGTTTGACGCTTCTAAAGAAGGTATAATTTTAAGTGTGGCTGATGATGTGGTTGATCCAAAAAATGCTTCTGTTGTAGAAATTTACGGCAAGAATCAAAGCGGCCAGGGTTACTTTCTTAAAGCTGTGTTTAAGCAAGCCCGGGTATTGATTGGCTTTACCCGCGTTTGGGATTTGGATTTCCCCTTTGAGGCTCAAGGCGGTCAAAGACGTGAGGCTAACCGTTATGACATTTCTCTGGAAACGGAAGTCCACTGGCTCTCGGAGAGGCGGGAAACTAAAGTTGAAAGCCGGGCGGTTGATCTTAGTTTCAGCGGTTGCCGCTTGCATATTTTAGATGAGACGGTCAGGACTTTGGAAGAGCAGAAGTTATTAAGGTCTTTGCTTGCCGCTAAAGTAGTTAAAATAACTTTCTCGCCGCCGGATGATTTTATAGAATCGCAGGCCAGGTTCAACTTTAATCGCAAACATCGCGACGACAGAAACCATCAAAGAAATAATCTGGCTAAGGAAAAGGAAAGATTAGTTAAGTTTTTAGAGGAAGGCGCTTTGGCCAGGATAGTGATGCATAGATTTTGGGAATATAGAACTGGCAGCCGGATATTAGTTCTCTCTTTGAAATTTGAAGGGGAGATGGAAATTGTTAATAGCTTGATCAAGTTTCTAGAACGTCAGCTCTTGCGCCGCTTAGGCCGGACGGAAGATGACTGATTGACTTAAACCTTGTATTATAAATAGTACAAGGTTTTTAATCTGGAGGTTTGTTATGTTGAAAATACCCGCTGACTTTATAGAGAAAAATTTCTCTCCCGCCGATTTTTTGGCCAATTGCGACGAGGCTTTCAGATTGTATGGCGAGGGTTTAGCTACCATGCCAGCGCGCGAACAAAATGTTGATGCGAAAGGTCGGTTTACATTAAAAATGCCAGCGAGCATTCCCGGCTACACGGGCTATAAGTTTATAGAGGAAAGGTCAGTTGATAAATCTGGCTGGTTGGGCGAAAGAACAGCTGTGATAAAATTGCGACCAGAAGGTGGAGAAGAGATAGAGTTGGATGCCGAATATATAACTAATATGAGAACCGGCGCGGCCGGCGTGCTCGGTTTAAAATACTTTGCGCCTAACGCCAAAAATATTGCTATCTTAGGCACAGGCAAAATTTCCAAGGCCCTGGCTTTGTGCACCGCCGAATTGGGGGTATCAACTATAAATGTTTTTAGCCGCAATCAAGAAAACAGAGATAAATTTAAAGCAGCTCTTAATGAACACTCGGTGTTCATTAAAGTTATTTTGCACGATTCAGTAGTTTCGGCTATTTCAGACACGGAAGCCGTTTTAACCGCTGTACCCACGCCGGAACCGATTTTATTTTTTAAAGATTTACCGAAAGAAGTTTTTATATCGGCTATGGGTGGCGACTCACGCACAGCCCAACTGGACCGCGAAATTCTGGAGCGAGCTGTGATAATTCCCGATAACGAGGAGCAATGCCAAAAAAGTGGGGAATTTAAAAAGGCCTTAGCTGGTGGTTATTATCAGGATATAAATTTTGCGAGGATTGATGATCGTGTAGCCAACATCGGCGATGCTGCTTTAGGTAAGCTAAAACTCGCCAGCGGAACCATAGTGGCTTATTTCACCGGCCTGGCCGTTCAAGACATTAACGCCGCCAAGATGATTTACAAGAGATTCATCAGGTAGCATAATAGAAATAATGCCCATTAGAGAAGCTCCTCATATGGTATGGGCATTCTCTGCCACGGGGCTCACAAGAGCGAATTTTTGTGAGTCCCTATTTTATTTCATAAACCGCTTCGGCTTGGGTGTCTATCTTTTTTTGGTAGTGCTCGGGTGTGGATTCTAAATAGTAGTAGACCAGAGGGTTGCGCTGTTTCTCTAAAAATACATATTTGGCTTTAAAATCATTTTTTAAAACTGTGTAGGTGTCTTCTAGCATTTCTTTGGTACAGGCCGGAGCGGAGCAGGTGTATTTGGTAACTTCGTCGGCCGAAAGGTAGTGGAATTTCCAGTAGAGTTTTTGGTCAAAAGCATATTGAAATATAGGATCCATACCGCCAAGGTAATAGTTTTTATCATTCCAATAAAATAGCATGGGAAAATCGCTCCAGCGCACATTAAAAACTATATCGCCTTCGCTGGAATTTCCTTTGAGCCACAGCGCGGCTTCTTTGAATTTATTAGGCGGTAGAGCACGTTCTTCCAAACTAATACTATTGCGCCAGGGAGTGTAAATCGCCAAAAACGCAAAAACACACCATAAAACCACAGAACTCCACATCCCAACATTCTTAAGTATGTTGGGATGTGGTTTCAAGTTGGTATAAATAAGAGCAATAAAAATTGATCCGAAGGGGATCCAGAAATCGTGGGCGCGGCGGGCGACAAAAATTGTCAAAAGAAAAAATATCAGCGATAAAACCCCCGCAGATAACATTCCCACATTCTGCAGAATGTGGGAATGTTTTTTAGCTAGAATAAATATGGCCACTACAGCCCAAAACCATAGAATCATAAAAGCCGAGAAGTTTTGAAAAAGAGTCTGCGGGGCCAGCGGAAAAAGTTCCCGGCCAAATAGTAGAGTGGCTTCGTTTTGTTTTTCCAGTATTAACTGGATGACCTGAATATAAGCCAGTTTGAGTGAACCGACTGGATTAGGTCTTAATAACAAACCGACGATTGTTCCAGTCAACAAAACTAACCCCTCACGCCAGAGCCAGATTTTTTCAACAATCATCTTTGTTAAAAATACAACCCCAAAAACCAAGAAAGGAATCCAAACCAAACTGACATGTATCCAGGAGATCAATATTGCTATCATAAATACACTTATATATTTAGTGTACGATCGTAGACTAAATATATGTTGGGGTTTTAGGGGAAGGATTAAAAAAGAAAAGAACAATATTATTAGTGCTAAAGACAAAAGATGCGGGCGCATCATTAAGAAGCGGTTCATAATGTTGGGCGCGGATATAAAAATCAAAATTGGCCAAAAAACCGGCCAGTTTACATTGTGCCGGCGAAAAACAAACCAGAAGCCTATGAGCGTGAAGAAAGTTAAAAACGCCCCAGCCAGTTTAATGCCCAAAATTCCATTAAAAAAAGAAAAGGGGATCAACAATATATGGAAACCGTACCAAATATCAGAAGCCTTGGTTTTGATGGCGGAATATTGCGTCCAGGGAAATTTATTGAAGATCACTCCATTGTCGCGATAGATTTGAGCGTGTTTGATATGATAAAAACTGTCGGGATCGGGAATATTGGACGAAGAAAAATGAAAAGCCAACGACAAAATAAGAAAGAGAGCTAGCGCCAAAATAGTCTGCAGTTTATAAAACCTCAAAAATAGTGGCCGCCGGACTGGTAAAAGTTTCTTTGAATCTGGCATCGTCTTTTAGATATTTATAAAATTTTGGATTACGTGGAGGCTCCACAAACACATAGCCCGCCCGAAAATCTTTCTTGATAGCATCATAAATAGAAACCACCGTGCCCGGCACGCAGGGATTGGCGCCGCAGGTGAAGGCTTCATTTTCAACATAGAGCAATTTATCGATTAAAAAGAAATATAATTTAATATTTAGGCTGGGGTCAAAAGCCTGAAGAAAAATCGGGTCCATGCCGTTTATATAATAATTTTTCTGGTTGTAGAAAAATAAGACAGGAAAATTATCCCAATAAGGATGAAAAACTATATCACCTTCTTTAGAATTATCTCTTAACCATTCGGCCGCGGCCTTAAAGTTGCGATGATCGGGCGATTGGCGAGGATACTTAAAAAGAGAATAGTAAAGCGTGTTGCTTAACAGGGCTAAAATCAAAATTGTTCCGCCAGCCGCGGCAATCCATTTATGTTTCCGGACATGATCTATAAAATTGGCGGCCAGAAAACTAAAAACAAACCCGACAAAAATAAACGTGAAACCAACTCCCAAATCTATCGCTCGGCGGGCCATAAAAACAGTCACTAATCCAAAAATTATGGATAGAGTTAAACTGGCGGTTATAGCCGTTTTATTGGTCTCCGATAGGTTATTAAACGTTTTTCTTCTTAGCGCTATAACAAGAAAGATAATTCCAAATCCTAAAACCGCGGCGAGAGGCAGTATTTCATGGGTTAGGAGCGATAAACTCTGGGCAGGTTTTAGTTCGGAGCCGAAACGCAAGGGTATGTTATTGAATTTAGCCAACATCAAATCTACCACCTGAACATAGGCTATCTTTAACGCGCCGAAAAAGTTTGGCCTGGCAACTAAACCGACGATTACACCAATCACAGCGGCTCCGAGAGACTTAGAGTTGAATCTTTTAGAAAAACTGGAGTCAGCCAACAAAACAGTCAAAACTATAAGAATCGGAATCCAACTTAACGCCAGGTGTATAAATGAAAGAGCTGCCGCAACTATAAAAATAGCCCAATATTTTTTTCTTACGGCCAAATAAAAGATAGCGAGGCTTAAAATAAAAGTAATTAAGTGTGGCCGTAAAACCAAAGAACGGTAATGGGTATCGGGCACGAAAAAGAAAAACAGTAAAACCCAAAACAGTGGCCAGCGCAGGCCAAGTTTTTTTAATAAAATATAAAAAGAAAAAAGGACAGCCGTGGTGAGTAAAAATGATCCAAATTTTATGCCAAAAACAGGGTTGTTAAAAAAAGTCAGCGGAATCAGCAATAAATGAAAACCGTACCAAATATCGGCTTTTAATTCTTTAATCACCGAAAACTGCGTCCAGGGAAAATCTTTAAAAGCTAGGCCCTCGGTTCGGTAAATTTTAGCATGAGTTATATGGTAAAAAGCATCGGGATCAAAAACTTTGGGCGAATAAAATTGAAACGTCCCGCTTAAAATAGCGAGGGTTACTAAAACAATCAGCCAGGAATATTTATTCATGCCATTTTAAGTATAGCTGCCAAAGCTTCCGGCAGTTCAAAACATTTACTGCGCCAGTTGATGTGGCCCAAGCCGTGCAAGGTGATTAACTCCGCGCCGAGTTTGTCTCTAATAATTTCACCAAATCTGTAAGGCACACTCTCGTCATCCGTGGAATGTATGGCCACCACTTGGCCGGCTGATCTTTTAACCTTTTCGTAGTCCAGCGGTTTTTCGGTAAATGTGCTCAACGGTTTAAAACCAAGGGACTCGGAAAAACCGCCTACCAAAACTATGCCACCGGCTCTTTGATCTTCGGGTAGAGCTTCTAGAAATCTTAAAATAGTTATAGTACCCAAACTATGACCCACTAAAAAAGTACCTTCATCGCACTCACCGACTGTCTGTTGAAGGTGAGGGAGCCATTTACTCAACGTGGGATTGGCGGTATCTGGCATCTGCGGAACTGCAACATCAAAACCCTTGGTTTCCAACTCTTTTTTAAGCCAAGGGAACCAATTGTCGTCTGGCGTGGCGTCATAACCATGAATAATAAAAACTCTTTTCATTTTTTACAACATGCCAACATTCTCCCTCCTACGCATAAAGCTACGGAAGGGCAAGGCAAGAATATTGGAATATGTTATTAACTTATAAATTTTTAAAATAACGCTTAAGTTTGCTATACTCCTCTAAGTTAAAAAAATCCCCTCTGTTCAGTTTATCCTTTTTTGGGTCAAACCAGTGGTAACTGGAGTGCTCATGGGATAATTTAATTTCACCGGAAATATACTGGGCTTCGTACAAAGTTATGAAGATATAAATATCGCGGTTTCTAAAATGTCTTCTAAACTGAAGAATCGGTTTACCTAATTTATATTTAATGTCTTTTCCAAGCTCTTCGCGAATTTCTCTTTTTAAAATGCTTTCTAAATCGGCTGTTACTTCCACATTATCTATTCGGCCGCCCGGCCAATCCCAGTTGACTTTATTGTCGGCCTTTAAAAATAAAAATTTACCGTCTTTTTCTAAAAGAACCTTTAAGCCAACATGAAAAATTCCGTAGTCTCTTTTAGTTTTCATTTAATTTTTTATTCCAAAATATACTTTCAACTTTATTTTTACAACATTCTCACATTCTGCAGAATGTGAGAATGTTGTTAATTTGTAAATTTATTTTTTCTTTTTGCTTCTAACCAGTCAGGGACAGGCTCAAAGGTTATTTTTCCCAACCATCTATTTATTTTAAGTTATTGAAGTCTCACTTCGATAATTATTCTAAATATTTCCTATCTTTGAGCTTATCAGGCAACAGATCGTCATTTGTATATTTTTCATACCCTTTGCCATAGCCGAGGTCTTTCATAAGTTTGGTGGGGGCGTTTCTAATCTTTAATGGAATAGGCAGGTTGCCGTGTTTTTTAACATCACTTATAGCTTCCATATAAGCATTGTAAGCTCGGCGGTCTTTTTTACATTGTGCCAGATAAACCACCCCATGCGCTAGGTTGATGCCGCATTCGGGTAAGCCAATGGTTTCGCAAGCCCTAAAAACATCATTAGCCACCACTAAAGCGGTGGGTTGAGCCAGGCCAATGTCTTCGCTGGCAAATATAACCATGCGGCGGGCAATAAACTTGGGATCTTCGCCCGAATCTATCATTCTGGCTAAATAATAAATGGCGGCATCGGGTTGGCTGGCTCGCATGCTTTTTATAAACGCGCTGATGGTGTTGTAATGTTCTTCGCCTTTCTTGTCGTAGCGCAAAAATTTTGATTGCAGAGCGTTTTTTAAATTTTCCAGCGTAATTTTGCCGTAAAGATTTTGGGTGGCTTCCAAAAGCCCGATGGCTTGGCGGGCATCGCCGTTGGCCATAGCTATTAGCCAATCTTTTGAATCGTTGTTCATCTTTAAACCTGTTCGATCAATAATCCGCTGTATCTCGTCACTTGCAAGTTCGTTAAGCACAAAAACCCGACAGCGTGAAAGCAGGGGAGAGATAACTTCAAAACTGGGGTTTTCGGTGGTGGCGCCAATCAACGTCAACTGACCCGATTCCACATAGGGCAACAAAAAATCTTGTTGGGCTTTGTTAAAGCGGTGAATCTCGTCCAAAAATAAAACCTTGGGATGATTGGTCTCGTCTTTTATGATTTTCTTAATATCGTCTTTGCCGGCCGAAACGGCCGAGAGTTCATAAAACTTGGCGCTTAAAGCATTAGCATAGATTTTGGCGAGCGTGGTTTTACCCACCCCCGGCGGTCCCCATAAAATAAAAGAAAAGAGATGTTTCTTTTCAATGGCAACCCGGATCGGTTTCCTGATGCCAACCAAGTGTTCCTGTCCCACAAATTCATTTAGATTTTTGGGGCGTATTTTAGAAGCGAGTGGTTCCACCTTGGTTAATAGTTATTAGCTGTAGGTTATCAGTTTAAAGGTAACGCAAAAGTGAGGTATACTCAAATACAAAAGCGACCGCGAAGCAGTCGCTTGTTGTCTACAATCTTTTTAAGGTTAAGTTAGACTATTTTATCCATTTAAAAAACCACACGCGCGCAAACGTTGTATAGCTTGAGCCATGCTGGCCGGCATGGTGTGTAGTATAGCCGGCGAAATAAAATGTAATCCTAACCTAGTAAATTCTTGGATAGCTTCATTGCCCTCAATATCATCTGTGATCGGGGTATTAGCTACATCTCCTCTGGCCTGGCAAGCCAACCAGATCATATAGAGTAAGGCCTCTGAAAGTTCAAACTGAACAACGCTATCTACCGCCAAAAGTACGCGGTATAAAATAACCAGATTAAAGCGTGTACTAATAAAAAACAAGGGCCCTAATTTTTGCTGGTCAGGTTGACTCCAGAGATTAATACCGATACTGATGAGGGCGCAGTTCTTTACCGGGTACTCACCATTTTCTGCCGGACACAAACCGCAAAATGGTTGGACTATTAGCTTCTCAACTGGTCCTGATTGACCCGTCGTCATGTACTTCACCAGGGGCCTGCGGCAAACCCAGGCCAGCCGTCTTTTGCCCAAATACAAGACAGGCGGAAATTGCGTATCGCCCACATAGCTAACCATAGGAAGTCCTCCTTAGGTATTTTTAGTTAATGGACAAATCTATTTACGGTCAGTGATTTTTAAGGTACTTTGATAATTGCCACACTCTATCAGACTACCTCCTTATCATCATAAAATCCAGCCATTATATACCGAGATAGCGATCGCTATCTCGGTATATTATACATATTGGTACTATCTTTACATCAGAGCGTAGATATTATATATTCAAAAGCGACTTATGAAGCCAATATTTCAAAAAATTACTTCTTATAAATATATGGCGATACTGTCCGGATTCATACCCGCGCATAAAATATTAAGTTCTATTATAGTGATGGCCACTGTATTTTTGGCCTATTGGGGTATCAGCGTTCTTAACGACAATAGCGCCGAGATTCGCTATGTTTTGGCGGCGGTGGAGAGGGGAAATTTGGTTGTTTCGGTAACCGGCAGTGGGCAGGTCTCGGCTTCCAATCAAATAGAAATTAAACCCAAAGTCTCAGGCGATGTGGTTTATGTGGGCGTAAAAAGCGGTGAAGAGGTTGCGGCCGGCGCGTTAATTGCCCAATTAAACACTCGTGACGCCCAAAAAGCGGTGCGCGATGCCGAGGCTAATCTGGAAAGCGCTAAAATCGCTTTGGCCAAGCTTAAAAAACCGGCTGACACACTGTCTTTGGTTCAAGCCGAAAATTCTGCGGCTCAAGCCGAGGAAAACTTAAAAAAAGATTATGATGAAGCTTTTGACAATATAGCCAATACTTTTTTGGATTTGCCGGCCATTGTTTCCGGCCTCCAAGATGTGCTCTATGGTAAAAGTGTAATGAGCGGCCAAGACAATATCGCGGCTTACACCGACATGGTCAAAAGTTATAACAACTCGGCCGTAAATATAAAAAACGACACCGTAAACAAGCATATTGCGGCCAGAAACAGTTACGACAAAACTTTTGCTCTCTACAAGATAGCTACGAGATCATCCGATATCGCCGCCATAGAAAACTTGGCGAGCGAAAGTTACGAAGCGGTAAAAAAAGTAGCTGATGCCGTAAAAAGCGCGAGTAATCTTTTGGGTTTGGTAAAAAAGGAACTTTCGGAACGTAATTTGAATATACCCGCCGGGTTAACCACTCATCAAAGTTCTCTGGCCGACTACACGACTAAAATAAATTCACACCTAAGTTCTCTTTCGGATTCAATTAGTGCCATCGAAAACAATAAGCGCGCCGTTGCGGAAAAAACAGAGGCGTTGGTTGACGTTAAAAAAGGGGCGGATGATTTGGATTTGTCCGCGCAGGAACTCGCGGTAAAGCAAAAGGAAAATGCGCTTGAAGACGCTAGGGAAAAACTGGCCGATTATTACATTCGTGCGCCTCTCGCCGGCGCTATTGCCAAATTGGATATTAAAAAACCGGACAATGTTTCGGTCAATGATATAGTGGCAATTATAATCACTCCTCAAAAGTTTGCCGAGATTGCCTTAAACGAGGTGGACGTTGCCCAAATAAAAATTGGTCAAAAGGTTAAACTAACATTTGATGCCGTGGAAGATTTGCGGCTGGTTGGCGAGGTGGCCGAGCTGGATTTAATCGGCGTGATGGAACAAGGTGTGGTTACTTACAATGTGAAGATAGCTTTTGACGCGGCTGACGAACGCATTAAACCGGGTATGAGCGTGAGCGCGGATATTGTTACCGAGGTAAAAGAGAATATTTTGCTGGTGCCTAACGGTGCTATTAAAACCGAAAACCGCCGGCGTTATGTGGAATTGCCAGCGAAGCCAGCGATTGGTTCGGCCTCGCCCCGAGGTGTGGTGTTAGCTGAATCCCCCCGGAGAATTGATGTGCAAACCGGAGTTTCCAATGATAGATTTATCGAGATTGTCTCTGGTTTAAGCGAAGGTGACCAGATTATAGTAAGAACCATCTCGCCGCAGAATACAACCGCCACACAACAAGCGCCCAGTTTGTTTGGCCAGCCCAGAGGAGTCGGGGGTGGAACGAGAATACCGCACTAAAATCTTGAAACTCATAACTTGAAACCTGAATCTCAAAATTTATAAAAGTACAAGTTATAAGTTACATGATCCAAGATTAAAGATGATTGAAATCAAAAACATCACTAAAATTTATAAAACTGGGGAGGTGGAATTACAAGCCCTGCGCGGCGTTAGTTTTAAAATAGAAGACGGCGAGTTTGTGGCCATTATGGGGCCGTCGGGTTCGGGCAAATCCACTTTGATGCACATAATCGGCGCGCTGGATAAGCCCTCCCACGGCCAATATTTTTTGGACGATCAAGATGTGCCTACCTTATCTGACGATGAACTCGCTCAAATAAGAAAAAATAAAATTGGTTTTGTGTTTCAGGCTTTTAATCTTTTGCCGCGAACCAGTGTGTTAAGAAACGTGATGCTGCCCTTGGTTTATGCTGGTGTGGGAGAAGCCGAAAGAAAAATCCAATCCGAAATCGTTTTGAAAGCCGTGGGTATGGACGAAAGCCATTTTCATCATCTTTCTAACCAACTTTCAGGCGGTCAGATACAGCGGGTGGCCATTGCCCGAGCTTTGGTTAATAATCCCAGTTTGATTTTGGCCGACGAACCCACCGGCAACTTGGATTCTAAAACTGGCGAAATAGTTTTGGGCACATTTGAAAGATTGAATCGTTGCGAAGGCCGAACCATCATCCTTATTACTCATGAACACGACGTGGCCAAGCACGCTCGCCGTATTATTCACATTAAAGACGGATTAATCGAAGATGATACTGGTGCAAATTACAAATAACAAATTCCAAATTACAAACAATATCAAAATTCAAAATTCTAGTATCGAAACCTTTTGGTATTTAGAATTTAGTGCTTAGAATTTGTTTGTGATTTGGTGCTTGTAATTTTTAGATATGTCTCTATTGGATATTTTTCACGAAACATTAGCCGCGCTTTCGGCCAACAAAGTCAGATCAAGCTTAACTATTTTAGGTATTGTTATTGGCATCGGCTCGGTTATTGCCATGGTGTCCATCGGCGAGGGCGCTAAAGTCTCGATCCAAAGTTCCATTGAAGGTTTGGGTTCAAATTTGCTTACAATTTTGCCCGGCGTGGTTCAGCCGGGGCGGGGAATAGTGTCTTCGGGGCGCGGCTCGGCCCAAACTTTAAAAAACGAAGATGCCGATACCATTTTAGAAATAGGCGGCGTGGCCGCGGTTTCGCCCGAAGTCTCGCGCCGGTTTCAAATTGTTTCTTCCGCTGGGAATAACACCAACACTACCGTTACGGGCGTGGAATCTACCTATGTTTTTGTGCGTAACATTTCGGTGGCTTCGGGCTCATTTTTAAGCGAAAGCGCCATGCGCGGTCTGGGGCGCGAAGCGGTGTTGGGCGCCACGGTAGCCAAAGATCTTTTTGGCGAAAACACCGACCCTGTGGGCGAATCAGTAAGAATAAACAGAATTAATTTTCGGGTGGTGGGCGTGCTGGCTGCCAAAGGCGGCGTAGGTTTTTCCGGCCCGGATGATATGATTTTTGTGCCTCTTTCCACTATGCAGAAGGTTCTTGCTGGCGTGGATTATCTTTCTACAATTTCTGTAAGTGTGGACGATAAAGACAGGATGACCGAGGTTCGCGACAACATCAATTACATTTTGGCCGAGAAACACAGAGTGGACGAGCCCGACTTCTCCATAATTTCGCAGGAAGATATTTTAGGCACGCTCTCACAGGTTATAAACACATTTACCATTTTTCTTGCCTCCATCGCCAGCATATCCTTGGTGGTAGGCGGCATTGGTATTATGAATATGATGCTTACCACCGTTACCGAGAGAACACGGGAGATTGGTTTAAGAAAAGCTATTGGCGCCACCAAAAGCGATATCCACCGACAATTTTTGACCGAAGCCGTGGCGCTCACATTTATTGGTGGTATCTTGGGCATCGTCTTAGGCTGGGCAATATCGTTTACTGTTACTTCTTTGGACTTGGTGCGAACTCAGGTTTCTATTTTCTCTGTTCTTTTGGCTTTTGGTGTCTCGGCGGCCATCGGTATTATTTTTGGCTATTATCCCGCCCGCCGCGCTGCTTCGCTAAATCCCATAGACGCGTTAAGATATGAATAGTGAATCTGTCTTAACTATGCGCAAATATTTTTTATTGATTTTAATTTTTCTGGGCGCGGTGGTTTTTTGGACGCAAAATGTCAAACCTCCAAGGTTTGATACAATCGATACGGTTCCGACGGTTACCGCCAGCGATACCATCAAACACAATCTCGCTTATGTTCAAATCAATAACGTTAAAATTCCAGTGGAGATTGCTAAAACTCCAGCCGAGGTTCGAAAGGGCCTCTCCGGGCGCGAGAGTCTAGACGCAAAGAACGGCATGTTATTTATTTTCGCCCAGCCTGATTATTACTCCTTTTGGATGCCCAACATGAATTTTCCTATAGATATTATTTGGATAGCTCAAGATACCATAGTCGGTATCCATGAAAATGTTTCCAACATTTTTGACCCAAAAAATCCTAAATTCTACACACCACCCAAACCAGTGGACAAGGTTTTAGAAATAAACGCCGGTTTGGCCCAAAAGAAAAACATAAAAGTGGGCGACCCGTTCAACTTTGTTCAGGGTCGTCCTGAGTAGAAACGAACGAACGATAAAATAATTTTTAACAATGTTGATCTCACTAGCCCCAACCAAAGATAAAGAAATTTGGAATAATTTTGTAAAAAATAACTACCCGCCTAGCGGCGCTTTTATGGCCTCGTGGGTCTGGGGCAGTTTTCAGGCAGCTCTAGGCCGAAAAACCGAACGATATTTTATCACCGCGGCTGGTCAAATTGTAGGCGCTTTTATTTTGGTTCAGGTATATTTGCCATTGAGGCAAAAATACGGCTACGCGCCGCGCGGTCCGGTTTTAAGCCGAGATTTTTTTGACACCGCAGAAAAAATCGGTGTTTTTTTTAAAACCATGATGCGCTGGGCCAAGAAAAATTTTCCCAACTTTATTTTCTTGCGTTTGGAACCACCACTCGCTCCAGAAAACATTGCACGAGGATCGGGTTTAATTTTTCCCGATTACTACATCCAACCGCGCCGGAACTTAGCCATCAATCTAATGCCGACGGCAGAAGAAATTTTGGCCAAATTTCACCCTTCTACTCGGTCTAATGTTAAAAAAGCCGAAAGAAAAGGAGTCACGGCCGAAATTAAAAAAGAAATGTCCACGGCTGACTGGCATGTTTTTTTTAAGATGGCCGGGGAAACCGTGGCCCGCAATGCCGGCAAAAATATTTACCCCAGCCGAAGTTATTTTGAGACTATGGTCAAAACTATACCTCACCTTGATAAAGCCAATAGCCAGGAGTTGTCGCTTAGCTTTTTTTGCGGCTACCAAGACGGCGAACCGGCGGCTATGAATCTGGTTTTATTTTTTGGCCAAACCGCGACCTATCTTTTTGGAGTTTCGGCCACGTCAAAACTGCCTTCTAAGGTAACCACTTTTCTACATTGGTATGGCATGACAGAAGCCAAAAGCAGGGGTTACCATTATTACGATCTTGGCGGCATAGACGAAAAACTCTGGCCCTCACTGACTGTTTTTAAAAGACGCTTCGGCGGCGAGGAATCTGAATATCTGGGCAATATAGACCTAGTTATAAATCCCCTTAAATACAAAATTTATAACATAGCCAGAAAGGCTAGAAAGTAAGTTAGCGACTTTATCGTCTTTATTTTAAAAGCTCCATACCAAGATAACTCCCATGGTATGAAAGGCTTAGTTGATATAACTTCACCATTATTATGCTGGCTAAGCCTTTTCTTTAAATTATTGGCTGGACCAAAATAGAACTTATGAAATTTTGAACTTATCAGAATATATGCGTAAAACATAGCATGCCATCTTCTGCTTATGCTACAGACTGGCTTGCTATTCCGTAGCTTTAGCGAAGGATAGCTGCGGATTTAGAACACTCTCAAACTTTTGATATTATCTTACCAAATCTGATACACAAATCCAAAAAGAGAAACTTGCGATAACCCGCCGCCAGCCGCCGCAAAGCGGCGGCCTGCCTCGCAGAAAAATTGCCTTTTCCTTCTAAAAAGGAAGAAGAAAATTTTGTTTCGGCGTTCTGCCCGATAGGGCAGGCGGGGGCGTCTTAATTTTGTCGGACAGAAAAAGAAAAAAAGGCGATAACAGTGAACTTCCACTGTTATCGCCTTTGAATGAGGATTTTAA
>CAYJTN010000007.1:0-13780 GCA_964373235.1 uncultured Candidatus Saccharibacteria bacterium
CTATAGTAAACACATTAGGCCATGTGTTTACAGTTGCTAAAGAAACTTTAGCCAGCATTGTTAGTGCCATGGGCGATTGGGCGAATGCCGCCTTAGCCGAAACTACTAAATTATTTGTGGTGAGCCAAGATTCGTCCAATATGACCTATAAGACCTATAGCGTCCAAGGTAGCCGCGATGAAGTTATCGCTTCGGGTTCGGCCACGCTGGTCAAATTGCCGGTTGATCTCGCCACTGGTTTAGAGCCCGCGGGCGCCAGAATAAAGTTTGACGAATCGTTTACCAGTATTATTTCCGAAACCGAGCCGATAAAAGTTATCGTTACGCCAACCTCGCGCTTAAACGGCCCGTTATATGTTAGCCAAAAAACCAGATTTGGTTTTGAAGTCCGCGAAATAAACGCTTTGGACGAAGGCGGAATGTTTGACTGGATGGTGGTGGCGAGGAAGAAAGGCGCGGAAGAAGCTGTGCGGATAAGTCCTATAGGACCGATAGGACCTATAACAGAACCCGCGCCAACCCCAACACCAGAAGTTACGCCTACACCGGAAACTGTTACTACACCACCCGCGCCAGAAATTACACCAGTTCCAGAAGTTGCACCGGTTGAACCCGCGGCAGAACCAATTAACCCATAGGTCCTATAAGACCGATAGGACATATAAGACAAGACTTATGAAAAATCAAAACAACAATTTAATCCCGCCTCACGGCGGTTACCGTAATCTAAAATCTTATCAAACCGCCGAACTCATTTACGATTTAACGGTGGAGTTTTGCAATCTTTACGTTAATAGGACCAATAAGACCGATAAGGCCAATAGGTCCTGCAGAACTGCGGATCAGATGGTCCAAGCGGCGCGAAGCGGCAAGCAAAATATTGCCGAGGGGTCGCAAGCTTCTGGCACTTCAAAAAAAACAGAATTAAAATTAATAAATGTGGCACGGGCTAGTTTGGAAGAACTGCTTTTAGATTACGAAGATTTTTTACGGCAGAAAAGTTTGTTACTATGGGGCAAAGAAAATGCCAAAGCCCGCGAGGTACGCTCTTTGGCCTACAAAAAAGATAAGTCATATAGGACCTATGAGACCTATCTTGGGGAACCGGAAACTGCCGCTAACGCTATAATTTGTTTAATCCACCAAGCCGATTATTTGCTAGATAAGCAATTAGCCAGTTTGGGGCAAAGGTTTTTAAAAGAAGGTGGTTTTACCGAGAAATTATACAAAGAAAGAAGCAAAAATAGGTCCGACCCTTCAACCAAGTTCAGGGCAGGTAAGACCGATGGGACCTATAGGGACTAATCCACAGTTGGTAAAAATAAAATCGGTGCTACAATAACTTAAACTAAATTACTAATTTCTAATAGCTAATTTCTAAACTTATGGAAATACCCAAGAATATTTTGAGGGAATTGGAAGAGAAAAAAGTCCAAGCGCTGCTAGACGCGGATAAACGCAGATCAAACGCGGATCAAACGCAGCTTGACGCGGATTCATCAGCGCGGATAAAGGCGGATTTGGTTGGCACCGTGGCGGCGCCGGAAAAACAGGAAACGGCTGTGCCGATGAGTCCTATAGAATCAATTGGACCTATAGCGGCTCCGCCGCCAATTATGATAGAAGCCGATCCCCACAGACCCCTCGACTACATTCAGAGCCAGCCCACCGGCGGGGAACCTTCCTTCGCTGAAGCTACGAAGGGTGAGCTATTTTTTGGTTATCTCGCCCAAATTGCCGTTTTCGCGGCCGTGTTTTTAACGCCGCTTTTCTTTTTTACTTCTTCCGACAGTGTCAATTTGCCCAAACAGTTTTTGCTTTCGGTGTTGGCTTTAACCGCTGTGGGCGCTTGGGTGGCCCGAACTGTGGCTTCGGGTAAATTGTCTTGGCGCGAGACCGTCTTGCAGTGGCCGTGGCTGATTGTGGCTATGGCCGCGGTATTGTCTTCAATTTTTTCCAGCAGTTTTTGGGTGAGTTTCTTGGGTGACGCCGGGCGGTATTCCGGCGCGGGTTTATCAATACTATCTTACATTATATTGGCGGTGGTGGGTTTTCAGGTTTTTAAGATAGGTCCTACTCCGACGCTCTCGGTCGGAGCCCCGAGCTCCCCCGACGTAACGTCAGGGCTGACTGACGTCGGGGTTGGTCCTATAGGACTTATATGGGCGTGGCTCGGGGGAACATTTTTAGCCTCGGTTTACGGCTTACTGCAGTTTTTTGGTGTCCACCTTATACCCGGCGAGGTTTATCGGGTCCGTGTTTTTAACACCATAGGCAGTCCATTCGCGCTGGGTATTTTCGCGCTCTCATCGGTGCCGTTTATTTTGGCCGCTCTGCAGGGAACGTTAGCCTCGCCGGCGGGCGGGCTCAATAAAAAAATAAAAATTATTTTGGCCGTGGTAGCCGCGGTCCAAATTTTAACCGCGGCCATAGTTGATTTTAGAATCGGCTGGCTGGCCTTGGCCGCGGCCGCGGTGGTTTTGGTGGTGAAGAGGGTGATGGCAGGAAACCCTTCGACAGGTTCGACTGCCTCGACAAGCTCGGAGCAAGCCAGCTCGGGGCCAGGAGGGTATCAGCAGAAGGTTTTACTGCCGCTAGGCCTTATCACTCTGGCCGTTTTGTTGTGGTTTGCGCGCGCGCCGCAAATTAAGGATTTGGTTTTTCCGGCCGAAATAAATCCATCTTATCGCGCCAGCCTGGATATTTTAGCCAAAACTTGGCGCGAGAAACCGATTTTTGGCTCGGGTTTGGAAACCTACCCTTATGTTTACGCGAAGTTTAAATCGGCGGCGCTTAATCAAACCAATTATTGGGGCGTTAATTTTAACGACAGTATTGCCGAAGCGGTTACTTGGGCTACCACCTCCGGAATTTTTGGAACTCTAGCGCTACTTAGTTTTATTATTGCATTTTTGGTTTATGCTTGGCGACGGACTCCGACGTCTGAAGTCGGAGTTGGCCTGCTGGCCAGCTGGGTTTTTATTTTGGTAACAAAATTTTTCTACCCCACGTCTTTGCCGTTGGAATTTATGTTTTGGTTTTTGCCGGTGTTGTTTGTGCTCGCGCAGGAAGACGGGATAGGTCCAATCGGACCCATAGGACCTACCTGGAGTTACAGATTCCAGCAGGGATCGGTGAAAACTCTGGCGGCTTTTTTTGTGCTGCTTGTTGTTTTGATAGGCACTTTGGCTGGCGGTTATTTTTCGGTGCGGCGCTGGGGCGCGGAGCGGGCTTTTGTTAAGGCGGTGACCGCGTCCTCCTCCGCTGAAGCTTCGGAGGATAAATCAAACGCGGCCGGAAAAAGAGACGATATTCTGAACGGCATTTATGCCGCCATTAATTCTAATCCCTATGAGGTTCGCTATTTTAGAGTCTTAGCCCAGGCGCTTTTTGCCAAAATGAACGATGTGGTGGCGGGCATCAACGCCCGGCCGGCCGAAGAGCGTCAAGCTAAATCCGAGGAAACAATTTTATTGCAGAATCTGACAGTGCGTGCCATTAACGCTGTGCAGAGAACTACGATATTGGATCCAGATAATGTGGGTGTGGTTGTTGATACAGCCGAATCGTACCGCGATTTGGTGCCGCTGATACAAGGCGCGGATGATTTAGCCATTCAAAATTACGAAAAGGCGAGCGGGCTAGAGCCAATCAATCCATTTATCAAAACACAGCTGGGCCAGCTCTATTTGATCAAATCCAACCTGTTTAATTATGGCTTGGCAGCGGAGAGTGAATTGGTTGATAAGGCGAGATCAATTTTGGAAAAAGCTTTGGAGCTTAATCCTAACTACGCCAACGCCCGCTATTTTTTGAGTTTGATTTATGACGCCGATGGACGCCGGGATGAAGCTCTGCGAAACTTTTTAACCCTGCGTCAAACCAATCCCGACAACCAGTTGATAGCGCAGATAATCCAAAATTTACAGAACGACCGGCCGGCCTTAGGCAATCCGCCTAAACCCGCCGTGCCGCCGCAATCGCCTAGGGCAGTGGAGACGAAGGGAGTGCCAACGGCAAAATAAAAAATTAAAAATAAAATATAAAAAATCGGTTGCGATCCCGCCTCGCGGTCCCTCGACACTGCTCGGGACATCGCTCCGGCTTTCGATTCTCCACGCAAACCAAACAATTGGTTTGCTCCAATGTGGTCATTATACCAAAAAGTTCGGACTCATTTCCAGCAGAACCCAGAATGAGTCCGAACTTTTCGTTATGGTGGACCCGGGGAGAATCGAACTCCCATCTCCGCAGTGCAAATGCGGTGTGTTGCCACTGTACCACGGGCCCATCAAGCTACTAATAGCATAAAAGGGTAAAAAAGGGAATAAATGGGATGAAAAGGGAAAAGAGTAACCCCGCCGCGTTGGACGCGGCGGGGTTTTGCACATTGTGGATAAATGGGTGCTGGTTGTGCTGGTGTTAAGAAAAGTTTACAATGTGGTAGATAAGGGTGGCCAAGTGGGAGATTGTGGATAATTGTGTGCACAACACAGTCAAACTGTGGATAAGTTCCAATTTGTTCTACGAGCAAAGCGAGTAGTTGACAATTGGAGAGCTTTAAAGAAGAGGTTAAATATTTAGAGAGCGGGGTGATTGAGTTTGTTTTCAATCGCTGCGCTTTTGAACAAACTAGTCATGTTCATTGGAGAATACCGCCATACAATTGACGCCAAAAGAAGATTAGCCATACCGGCCAAGTTTAGAAAAAAAATCGGCGAGGCGGCGGTGTTAACCAAAAGTTTGGATAATTCACTGGTGCTTTATCCTATGAAAGAATGGGAGGAGCTGGCCGGTAAATTAGCCAAATTACCGGTAGGCCAATCGGGCACCAGAAGCTTTGTTCGAACGATGTTAGCCGGAGCCACAGATGTTGAGATTGATGCTTTGGGTAGGGTTTTGATTCCGGATTATTTAAAAGATTTCGCGGGATTAAAAAAGAACGTGGTGATAGCTGGTTTATTTAATAGATTGGAAATTTGGGACGAAGATAATTGGCACGAATACAAAAAAAATTCCGAAAAGCATACGTCGGAGATAGCGGAGAAGTTGGGGGAGTTGGGAATTTATTAATAGGTCTTATAGGACCAATTGGACCTATGCATAAACCAGTACTTTTAAAAGAAGTTATTCAATATCTTAGTCCACAGCCGGGCGAGGATTTTATAGACGCGACTTGGGGCGATGGCGGGCATGCTCTGGAGATATTAAAGCGTACCGCGCCGGCTGGAAAATTGCTGGGTATAGATTGGGATCTTTCGATAAGTCTAATAAGACCAATAGGACTAATGGGTCAGGGAGGGCTTGGGCTCGAGACCAGATCGGAAAACTTAACAGCGTCCGAACCGCTTGCTCCGACTGAAACGTCGGAGCTCTCCGACGCCAAAGTCGGAGAAGTCCGATCTGGGATCGAGCCTGGACCCTACTCTGCTAAAGCTTCGCGGGGCCAGCCGTTCAACGGCCGATTATTTTTAGAGGTTGGAAATTTTGCCGATATAGAAAAAATATCAAGTAAATATTTTCCAGAAGGGGTTGATGGCGTTTTATTTGATTTCGGTTTTCGTTCTTACCATATAGATGAGTCCGGCCGAGGTTTTTCGTATCTCAAGAATGAACCCTTGGATATGCGTTACCACTCAACGCAGATCAACGCAGATCAAACGCAGATTGACGCAGAAAAGTCATTAACAGCGGCAGATATAGTCAATAGTTGGCCGGAAAAAGAACTGGAACGGATTTTTAAAGAATTTGGCGAGGAGCGGCAAGCCAAGAGGATTGCCAAAGCAATCGCAGAGACGAGAAAGCAAAAAAGAATAAGAACCACGGGGGAGTTGGTGGAGATTATAAATAAATCCAATAGGTCCTATAAGACTTATAGCAGAATCTTCCAAGCTTTGCGGATAGCTGTAAATAATGAACTGGAAAATATCAAACTGGGATTGGCTGGCGCCTGGCGGATTTTGAAACCGGGCGGGCGGCTAGCGGCCATTTCGTTTCATTCTTTGGAAGACAGGCTAGTCAAGAATTTTTTTAACGAGAAAAAACGCTCCGGCGAAGGGGAAGTGCTGACCAGAAAACCCATAACACCTACGGCGGAGGAAGTTGCCAATAACAAGAGAGCGAGGAGCGCCAAATTGAGGGCGATATCAAAATTAAAATGACAAATAAATTTCAAAGCCCAAACATCAAAAATTTGTCATTAGACATTTAGTCATTGATTTGACATTTGAGCTTTGACATTCATATGGTTGCGATACTAATTAGAAAATCCACTTTAATATTAAGCTTGTTCACCGTGTTGTTTTTAGTGAGCTATATCTTGTTTTTAAGTTTGGCTACTTCCCTGGATTTTAAAATTGAAGCGCTGGCGGCTAAAAAATTGGAATTGGAAGAAGAGCGCGAGGAACTGCTGGCTAAAGTGGTCGCGGCCCAGGGGCGCGAGGCTTTGACGACGGCCGGCGCGAGTTTGAATTTGGTGGAGGCGACTTGGGCCGACGGCTATGTGGATCTTAGGCCAAGCGCGATTGGTTGGGCTGAAAATTTGGCTAAGAAACAATAAGTTCCAAGGGGATGAAAAGAGATAATCGCGGCAGAATTTTATTTATCAGCCTTATCTTTGTGTTGTTATTCGTTACGGCCGTGGGCCGGCTTTTTTATTTGCAGATTTTTAAGGGCGCCCATTACCAGAAAGCGGCCGAGCGCCAGCAGAAAGTGGCCGATGTGGTGCTGCCCGAACGCGGCAATATCTATTTAAAAACCCTGGACAAAGAAATACCTTTGGCTTTAACGCGCACTTGGTACAACGTTTGGGCCTCGCCTCAAGAAATAGATTTGCAAAAAAAGACGGAACTGATACCGCCCTTGGCCCAGCTTTTAAATTTGGACGAGGCTGTGATTGAAGAAAGAATAGCCAAGGCCGGCGATCCTTATGAACCGTTAAAAGACAAAGTTGATAAAGACACAGCGCTCGCTCTGCAAAAAATAAATTTAAAAGGCGTTCATTGGAAAGCTTTTCAAGACCGGTATTATCCTTTGGGTGATCTGGCCTCTGGGGTGGTGGGCTTTGTGGGCCAGACCGATGTCCCTTCAACAAATTCAGGGCCAGCTGGCGACGATAGGTTAAAAACAGGCCGCTACGGTCTGGAAGCCTATTTTAATGATGAACTAAAAGGCGAGTCGGGCTATGTGGCCGGTGTTAAAAAAGCGCTGGGTTCCCTGGTTCTGCCTTTAAGCCGAGTAGTCAAACCCAGAAAAGGCGGGGATATTTATTTAACGTTGGATTACAACATTCAGCTCGCTCTAGAGAGGGAGCTGAAGGCAGCCGCCGAAAAATTTTACGCCGAAGGGGCGAGCGGTATAGTGATGGAACCTAAAACCGGCGCTATTTTGGCCATGGCCGCCTGGCCCAATTATGATCCTAATAAGTATAACGAAGTTAAGAATGCCGCCCAATTTTTAAACCCTAACATTCAGCTGGTGTTTGAACCCGGCTCTATTTTTAAACCCATCACTATGGCGGCGGCGCTGGACGTGAATGTGATTTCGCCCGATTTAAAATATTTTGACGCGGGCGAGGTAGCGGTGAACGGTTTTACCATCCGTAATTCCACTCGCCAAGCTTGGGGCGAGCAGACCATGAGTCAGGTTTTGGAGAAATCTTTAAATACCGGCGTGATTTTTGTTTTGCGTCGCATGCCGCAGGGTGTCTGGCGAGAATATGTTAACAATTTCGGTTTTGCCGAAAAAACCGGGATAACTTTATCGGGTGAGGCTAAAGGCGATATCAGAAATTTAAAAAGCGGCGTGGAGTTGGATTGGCTGGTGTCATCGTTTGGCCAAGGCTTATCGGTTACACCCCTCGCCATGACTACGGCCATAGCGGCTATTGCCAATGGCGGCGAACTCTTAAAACCGTATCTGGTTGATAGAATTGTTGAGACCGCCGAGGGCCAAGAAAATATTGTGGCGGCTGGCGCGCGGACGGTAAAGCGCCGAGTAATAAAACAATCTACCAGCGAGACCTTAACCAAAATGCTGATGGGCGTGGTGGAGACTGGTAGCGGCCGACAGGCCCGCATTCCCGGTTACACCGTGGCCGGGAAAACCGGCACGGCCCAGGTGGCCGGTCCCAGCGGCGGTTACACCGAAAAAACCATCCATACTTTTGTGGGCTACAGCCCGGCTTTTAATCCGGCCTTTGTTATGCTAATTAGGTTGGATAATCCCCAAGGGGTGGAGTTTTCCGAAGCCACGGCGGCGCCGGTGTTTAAGCGGGTAGGCGAGTATATTTTGCGCTATCTTAATGTAACACCGGATAAAGCCATAGTTAAATGACTAATGCCTGAGCCTAAATATCAAAATAAGAATAATTTTGTCATTTAGGAATTAGTCATTGGAAATTTTTAATGTTACGAAAGATTATAAAATACAAGCTAAGATTATTAAGTATGGCCGTTTTGGCCAAGTACAAGCCCAAAGTGGTAGCCATTACCGGTTCGGTGGGCAAATCGTCGGCCAAGGAAGCGGTTTTTTTGGTTTTGGCGGGGGCTTTTCCCGGTCAGGTCCGGCGCAGTGAAGGCAATTTAAATACCGAGATCGGCGTGCCCTTGGCCATCATCGGCGGAGTTGAGGCCAAAAGGAACATGGCTTTGTGGCTCGGCAATTTTTTGAGGGCGATGAAATTGATTGTGATAAGAGATAAAAATTATCCCAAAATTTTAGTTTTAGAAATGGCGGCCGACCAGCCGGGCGATATTGCCTACCTGGTTTCTTTTATTCATCCTGATGTCGCGGTGGTGACAGCCATAGGCGAAATGCCGGTGCATTTGGAATTTTTTCTGGAGCGCGACGCCTATATTGACGAGAAGGCCCAGGTAATAAAAAATTTAAAGCCGGGCGGCACGGCTGTTTTAAATTACGATGATTTATCGGTGCGGGAACTGCGCGACCGCGTGCCTACCAATCGGGCCAGAATCTATTTTGGTTTTCAAACGGGAGCTGAAATAGAGATTGTTAATTTCAGTTATAACGTGCCGGTCACGGTTGAAGAAGTAAAAAATTCGGGTATGGAATTTAAGGTAGAGGATCGTTTAAATTCAGAATCGGCCGATTTTAAAATAGCTCGGACTTTGGGTTTACCCGCGCTGTATGCGTCTCTGGCCGGCGCGGCCGTTGGCCGCGCCTTCAATATCAGTCTAAAAGACATCGCCCCAGCTTTGGAAAAATTTAAGCCGCCGCCTCATCGGTTGGAACTTTTAGCCGGAGTTAAAAATTCCATAATTATAGACGATGCGTATAATTCGTCGCCCATAGCTTGCGAGGCGGCTTTGGAGGTTCTGTCTAAATTTAAAAATAATCGCAAGATTGCCGTTTTGGGCAGTATGCGGGAATTGGGTGTGAATACCGAAAAAGCTCACCGCGCTATCGGCCTCAAAGCGGCTAAATTGGCCGATATATTGTTTTTGGTGGGCAGTGAAATGGTTTTTGCTAAGGAAGAAGCTAGAAAAATCGGCCTAAAATTAGACCAAGATTTGTTTTGGTTTGACGCTGCGGCCAGCGCGGCTAAAAAAGTGGAGCAGGTTTTACAGCCGGGCGATGTTGTGTTGATAAAAGGCTCAAGGGGAGTTAAGATGGAGCAGATTGTGGAGGAAATAAGAGGTTGATTTTTTTGACGGAAACATCATCCCTCGCAGACGACATGGAGCCTCTTTATTATAATCTGGTCTTCTCCATGATGCTACTCGGGACGATGTTTCCTATTTATTTACATCTTTTGCCGCTATCGTCTAGGCTGGTCTAGGACGCTGGGTTCTCATCCCAGTAACTCGGGTTCAAATCCCGATGGCGGCACATTCGAGTATTATAAAATTTCCGCCAAAAATATTCCTTATTTTTGTAGCGCATGGTATGGCCAAAATCCAACATCAGGAAAATAATCAAATCCCTTGGCATAGTTTTCCGCTGGGTGATGTTTTTATGCGCCTAAACTCCAAGAGAGACGGCTTAACGGAAATCGAAGCCGGACAGCGTTTAAAACATTTTGGTTTTAACGAGCTCACGCCCCCACGCCCCCCAGCTCTTTTTAAAATATTTTTACGGCAGTTTTTAAATCCCTTGGTTTTGATTCTGTTGCTAGCCGCCGGAGTAACTTTTTGGGTTAAATCTTTTTGGGATACCGCTGTTATTCTAGCGGTGGTGGTGTTAAACAGTATCGTTGGGTTTTTTCAGGAATATAGAGCCGAGAAGTCTCTCAACGCTTTAAAAAAACTGGAAACGCCCAGCGCCGTCGCGCGGCGCGACGGCGCTTATAAATCTCTGCCCGCGTCACAGCTTGTGCCCGGCGATATTATTTTTCTAAAATCGGGTGATAAAGTTTTAGCCGACGCCCGGTTAGTTAGTAGTTTTAATTTTAAAACCGATGAGAGTGTTTTAACCGGCGAGTCGGCCGAAGTTTTAAAATCGGCCGGCCTGGCTCAGGCGGAGGCCAATATTTTTGAAAGAGGCAATACCGTTTTTGCCGGTACGGCAGTGGTGGACGGCAATGGCGAGGCTGTGGTTTTTGGCACAGGGGATAGTTCCGAGATGGGGCGTCTCAGCCGTTTATCAAAAAACCTGTCCGAAGATGAAACGCCTTTTGAAAAAAAACTCCATAAACTCGGCCGCTTGATTGGCCTGGCAGTTTTGGTTTTGAGCGCGGCAATTTTGGCTGGGGGTGTTTTTTTGGGGCGGGATAAGCAAGAAATGTTTTTAACGGCGGTGGCCATAGCCGTGGCGGCCATCCCCGAAAGTCTGCCCGTGGCTGTTACGGTTATTTTGGTGTCGGGTATGAGGCGGGTGCTTAAGGCGCGGGGTTTAGTAAGAAACTTGGCGGCGGCGGAAAATTTGGGCGGCGCCAGCGTTATTCTAACCGATAAAACCGGCACTTTGACTCAAGGCGAAATGCAGGTGGTTAAAGTGCTTACACCCGAAAGAAGAAGCGGCATGCTGGAGCTTAACTCTACAGTGGAATATGCCTCCAACCGCATCTTGGCGCTGTCCTACGGCTTGTTATCGGCGGAGGTTATTGTTGATAAAGGGGTGATAACAGGCAGCCCTGTTGATAAAGCTTTGGTGGGGGCGGCGGTAGAGGCTGGTTTGGATTTTGACAAGTTAAATCAAAAATTTAAAAAAAGGGGCGGGCTTGCTTTTAACAGCGAACGCAAGTTTGCCGTTTCTTTGAGGGCCGATGAGCTGGGGGAGATTTGGGCTATTGTGGTGGGCGCGCCGGATATACTTTTAAGCGGGATAAAAAAGATTCAGGTGCTTAATCGTTTTGAAAACGTCATACCTTTTGAAATTTCGGTGATTAAAGATTCGGTCACGGCTTTAGCCCAGGGCGGTTTAAGAGTGCTAGCTGTTTGTTCCAAAAAAATAGAAGATCGGAGGTTTTTTTCCGGACATTTTTCCTCGGCTGACGCGAAAGAAGTTGTAACCGGGCTCAATTTGGTGGGGCTCTTGGGCCTAAAAGATCCTATCCGGCCGGACACCAAAGATTTTTTAGCTTTAGGGCGCCGGGCGGGCTTGCGTACGGTTATGGTTACAGGCGATCACACGGCCACGGCGCGGGCGGTGGCCAAAGAAGCGGGTTTGATTTCGAAAAATAGGCATGGCCTCGTTGAAGTTATGGAGGGTAAAGATGTAGCTCGGCTTGAAGTTGAGGAACTGGCTTATCGCGTCCGCAATGTGGATATTTTCAGCCGGGTGACGCCGGAACATAAGTTAAAAATAACCCAAGCCTGGCAGAAACAGGGCGAGGTGGTGGCGGTGGTGGGCGACGGTGTTAACGACGCGCCGGCTCTTAAGCAAGCCGACATTGGGGTGGCTTTGGCGAGTGGCCTGGCTTTGGCCAAAGAAGCTTCGGATCTGATCCTTTTGGAAAATAGTTTTTCTATCTTAATTAAAGCCATCGGCGAGGGCCGGGTGATTTTGGATAACATCAAAAAGGTGGTGGCTTATCTTTTGAGCACCAGTCTAACCGAAATTGTTTTGGTGGGCTTGGCCTTATTTTTCGGTTGGCCTCTGCCGGTGGTGGCGCTTCAGATTTTGTGGGTCAATCTGCTTGCCGAAAGCTGGCCGGCCATCGCCTTGGCGCTGGACCCGGCCGAAAAGGATGTTATGGCTTCTCCGCCGCCCGACGTTCGGCAACCCATCTTAGACAGTTTCGCCAGATTTTTGGTGACGGTGGTGGGCTGTGTCAGCGCGGCGGTTTTATTTTTAATGTTTGTTTTCTTTAAATCTTCTTTTGAAAGCGTCAGCTACGCCCAGACTCTGGTTTTCGCGGCTTTGGGTGTTAGCACTCTAGGTTTTTCTTTTTCGGTGCGGAGTTTGAAAAAACCCATTTGGGATATTCCTTTCGCCGAGAACAAATATCTTTTGGCCGCTGCCGCGGCTGGTTTAACACTGCTGGCTCTAGCCATATATTTTCCCCCTTTAAGATTTCTTTTAAAGACCGAGCCCATCGGCGCCTGGGAATGGTTTATGGTTTTTGGCGTGGGGTTCATCAATTTGGTTTTGATAGAATTGGCGAAGTGGATATTCATGCGCAAGCGGAGCTGGCCAAAATGACAAATAAATTCTAAAGCTCCAATATCAAAAATAAATTTTGTCATTTGTCATTAGATATCGGTTAGACATTTGAGCTTTGTCATTTGACATTGTAGACTTAGGACAACCTTATGACTACAGGTTTTATTATCGTGGGGGTTATTTTAATTGTTGGTTTTGTTGGTCTGCTTTGGTTTCTCTCCCGTCGCGTTAAGCGCGCCGAGCCCGAGAATCAGCAGAACCTGTTTTTGATGCTGCAAAATCAAATAGGTGATATTGCCAAGACGCTGGATCAAAAACTGGGTGAATCGCATCGCAGTATGCAAAGCCAGTTCGGCCAGACGGCCCAGATTGTGCGTGACGTGACCGAACGCCTCACCAAACTGGATGAAACCAATCGACAGGTGGTCAATTTCGCCGATCAGCTAAAAAACCTGCAGGATATTTTAAAAAATCCCAAACAGCGCGGGGTGCTGGGCGAATATTATTTGGAAGAAACATTAAAAAATGTTTTGCCGCCTAATTCTTATCAAATGCAATATAAATTTTCCGACGGCGAAATCGTGGACGCGGTGGTGTTTGTAAAAGAAAAAATAATTCCGATTGACTCTAAATTTTCTTTGGAAAATTATGAGCGGATTTTAAATTCGCGCGACGAGACCGAACGAGCCGATTTGGAGCGCCAGTTCAAACTGGATTTAAAAAACCGCATAGACGAAACCGCTAAATACGTTCGGCCTTTGGAAAATACCATGGATTTTGCTTTTATGTTTATACCTTCGGAAGCGATTTATTACGATCTTTTGGTCAATAAAGTCGGCGCGGTTAAAGTGGCCACGCGCGATCTGATTGAATACGCTTTTAAAGAGAAGCATGTGATTATTGTTTCACCCACGTCTTTTCTTGCTTATCTCCAGACGGTCTTGCAGGGCTTGCGGGCTTTGCAGATAGAGGAGTCGGCTAAAGAGATAAAAAAGAGGGTGGAGGAACTGGGCCGGCATCTTTTGGCTTATCAAGATTACATGAGCCGCCTCGGTAAAAATCTTGGCACCACGGTCAGTATGTATAATCAGGCCAGCAAGGAGTTTGTAAAAATAGATAAGGATGTGTTAAAAATAACAGGCGAGAGAGTGGGTGTGGAGCCGATGGTTCTGGCCGCGCCGGAAAAAGAAGAGGAATACTAACTTTGTTCTTTTTA
>CAYJTN010000007.1:13880-16414 GCA_964373235.1 uncultured Candidatus Saccharibacteria bacterium
CGATGGTTCTGGCCGCGCCGGAAAAAGAAGAGGAATACTAACTTTGTTCTTTTTATTTAAAAGAAGGAGGCTAACGTGGGTGAATTGTTCTGCTTTTTTATTTTGTCCGCTTTTTGGCTGCCGGCCGCGATTTATTTTTTTCAATCAATCCGGATCATAAACCGAGTAAAAAAGAGCGGTCGGAAACTTGATTCCCTTGAACCTCCGGACGATTAACCTTGGGCTTTCCGATCTAAATTCGGAAGGCCTTTTCTTTTTTATTTGAGTGTGTTAATATCATTTAAGCTCGTAGCCTGTAACTTGAAACTTGTAACTTTTCTGAATCAGAAGTTTTAAGTTTCAGGTTGCGAGTTTCAAGATTCTTTTATGTCTAAATTTGCCGTAATTAAAACCGGCGGGAAGCAATATAAAGTGGCCGAGGGCCAGAAATTAAAAGTAGAAAAACTCAATGCCGCAGAGGGCAGTGAAGTGGTTTTTGA
Source organism: uncultured Candidatus Saccharibacteria bacterium (assembly GCA_964373235.1). Lineage (GTDB taxonomy): Bacteria > Patescibacteriota > Minisyncoccia > JACQLN01 > JACQLN01 > JACQLN01. Next base: position 14,360 of record CAYJTN010000007.1, read on the forward strand.
CAATGTTTTAATGGTGGCAGATGACGCCGATTTAAAAGTCGGCGCGCCCAAGGTTGAAGGCGCTAAAGTTTCGGCTAAAGTGGCTAAGCAGGCCCGAGCCAGAAAAATTATAGTTTTTAAATATCGCGCTAAGAAACGCTATAAAAAGAAAGCCGGCCACCGCCAGCGTTTTACCGAGCTAGAAATCACCAAAATCTCCGCCTAAAGCGGGGATTTTTAGGCGGTATTGATAAAGTACGATATGATATGTTATACTACACTTAGTACCAAAAGTGATCCTCCACTAATCCTCTAAAAAGGAGCTACAGAAATGCTAGTTGCGCGTCGCAACGAAATCGGCTGCTTGCTTTTCAAAAACATGGTCTTCAAGAATGGTCTCGTCCTCAAGAACGAACCCTTGAATTTCGTAGAGATGTCCGGGGACCTCGGTGGCGCTGTGACTCCAGGGGAGGCAAAGGAATTCTACAGGGGAATGGTCCAGGAGTTTCTGGACAAGATGCTCTAGACGAAATAGGGTATGGGTCACAGATGTGATAAACCATGGGTTGCCAAAACGGCAGCCCTTTTTTATTTTTTCCATTTAACTTCCACTTCATAATATTTTTAATAAAATATGTAAAATAGCTATTGTTAACAATTTTCCTACGATCGTATAAAAAGTGTTAACATTAATTATATTTGTGGTTATACTATAAATAGTATTAATAAATCATAATATAAATATTATGGCAGACGGATTATCTATAACTAGATTGATTTTGAATAAAATTAACGAAATAGGAGATATAACACTGGAAAGTATTTTTCCTCGCGGTCGTGCGGAATCAAGATTATGGCGGACGGCTTTGGGGTTGCCTAACGATTATGAATTTTCTCCTAAAACTTTTTCTGCCATCTTATCCCGCTTAAAGAAACAGGGATTAGTAGTTAAAAATGGAAATCATCGAAAATCTATTTGGTCACTAACAAAAAACGGTTCGGATTTACTTATAGATGAAATAAATTCCCTACCTGATGAAGATGGAATTATTAGACTAGTTATTTTTGATATTCCTGAATCAGAAAGAAGAAAGAGGGATTTGATACGCCTGGAATTGGTATCTTGTGGTTATAATCAATTACAAAGAAGTGTTTGGGTAGGTTACAGGCCTTTGCCAGAAAAATTTGTGAAGAATTTAGATGAACTAAAACTTAAAGATAAAGTTGAGATACTTAGTGTTAATAAAGAGGGGACACTAGGAAAAATTTAATAAAAAACATTGTTAACAAACTTCATACGATCGTGGGTAATTTGTTAACAATGTTATCTGAATTTCGAAGACTAGCTCAAGAGAGATTAGAGGGTTTTTAGTGGCATTGACCTATTATTAAAGATGTTGTATCCTCCTGGCAATGTTCTAATCAAATCGGTTAGAGCAAGTACCTAAACAAACGCCCGATAGGGCTCCTAGATATAGGAGAAAACACCATGAATGCAAGCATGGAAACAGTCCAGGCCCTGCTGGCTGGATCAGACAGAATCAATCAAATGAAGGCCGAGATTGTTTCTGTTATAAGAATTGTTTTTGGGTTTATAACAGAAAAAGAAATTGGAGCGATAAGGTCTGATAAGGCCATTTTTACCTTTGAAAAGCATGGGCTTATTTTCGGGGTTTGTAGACAAAAGAATGACCTATCTGCTGGTTTATTTGTTTTGCCTTTGAAGGGTTGCCGAACGGAACATTTTTCTGTTGGTTGGGAAGATTCTAGAATCCCCTTGATTTTTGTAGAGACGGTCCATTCTTTTTTGCCGGATTTTTTATCTGGTATGTGTGAGCATTTCCCCGGGCTTGAGGATCGTTTAGCGCCTTTGTTCAAGGCTTCGGGCAAATAATCTCCACGATATCCGACTTCGTAGAAAACGGCACGAGGGTTGCCAAAACGGCAACCCTCTTTTTATTTCCACAGATTTATGGTTGACGTAAGCAATCAGGGTGCTATACTAAATGTGTTAACCACGGAACGCAGTCGTGCCCTGGAAATCCGAGATTTTTCTCGGGTTTCTTTTTTATATAT
>CAYJTN010000008.1:0-16394 GCA_964373235.1 uncultured Candidatus Saccharibacteria bacterium
GCGGCTTGGGACGGTAGTGTTAATAACATTAGCTATGGTGGACAAAACAAAAACAAAATCGGTCTGGTGGCGGTGGATCGCATCGGCGAAGTTAAAATATCGCCCGGGGGCGGATTATTAGCTTTTAGATACACTCTGTCGTCTGGATCCAATCGCTATTTGATCTATAATACCGTCAGCAGATCATTAAAAACCTTACCCCCCAATACCCACGGTCTGTCTCTGGGGCGGGATAATGAGATGATGATTCTAACCAGCCAATCGGGCGCGGCCAAAATCACGCAAAGTTCGGCTGATCTTTCTAAAACTAAAGACCTTACTACCTCCAAAATACCGGATTTGGTTTTGGATTGGTACAGCGGCAACTCGGTGGCCTTAAAGACGAGACCGTCAGGCCTGGCCCAAGGCATACTTTACCTTTTAGATTTGAAAACCAAAAAAACCAAGCGGGTTTTGGGCGGGGTTTACGGCTTAACCTCAAACTTTTCGCCTTCTGGCGCCAAAGTTCTGGTTTCACAAACCGATGCGGGGGGCTTTAACCTCCAGCTTAGCGCCATAAATTTAGAAAAAAACACCCAGAGGAATCTAAACCTTTTCACCTTGCCCGAAAAATGCGTCTGGTCGCAAGATGAGCGCGTGGTTTTTTGCAGTGTTATTAAAGTCGGCGAAGCCGGCTACGTTATGCCCGATGATTATTATAAAAGAAGAGTAAGAGGGAGCGGCGAGGAGATTGCGAGAATAAATCTGGAAACCGGCCAGATTCAAAAAATAATAACCAATGTTTTTGACGCCGGCAACCTGTTCCTATCACCCGACGAGAGCTATCTATTTTTTATAAATAAAATAGATGGACGGCTATATCGTTTGACTCTTTAAAAAATCGAAGCCCAGTAACCCAACTAGTTGAGTTACTGGGCGAAGCACGAAATCCTAAATCCTAAACAAATTATAAATTACAATTTCTCAAACAATTTGGAATTTGTGATTTAGAAATTGTCCCGACTCTGTCGAGGATCCTCGATATAATCGGGATTTAAAGTTTAGATATTAGGATTTAGAATTTAAGCTAATAATGACTCTTCTCTCTTCCCCCTCACCCACGCTCTCGCTTTTTACTCCGCCAATTTGCTCCACCGCAAGGTGGATAATCTTTCTTTCTAAAGCCGTCATGGGCGGCAGTTCCACCGCTTTTTTGTTTTCTAAAGCCTGATGAGCGCTGTTTTTAGCCAAAGCTATTAAATAATCTTCCTTTTCTTTTTGATAATTATTGATGTCAAAAACAAAGTCGGCTGGGGTTAAGGTCTCGCCGATTTTTTTAGCCGTCATCAGCATTAAAACATATTGAAAAGCTTTAAGATTCTCGCCGTCCCGGCCAATCAAAAAACCCGCTTCCTCCAAAGAAGCGTTCACCCTGACACGGCCAGCCGTGACTTCCGACGTAATTTTCACCTCAGCCCCCATAAAATCAAAGATCTTTTGGGCGAGGTCTTGGGCTATTTGCGCTTTATCCATTTAAGCTTTTGCTGGTGCGCATAATAGCATACTGCTGGAGAACCGTAAATAAAGTGGTTACCAGCCAATACAAAGCCAGCCCGGCGGGCAATTTCCATGAAATCACCACAGTGAGCACAGGGAAAAGATAGACCGCTTGCTTGGAAAAGGCCTGGGTCATAAATTCATCGGATGTTTTGGGAGCGCCGGGCAGTTTACTTTTAGGCAAGATCATTTTGGCTTGCCAAAACTGGCTCACACCGGCCAGAACCGCCAAAACTCGGCTGGGCGCGGATAAATCCGCAAAACCCAAAGAAACCGGATCAATGGCGCCGGGATGGCTAATAAAGGAATATAAAACAGCCAAATTGCCGGGATCAAAACCTTTAAGAAACACTTGATACAAGGCTATCAAAATGGGCAATTGCACCAAAAGCGGCAAACAACCCGAGAAGGGGTTTACCTTATTGGCCTTATAAAACAGCATTAACTGTTTGGCCTGCTCTTCTTTGTTATCTTTATATTTTTCCTGCAAAGCTTTGATTTTAGGTTGAATCTCCTGCAAAGCTTTTTGAGATTTTACGGCTTTGGCCGTCATAGGCCAAAAAACAATTTTAATGACGGCGGTTACGGCCACTATGGCGAGACCAATATCCGAGCCCGGAATGACGTTATATAAAAAAACCAGCAGATTAAATAACGGGCGATACAATAATTCGTTAAAAATAGACATAAGACTCATATGCCCTATAGGACTTATTGGTCCTAGCGACACTGGACGACCCTCAGCAATGATTTGGCCAAACCTTTAACCACTCCATATTTAGAAACTACCTGAATACAGTATTCTGAACAACTCGGCTCCTGCCGACAGCCGGCTTTTACTCCGGGATTCAAATTAAAAATCGGCGAAGAGTAGCCCAACCTAAAAAACCCCGTCCGCGGGGATAGTAGTTTTTGATAACACTTAATTGCAAGAATCACAAAAAAACTCACCCCGTTACCTTTAATGTAAATATGTAGCATAAGTTTGTAAAATACACCAAAAAGTAAACAATTCTTAGAAATTTTGACTAGACCTCCCAAAGAGTAACGGGGCTTACTTAATTTTACTCAAAAGATGCTCTAAGTCATTTTTCAGATCGTTAAACTTGGCTCCCACACCATTAGCTAGAACCACAACCCTCAAGTTTAAACCACCAAGATCTGCGGCCTTATTATAGTTTCTTAAAATCTCCCTCGTCTGGCGGCGAATACGATTTCTAACCACCGCTTTCTTGGAAACCTTGGTGCTCACAACAATGTCAATGTTGCCCCTGGACCTAGTTGTGTTAACATTAACATCAAAAAACTCGCCCCGTATTCTCATTCGCGGCTAACCGATAATTAAACAGAAACTGCTAATCTTTTTCGGCCTTTAAAAATCCTTCTTTTGAGAGTGTTTCGGCCGGCGCGAGTGGACATTCTTTTAAAAAACCCGTGGGTTCTGGCTCTCTTCTTATTTTTGGGACGATATTTGGTTACTTTCATAATATAATCCAAATAATCCTAATTTATCCCAATGCCCCAAATAAATCCATTCGGAGCGTTCGGATAAATTCGTAGATTGGGATTATGTTATCATATTCACTGTTAAATTAAAAGTTAGATAATATTTAACCAGGGTATCCTTACAGAAAATAAATTTAGACTCCGCGCAAGAAGTAGTGCACATTTGTTCAACAACTTATCCACACTTTGGTATAATTGCGCTAAAATTTACCCAAAACCGGCCGTGGTATAATTCTCACGATATTGAAATTCTTGGGAGTGTTCCGCCTGAAAAAATAAATCGGTCCAGTCCAGCCAAAAATTAAATATAAGATTAGCCGTAAATCCAATAAGTATGGACAAAGATGAGCTGTGGCAAGCCGCCCTTGCCGAAATAGAGCTTTCTTTATCTAAACCAAATTTTGTGACTTGGTTTAGAAATACTTTTGTCGCTTCCAAAAAAGACGGGGTGGTGCTGGTTTCCACCCCCAGCGCCTTTATTAAAGAATGGCTGGAGGATAAATACAATCTTTTAATATTAAAAACCCTGCGTGGTCTTTCTAACGACGTTAAGGAGGTTAAATTCACCATAAAACCCCAAAACTCCTCGGTTGAAGAAAAAAAGATTCTGAGAAAGAAAGAAACTCCGGCCGCGGCATTTATAGATCATCAACTAAACCTAAACGATTCGGTTATACCCGATAAAGAAACCAACCTCAACCCCAGATACACCTTTAACTCGTTTATTGTGGGTTCTTCCAATCAACTGGCCCACGCCGCGGCTATTGCCGTCAGCAAGAACCTGGGTACAAACTATAACCCCCTGTTTATTTATGGCGGCGTGGGTTTAGGCAAGACCCATTTACTGCAGGCCATTGGCCATGAGGTTGTTAAAAGCAATTCAAAAAATAAAGTGCGGTACATGTCTTCCGAAAAATTTTTAGGCGATTTGATCAACTCCATCCGCAATAAAACCGTGGATAGGTTTAAGGAAGAGTACAAAAAAATAAACCTGCTGATAGTGGATGACATTCAGTTTATCGCCGGCAAAGAAAAAACCCAAGAAGAATTTTTCCATATTTTTAACGAACTTTACGCCAATAACAACCAGATAGTTTTATCCTCCGACCGGCCGCCCAAAGCCATCACCACGTTGGAGGAGCGTCTGCGCAGCCGTTTTGAGGGTGGTATGATAGCCGATATTACCTTGCCCGATTACGAAACCAGGATGGCCATATTAAAAGCCAAGCTGGTGGAAAAAAATTTAGGCGAGTTAAGCAACGACGTTTTGGGTTTTATCGCCAACACCGTAACCAAAAATATCAGGGAGTTGGAGGGGGCGCTCAACCGGGTGTTTATGTCGTGCAAAGTGGCTAATTTAGCTCCCACCCTGGATCAGGTTAAATCAATATTGGCCTCTACCAACCCAAACAACGGCGTTAAAACCACGCCTAAGATAATAATAAAAACCGTATCCGATTTTTACGATATCGGAGAAGAGGATCTGATAAATCAATCGCGCAAAAGGGAAATTGTCTTGCCGAGGCAGATTTGCATGTATTTGATGAGAGAGGAATTAAAAAGCTCTTATCCTTTTATAGGCGATAAGTTTGGGGGACGGGATCACACCACCGTAATGCACGCCTGTGAAAAAATAAATAAAGAAATCCAGAGCAACGAAAATTTGGTGGAGGAGATAAATATAATCAAAAACAGAATTTACGAATCATAATCCCGTTAGAGGCCGCCCTGTCGAAAACACAGTTACCTCTAACGGGAGGGATAAGCTGTTGATCAACCTGTTGAATAAATGTTAAAAGAAAAATATTTTTTAAAAAATATTTTTCGGATAAAAAATAATCCCCGCCAGATCAAAAACTTACGCCTTATATTTTCCACATCTTTTTAAAACAAAAAATAAGATAAATACTTAACGAAAGCAAAAATAAAACACTGGTGGAAAAATAATAATCATATTAATTAAAATAAATGGAGATTATTTGTAATATAGATAAACTAAAAGAATCTTTGGAACACACTGAACGGGTGGTAACTCGCCACCTGACTTTACCTATTTTAAATAATGTTTTGGTTAAATCGGATAGAAATGGTTTAAGAATTTCTTCAACTAATTTAGAATTGGGGGTAAATTCTTGGTTTCCCTGCAAAGTGATAACGGCCGGAGAAATAACCGTGCCGGCCAAAATATTTCACGGCATTGTTGGTTCTTTGGCTTCAGAGAAGATAAATTTAGAGGTCAAAAAGGATAACACGCTTAGTATAACGGCCGAGGGTTATAAAGCCTCGCTTAAAGGCGAGAATGCTAGAGATTTCCCCATAATCCCTAAATTGAAAAATGACGTGGTTATGGCCATAAACTCGGAAGTATTTTGCCAATCTTTGGCTAAGCTCACCGGTTTTGTTTCCAATTCGGAAACCCGGCCCGAAATAACCGGAATATTTTTATATAAAAACAGAAATGAAGATATTTTAACGGCGGTGGCCACCGACAGCTTTCGTTTAGGGGAAAAAACAATTCCGGTGAGTGAGGAATATAGAGATCTATCTTTTTCGGTGATAGTACCGGCCAGAACCGCGACCGAAGTCATTAGAATATTTTCCGGGAAGAATGAAGATTTAAATATTATTGTTGAGAAAAATCAAATAGGTTTTGTGTCTGAAAAAACAGAAATTGTTTCCCGCTTGATAGAGGGTAATTATCCTGATTATAAGAAACTAATACCAAACGAGTTTAATACTGTGGCTGTGTTGAATAAGGAGGAATTTGTTAAAATTGTTAAATTAGTGGGTTTATTTTCCAGCCGGGTGAGCGACATAAAGTTCTCTTTTATTAAAAATCCATCAGCTAAATTGGCCATGTATGCCGGCGATAGCGATTTGGGCGAGAATGATTCGGCCGTGGCTATTGAGATGACGGGGGAAAATTTGGAGGTTAAGTTTAACTGGAAATATTTGGTTGACGGCGCGGCGGGACTTATAGGCCCAAGAGTTGTTTTAAATTTTATTGATGAAACCAAACCCTGCTTGATTAAATCTTCGGAGGATAAATCTTTTTTGTATCTGGTGATGCCGATAAGGGCATGATAAATCTTGAAACTCGCAGCTTGTAACTTGTAGCTCAAAAAGATTTTTAAAAAGTTACAAGTTTTAAGTTACAAGATACGAGATTTTATGTCTGGTCACAGCAAATGGTCAACCATCAAAAGAAAAAAAGAGGCCACTGACGCCAAAAGAGGCCAGTTGTTTTCTAAACTATCCAAACTCATAGAACTAGCCGCTAAAAAAGGAGCCGATCCCAAGGTGAATTTCTCTTTAAAAACCGTGGTGGATCAGGCCAAGGCGGCTAATATGCCGTCCGATAATATAGCGAGAGCCATTAAAAAAGGCAGTGGGATGCCGGGGGGCGGTAGCGGCTGGGAAGAGGTTTTATACAGCGCCTACGGGCCGGGTGGCGTGGCTATCTTAATAGCGGTGGTAACTGCCAATAAAAATAAGACGGTGGCTGAGCTCAAGCATATTCTGAATCAAAATGGAGCCAACTTATCGGGTGTGGATAGTGTTAAATGGCTGTTTGATTTCAAATTTGAAAATGGTGAAGGCGTGTGGGTGCCTAAACAAATAATTAATCTAAGCCAAGAAGATAGCGCCAAGTTAGACAGTCTGTTAGAAGCCCTAGAAGAAAACGAGGATGTTTCCGATGTTTTTACTAATAGTAACTAATAAAAGATAACAACCCTAGATACAAAACAGTTCATGAACATAAAACAAGCGGTTATCCGTTTGATTGAATAACCGCTTGTCTATATTATCCTCCCCGCCAAAGCGGGGCGAGGCCGAAGCCATTTACGACCTAAGCTTAACATGGGCCCAAATGCTTGCCAAACACTGCCGAAGTCGGCCCAAATTAACATGGGTCTTGAAGTGTTGAATCTTTTGAATTTTGCTCTTTGATCCCTTGAGAAATCAGGGGCTCTTTTTTAGTCCGAATGTTTTTTAATGTGGATCAAAATATAAATATCTTTTTGAATCATAAAATAGAAACGGATATGCTTATCCACTCCGGCCTGCCAAATATCTAATGTTTCTCTGTATTTTTTTGGCGTGCAATGAGGGGTGTGTTATGTCTTGCAATAAAAAACCGGCTTGTCTATAAAACTTACGCCGGGTTTCTTTGGGGAAATTTCTAACTTCTTTTTTAAATTGGGGCTGATAAAACAATCTTATTTTTCAAGAGATTTTTTTAATTCTTTAACCGAGTTAAAAGGCCCGATAAGTTTGCCTTGCTTTACTTCTCTAAGCGCTTCTAAGAGTTCTTTATCAAGACTGTTCTTTGATTTTTTAATGGGTGACATCAACTCTTCATACTTTCGGCGAGGTATGATCACCAGTTCTTCTCCTTTGTTATTGATTTTTTGATGGTGGCTATAAGCATGGTTTGATTCTAGTCTTTTTGTTTTTTATAGGCAAGCTTAGGCATCTAGGCAGTGTGGGTTTTGCGAGCAACTGTCTAGTCCGCGCGCTACCAAACCCCGTGAGCCTTAAGCCGTAGCTAAAACTGCATTAGCAGGATATTAAAATTATAACATGTGTTATTACGGTAGCTAATCGTGTAAAATCATAAGCATGATAATTTTAGGCGTTGATCCGGGCACCAATCGGGCTGGTTATGGTTTAATCAAAAAAGATGGAGATAATCTGTCGCTGTTAAATTATGGCTGTGTGGAGATCAAGACCAAGGGTGACCACAATAATGGCTTAATTATTTTATATGACTCTTTTTTTAAGATTATTAAAAAATGGCAACCGGATATTTTGGCCATAGAAAAACTTTTTTTCTTTAAAAACGCCAAAACCGTTACTGGAGTGAGCGAGGCGAGGGGTGTGATAATTTTAGCTGGATTAAAACGGGGTTTAGAAATAGAAGAATTCACGCCGCTTCAGATTAAACAGGCGGTTTCAGCTTATGGCCGGGCCGACAAAAAGGCCGTTCAAAAGATGGTGAGGTTGATTCTGGCTCTGGCTAAAGATCCAAAACCCGACGATGCCGCTGACGCCTTGGCCACAGCCATTTGCTGCGCTAATACAGCAGGATATTAGGACACTTCGCTATTAGAATGTTAGCTTTTCTAGCCCACGGATTTCTAAGGGCTAATTTCCTAAAAATTAATAGCAGAGCGTCCTAGTTGGGTGGGGATAACGCCGCCTTGACCCCAAAACCAGCTATGTGTATTCTGGTATAAATTATGTCCCGCGCCTTTTTAAGGTAAAAATATTTATATGTTTAAAAGGCGCGGGATAACTCATAAACAAAACATGAGAAAAAAAAATTCTTATAATGACGATTACAAGGTGTCGGATGACGACGCCGGCGATTTGAGTGAGTTAGAGAAAGAGGAAGAAGAAGAGGAGGATGAGGACGAAGAAAGTGAAGAATTTGAATGCGAAGAAGAGGAGGAAGATCTGGAATAATACAAAAAACGCCCCCGCGGCTGGACTCGGGGCGTTTTTTAATCTTCGGGAATTATTTTTTTAAACCTGTGTTTGCCTATTTTTAGGGTGATGGGGCGGTCCAAGTTTATTTTCTGGTGTATGGAATTTATAACTTGGCCGTCGCTCTCGGCAGCGCCGTCTTCTATTAAGCGCCGGGCCTCGGTTTTTGATTTTACGAGTCCGGAAGCGCTGACCAAGTCCAGCCAGACATATTCTCCTTTTTTTAACTTTACTTCGCCCATAGCCTCGGGGATTCCTTTTTTAGAGAAAACATTTTCAAAGTTTCGGGCGGCCCGCGCGGCTTCTGCGGGGGTATGAAAGAAAGACACTATTTCTTGACCCAGTTTAATTTTTAAATCGCGCGGATTGACCGAGTTCTCTGAAAGCGCCGCCGACATTTCTTTTATGGCTTCCAGCGGCCGACGTGTCAGCAAAGTAAAATAATCAATTATTAAATTGTCGGCCAGAGACATTATTTTACCGAATTTCTCTGCGGCCGGATCGTTTAAGGCAATATAGTTCTTCAGGCTTTTGGACATTTTTTGCTTTCCGTCCAAACCCGCCAGTATTTTTATAGCCACGATATCTTGGGGTGGTTGGTTATTTCGACGCTGGAGATCGCGCCCAAAATTTTCGTTAAAAATCTGATCGCGGCCGATCACGGTTAAATCACTTTTTAACATCACTGAATCATAGCCCTGCAGCACTGGGTAGATTATTTCGTGCAGCTGCACAGCTTCGCCTTTTTTTCTTCTTTCTTGAAACATATCGCGCTCCAAAACCTGATCCACGGTAAAATTGCTCATGAGGCGCAGCAATTCTTCGGCGTTCATGTGATCGTACCATTCCCCATTATTTCTGATTTCTAATTGGCTAATGTCTAATATCCTGTCAATTTGCTTGATATAGCCTCGGGCGGCCGCTTCGGTTTCTTCTTTTGATTTTAAGTTTCGGCTTTGTAGTTTTTGCGTAGGATCGCCAAAGCGGCCGGTAAAGCCGCCCACCAAAAAAACAATTTTGTGCCCCATAACCTGCAAATCACGCAGTTTTAAATAGACCGCGGCGTGGCCCAAATGGAGGTCTTGACCCGAAGGATCCACGCCGTGTTTAACCCTTAGCATCTTGCCCGAAGAGAGTTTTTTGGCTACACTCTCGCGAGTGACAATTTCTGTGACCCCGCGCTCCAGAAAGTCGTTTATTTTTTGTAGGGTTGTATCAACCTTAGACATTACCCAGTAGTATATAATATTAGGTACTGCCATGCCAGTCAGAAGATTGTACAAAAGAAGTTTGAGATGGTTTAAGCCGCTCGCGGTGTTTTTCCTGTTCTTGGCGGTGCTGGTGGTTGGCGGGCTTTGGGTGATCTTTGTGGTTTTTGCCCGCCATTTGCCTGATCCCTCCAACTTGGAAGAGCGGACCCTAACCGAGTCCACCAAGATTTTTGACCGCACCGGAAAAACTATACTCTACGACATTCACGGCGAGGAACGGCGCACCGTCATCCCTTTTAACGAAATACCTCAAGTGGTTAAAGATGCCACCATTGTTTCCGAAGATAAAGATTTTTACCGGCACCGCGGTTTGGATTTTAAGGCTATTGTGCGGGCGATATGGCTCAATTTAACCAGCGATTCTTTGCAGGGCGGCTCTACCATCACCCAGCAGTTTGTAAAAAAATCCATACTGACCGATGAGCGAACTTGGCCGAGAAAAATAAAAGAAGCCATTCTGGCTTTGGAATTGGAACGTCGCTACTCCAAAGATGAAATTCTTAATTTTTATTTAAACCAAATTCCTTACGGCATTAACGCTTATGGCATTGAGGCCGCGGCCGAAACCTATTTTTCCAAAAAAGCGTCCGATCTGACTTTGGCTGAATCAGCGCTTCTGGCTTCCTTGATCAGAGCGCCCAGCTACTATTCGCCTTACGGCGAGCGTACAGCTGAATTGATCAAGCGCCAGCACGCGGTTTTAGACAACATGGTGAAACTAAACTATATTTCCGCGCCCGAGGCCGAAAGGGCCAAAAAACAGTCGTTAAATTTTTCTAAAATACGCTCCAGCATCTCGGCGCCGCATTTTGTTTTTTACGTAAAAAATCTTTTGGAAGAAAAATATGGCGAGGATTATGTGGAACGGGCCGGCTTGAGAATCATCACCACGTTGGATTGGGATCTGCAGGCCCTAGCCGAGGAGACGGTGGCGGCCGGCGCCGCGAGAAACGACAAGGTTGAAGCTCATAACGCCGCTTTGGTATCAATTGATCCCAAGACCGGCCAGATTCTGGCTATGGTGGGTTCACGCGATTATTTTAAAGATCCCATACCCGAGGGCTGTGAGCCGGGTGTTAATTGTAAATTTGAAGGCAATGTTAACGTGGCCACGAGGCTGCGTCAGCCCGGTTCGGCTTTTAAACCCTTCGTTTACGCCACCGCTTTTAAAAAAGGCTACACCGATAAAACTGTGTTATTTGATATTCCCACTCAATTTGATACCGGTTGCAACGCTTTAGGCCAGCCGCAATCGCCCGGCGCCAAATGCTACGCTCCCCGAAATTTTGATTTTAAATTTAGGGGCCCGGTCACGATCAGGCAGGCTCTGGCCAATTCTCTAAACGTGCCCTCGGTGCAGTTGTTGTACTTGGCCGGTGTGGCAGATGCCATCAATACCGCCGAAGATTTAGGTTTGACTACGCTCAAAGATCGCTCCCGGTTTGGCCTGTCTTTAGTTTTGGGCGGCGGCGAAGTTAAGCTGTTGGAGTTGGTCTCGGCCTTTGGTGTTTTTGCCACCGAGGGTGTCCAGCATCGCTCCACGCCTATTTTGAGAATAGAAGACAGCAAGGGCAATGTCTTGGAGGAATTTAAAGACGAGCCGGCGCAGGTTATGGATTCGGAGATAGCTCGCCTCGTGACCAATATACTTTCCGATAACAACGCGCGTATTCCGGTTTTTGGCTCGCGCAGTCCGTTATTTTTCCAAGACCGCCCCGTGGCCGCTAAAACCGGTACCACCAATGAGTTTAGGGACGGTTGGACTTTGGGTTATACTCCGTCTCTTGTAACAGGGATTTGGGTGGGCAATAACGACAACACGCCCATCAAACAAGAACCGGGCGTGTATGTGGCCGCGCCCATTTGGCGTGACTTTATGTTAAAAGCTTTTGATAAATTAAATTTAGCGCCGGAAAGTTTTACGCCGCCCCAAATAAAAGAGATTTCCAAACCGATCTTAAACGGCCAGCATATCATAAACGGCGAAATCCATTCCACACTCTACTATATAAACCGCGACGACCCCACCGGCTCCATGCCCTCCAATCCTTACACCGACCCGATGTTTAACAACTGGGAATCGGCCGTCCGCGCCTGGTTCGGCGCTGTCAAAACCGCCGCTCCAGCCACCACTACCCCGGCTACTCCTGCCGCCCCAGTATCAACCAACCCCACCTCAGCACCTTAAAAATAGCGCTAAGTCCTAGAGTATCAAATCATCAGCGATTCGCCGGGGTGAGATCTGGCCGTCTCGATGGTGGCCCTAAGTCATTGAATGATATGGCTTTGTGTTTCGCAGGAGGTCTAGACAGGCGAGTTTTGGAGAGTTACTATAAACCCGCCTTGAAGGAAACCACGGCTTTAGTCGCCGCGTGGGGTCCCCTGCGAGACCTCGCGTGCCCGTTTGGAGTGTGAGTCCAACAGGGAATCGTGACTATCGCCACCCTTCGGGTCGGTCAGGCGAGTTCGCATCTCACCTGGCCGTTTTTCCAATAGGCAGCTTTTTTATAGGCATTCCTCTTTTTTGATATTTGATGGTGTTTTTGGTTTTTAAATTTTATATGTTTCTTGAAAGTTGCTGCCTGACTTTACAAGTTATAGCTAAGGGTGTTATTTTATTGATTAGCTAGTTCTTTACAAATTTTAATAAACATTATCTTGTAAAGACAGGTAAAACTCTAACCCATCACACATTCACAAGGAGGTTCTTATGAACCGTATTATTGGCCTTTTTTGGGCCATTTTCATGCTGGTTTGGGCCACGAATCTGTGGTCCCAGACGTTGGTGGACTTGGGTGGAATTTCTAACGATGGCGGCGCTTTCGTTAACTTCGGCATCGCCGACAGTTCCAACAATGAAAAGGTGGCTATGCCGCTTACCTTGTTGAGCCCCGTGGCTATCAGCAAGGTGGTGGTACATTTGTCCAAGGTCAATAATCCTACGGACAATGTTGTTGTAGAGGTGAGGCAAGGTTCTCCCAATGGAGCCTTGTTGGCCAGCGGTTCCGTTCCCGGCTCATCTATCAGCGCTTCCGGGTCCCGTCACGAACTAACAGTACCGGCTTTTGTGGTGCCGTCCGGCTCTATCGCCGTGGTCTATTCCCGATCTGGCCCCTCTGACCCGAGAAATTTCTTCATAGCGGTTAGAGGAACCAGTGGGTCAAATTATGGAGTTGTGAGTTCCGGGGGATATATGTATTTGAGAACGGGAGCAGGCTGGGGCAGTTCCGATTTGCAAAACAGCCCCAAGGTTTCCCTTTTTGGAACTCTCGTTTCTTTGGGTCAAGCCGCGGTCTCGCCGAGTTCCAGCATCAACTTTGGAAATGTGACTGTGGGTCAGACGGCCCAAGCGCAGTTCCGAATCAAAAATACTGGAACGGCGGCACTCACTATAAACAGTGCAACATCAAACAATAGTGTATTTACATTGGCATCGGCGATTCCGCCGAGCGTGAATGTGAATGTGGGTGACAGTACTCTGGTTACAGTCAGTTTCACGCCGACTTCGGCTGGGTCAGCTTCGGGCAATATCACTTTTGCCCACAATGGAATTAACAATCCTACGATTGTCTCGGTTGTTGGAAATGGTGTAACCCCACCCACTCCGCCCATCACCCCCACTCCAGCTCCAGTCATATCAGTTTCAGTGAGCAGTCTGACGCTGGATTCCACGGCCGTCGGTTCTGTTTCACAACGTACGTTTGTTGTCTCCAACACCGGCGCGGCTGTTTTAACCTTCACGCCGTCGCTCTCGGGCGCTGATCCCAGCCAGTTTGTGGTAGCACCTAGCGCTGGTGCCTCGGTTAGCCCCGGTAATAGCCAAGTGGTCACAGTCATATTTACGCCGACTTCGGTTGGTAATAAATCAGCCGTGATCAGTTTAACTAACAACGCTTCAGCTGGGCCGACCGCTGTAAGTTTATCGGGCCAAGGGTTTGTATTTCCTTCACCCCCGCTTCCACTGCCGTCAATTAGCGTAGTTCCGATTTCGCTGGCTATGGACTCCACCCTGGTTGGCTCCGCTTCTCAAAAAAGTTTTGTGGTGTTAAACACGGGGGGGTCCAATTTGGTGATTAGCGGAGCAACAGTGAGTGGTGCGGCCGCAGCTCAATTTGGAGTGGCGCCCTCATCCGTGACGTTGGCGTCGGGAGCGGGGCAAACATTTACTGTAAGCTTCGCTCCCGCATCCGCGGGCGTAAAGTCAGTCTCAATAGCGCTGGCTCACAATGCCGTCGGCGCCCCAACCTTAGTGGCGGTGTCAGGCAGAGGATTTATGACGCCCGCTCCACCTCCACCCACTCCAGCTCCAGTCATATCAGTTTCAGTGAGCAGTCTGACGCTGGATTCCACGGCCGTCGGTTCTGTTTCACAAAAGACTTTTTCCATCACTAATATCGGTACAGCTGACTTAGCTGTAACGGGCATAGTGGTGAGTGGTCTTGATGCCGCGCAATTTTCCGTTTCACCGTCCAGCGCCATATTGACTCCGGGCGGGAGTCGGATTATTACTGTCGACTTTCTGCCGGCGAGCGCTGGTTCAAAGTCGGCTACCTTAACTTTGGTCCACACGGCCGTTACTAGCCCCACCACGATAGCTTTAAGCGGCGTGGGCCGACTGGCGCCTCAATCGTTAGCGGCGCTCTCAACACTGTCGCTAACATTTGATAGCACCACGGTAAGTTCTTTTTCTCAAAAGAGCTTTACCGTGTCCAACACCGGTGCGGCAGGTTTGATAGTTCCCGGTATCGTTCTGTCGGGAGCTGATGCAGGTCAATTTGCCGTCAGTCCGATCAGTTTTTCGGTGGCGGCCGGCGCTTCGCCGCGGACCGTCACAGTAAACTTTTCTCCCAGTTCTGGCGGAGCTAAATCAGCTTCGCTGGTAATTACACATAACGCGCCCGGCAGTCCATCAGTTGTGTTTTTAAGCGGCGTGGGCAAGTCAACACTGTCTCCGTCAGCAATCGCCTCTGGTCCTAGTTATGCCAAGCCAGTGGTGAATATTTCAGCTTCGACTGTTTCTGGGGAGGCGCCGCTCGAGGTGATGTTTGTAAATAACAACACCGGTGGACCAATTTCCTGGTGGGAGTGGCAATTTAGAAACAAAACCATCAGTGGTACACCGGAATTTGTAACTTCAAGATCGCCCTTATCAGCGGCTGATACCATAACCCATACTCTCGCTGATCCTGGTGTATATCTGGTTCAGTTGAGCGTAGAAGGTTCTGGCGGGGGAGACACCAACACACTTAAAGATTCTATTGTGGTGGTGGTGGCTGTACCCCGGATGGAGGTTTCTGTTCAGAGCCTGGTTTTCGGCCAAACAGTGGTTCTGCAGGATAAGCCGGAACTTGACTTTGAGGTAGTTAATCCCAGCAAGGCCCAGCTGGTGGCCGATCTGACAATTTCCGGGCCAGATGCGGTTGATTTCAAAATCGATCCTGTCCACTTAAGCTTGGCGAGGGGTTCAGCGCCGCAAAAGTTCAAAGTTGTTTTCCAGCCGACCATCATCGGACCCAAGAAGGCTAGCGTGGTAATTAGCCATAATGCCGCGAGTGGCCCTGATACCATCAGTCTTTCGGGGAGCGCGATATTGGCCGCTGATTTCAATGGCGACTACAGAGTAGATCTTAAGGATTTTTTCCTGTTGGCCGAGCAGTTTGACATCCTGCCTATTACCAACAGAAATAATCGCTACGATCTCAATGGCGATAGATTAGTGACACACGAGGATTTTTACTTATTTGGAGAGTTCTTTGGACGATAGAAAGGAGGTGCCAAGATAGTTTTTTAATGGTCCGTTAACGAATGGATCAACCCCGACTACTGTTGCAGTCGGGGTTTTTTATTTTGTTCAACATTTAGTGTTGAACAAAATACCCTGAGCGAGTCAAGGGGTTCGTAAATTTAGATAAGATTTTTAGTTTGCGGCGGCGATTTTATTTTTAAATGGCTATAAGCCGCCGATGTGGCTTCGCGGCCTTGGCGAGTGCGGTTAATAAAACCAAGCTGTAATAAATAAGGCTCGTAAACTTCTAAAATAGTGTTTTCTTCCTCGCCGGCCGAAGCGGCCAAGGCCTGCACGCCCACCGGCCCGCCACTTTCTAACCCAGCCAACGATCCGATGTTTGCCAACCGGGAAGTGGCCGTAAGGAGTTGGTTTGGTGCCATAAAAACCGCCTCTTCTGCCACCACAACTCCGGCTACTCCCACAACTATCACTCCGCTACCGGCCCAATAAACCCAAGGGTGGTGCAAGATTAAGCGGTGCATAAGATGATGAGATACATCGGTAACACCCCTGTGTTTAACGCCGATGATCTCAAAGAGATTTAATAATCGTGGCCATGGCAGGTATCATGGAGTATATATGAGCATCTCATCTATCCTCCCCGGAGGGTTCGCCTGCCCCTTATTACTTCTCATAGGAGCTTTATTGGATAAACCTAAGACACTCCTTTTTATTTTTGTGAGATAAGGAAATTACTTGTTGCGTTTGCGCAAAGTAGGATAGACAAAGATGGCTATCGCAAGAATCAGTATGGCTATAGTGAGATGAAAGAAATATGGCATTATTTTATAATTATTATTTAA
>CAYJTN010000009.1:0-6534 GCA_964373235.1 uncultured Candidatus Saccharibacteria bacterium
GGCGAATGGCGGATTGTGGCGGAAAATCAGAACAAAATCCCCCCAGCGCGCGAGCGAAGCGAGCGCGTGCCTTCTTCCGAAAACTTTCAATGTCTAACTTGGTCGGGCTGCTGGGAATCGGTCACCAGTCGGCTTCGCCGCTCGCGACCCCGCCTCGCGTCCCTCGTCAAACTCGGGACATGCTCCGGCTTTCGATTCCCAACGCACGACAATAAATTGTCGTGCTTTAGCCCTCCTTCACTTCGTTCAGTCGGGCTACTGGGAATCGAACCCAGTCTACCTGCTCCTTCACCCGCCAAAACTTTTTATGTCGGAGAGCCGAGAATCGAACTCGGACTATCTGCTCCCAAAGCAGACGTACTACCACTATACTACTCTCCGTTGAAAAAGTTGGGCGGGCAAGAAGCAGGCGTACTTCCGGGGCGATGTGATTCTATTTTATCAAATCAATGTAATCGCCCGCCAAAAGCAAAGACATTTGCTTTTGGCCCACTATACGCCAGCCCGCTTTCGCTGACCTGCCGGCCGGCAGGAGCTTCGGCGGGCAAGCCCGCCATCAGACCTTACTTTATCAAATAGCTCTGATTTAAGAAAGATGTTGTAATATAACCCCGTTAGGAGTATAGATTATAGTATTTTCAGTGATGAATTGGGGTACCTGTTGTTTATATTGATTATAGCGATTTCCAAAGAAACTTCTAACGGGGTATAATTTATTTATGCAGATTGATTTTGAAAAGTTGAAAAAGTTTTTGGTGGACTCCAATTTGATTTCGGCTAAAAATCTGGAACTGGCCGAGGCCGACGTCAAAGAAACCGGCCGTCGCTTGGATGAAGTTTTGCTGCGCCGCAACTTGGTTTCCGAAGAAATGCTGGCCAAAGCCAAGGCCTATGTGGTGGGCATACCCTTTGTGGATTTAACCAGCGAAAACATTTCGCCCGAAGTTCTAAAAATTATTCCCGAGGCCATTGCCCGGCGCAATAATATCGTGGCTTTCCGCCAGAGCGGCAATGTTTTGGAGGTGGCTATGTTGGATCCGGAAGATTTGCAAACCATAGATTTTATTAAGAAGAAAGCTAGCCTAGAAATATTGCCCCGTTTAACCTCCCGCCAATCTTTGGAGGCCGCGGTGCGCCAGTATCAGCGCACTCTGGAGGATGAATTTAACAAAATCATCAAAACCGAAACCTCGGAGGTAATAAAAATAGTCGGCCCGGCCGAGAGGGGTGGCATTAAATCCGACGCTGATCTTAACCGGGTGGCCCAGGAATTGCCGGTTATCCGGGTGGTAGACGCTTTGATCCGCCACGCGATTATGGAAGGCGCTTCGGATATCCATATTGAGCCCGAAGAAAAAGAAGTAGTGGTGCGCTACCGCTTAGACGGTATTTTAAAAGACGTGATGCTGCTGCCGCGCGAGGTGCATCAGGGCATCGTAGCCCGAATCAAGGTGCTGGCCAATCTTAAACTGGATGAACACCGCTTGCCGCAGGATGGCCGGTTTAAAATAGAATCCGAAGGCGCTAAGGTTTCGTTACGGGTTTCCATTTTTCCGGTTTATGATGGCGAGAAAGTTGTCATGCGCTTACTGCGCGAAGACGCTCAAGGTTTTACTTTGGAAAGTTTGGGCTTACGCGGCCAGGCTTTGGAAAACGTGCATCGCGCCATCAAACGCCCCACCGGTTTAGTTTTGGTGACCGGGCCAACAGGTTCCGGCAAAACCACTACCATTTATACCGTTTTAGATATTTTAAACACGCCGGAAATTAACATCGCCACGGTAGAGGATCCTATTGAGTATCGCATACCTCGGGTCAATCAAACCCAGGTCCGGCCCGACATCGGTTTCACTTTCGCCAATGGTTTAAGAAGTCTGGTGCGCCAGGATCCGGATATTATTATGGTGGGTGAAATCCGCGATAGTGAAACTGCCGATTTGGCCATCAACGCTTCTTTGACGGGGCATTTGGTTTTATCCACCTTGCACACCAATTCGGCGGCTGGCGCCATGCCGCGTCTTATAGATATGAAGGTAGAGCAGTTTTTAATCGCTTCCACCTTGAGCGTGGTGGTGGCCCAAAGGCTGGTTAGGAAACTATGCCCCGAAAGCCGCGTCAAATATCGTTTAACTAAAGAAGAAATTGAATCTCTCGGCCGCGAAGTGGATTTAGATAAAGTATTTAAAATTTTGAAGCAGGAAAAAATTGTGGGCCCCAAGGAAACTTGGGAAACCATAAATTTTTACCGTCCGTCTGAAACGGAGAGCTGTCCCAAGGGCTACAAAGGCCGCGTGGGCATCTATGAGGTTCTGGAAATCACATCCGAAATTCAGGAGTTGATAATTAAATCGGCCGCCGCTGATCAGATTCAAAAGTCGGCCGAAGCCAGCGGCATGCTAACCATGCTGGAGGATGGTTTTATAAAAGCAGTGCAGGGTATTACCAGTTTGGAAGAGGTGCTTCGCGCTTCGCGCGAGTAATAAATATTTAGCTTTCTAGCCTCTTAGTTTTTTAGGTTTTATCCTAGGAAGCTAATCTCCTAGAAAGCTAAAAGCTATTTGTGGAATTTAATTACAAAGCTGTTTCCAAAGATGGCCGGAAAATCGAAGGCGTCAGAGCCGCCGACAGCCAGATGACTTTGGCCCGCGATTTGCGCGAGGAGGGTTCATTTTTAATTTGGGCCGAAGACCGTTCTCGCGCCGGCCGAACCTCCGCGGCGGCGGAAGCCGGCTGGCCCCAAAAGTTATCGGCCAGTTTTGATTTTTTGGTTAAACGCGTCAGCTTGTTGGAAAAGGTAATCTTCGCGCGGCATTTGGGTTTGATGATAAAAGCCGGTTTTTCTTTGAATAAAGCTTTGGAAACATTAAGCCGCCAGACGCCCAACAAATATTTTGCCAGTGTTTTGAAAGATTTGAGCAGTAAGGTGACGGCGGGGGTATCGTTCCACGAATCCGTTATGAACCATCAAAATGTTTTTCCGCCCGTGTTTATAAGTATGATCAAGATCGGTGAGGCTTCGGGCAAACTGGAAGAAACCTTGAGACTGGCGACCAGACATCTGAAACGGGAACATGCTTTAAGAAAAAAAATAAAAGGCGCGTTAACCTATCCTGCCCTGGTTTTGGCCGTTATGGCAGCCGTAGGCGCGGTGATGGTGGTTTTTGTTTTGCCCCAGCTGGCCCAGACCTTTTCGGAATTGAAAGTGCCTTTGCCTTTAAGCACCAGACTGCTTTTTAACCTCTCCGGTTTTTTGGGTCGGTTTTGGTATTGGTCTTTACTTATTTTCTGGGGGGCGGCTTATGGTTTTTATTTTGTCATCGTAAAAACGGTCTCGGGGCGCAAATGTGTCAATTGGATTTTTCTTAAACTGCCTATTTTTTCCGATCTGACGCGGAAACTGAATTCGGCTCGGTTGGCCCGCACCTTGAACTCCTTGCTGTCTGGCGGTGTAGCCTTGCCCGAATCTTTAAAAATTACGAGCGATACCCTGGATAATTTTTTCTACCGTAGGGCGGTGGCCGAAACCATACCCGAAGTGGAAAAAGGTCAGCCTTTGTCGTCGGTGTTGGTTAAATATCCCGCGCTTTTTCCGCCCATGGTGACCGAGATGCTGGCGGTGGGCGAGGAAACCGGCTCGCTCACCATAATTTTAAGGGAATTGGCTCGTTTTTTTGAGAGTGAGGTGTCTCTCGCCAGCAAAAGTTTATCTTCCATTGTGGAACCTGTAATTATGATTTTGGTGGGTTTGGCGGTGGGAATTTTTTCCTTGTCTATAATCCAGCCAATTTATTCCATCGGCACCGGCCTGTAATTTAGGATGTTAGCTTTCTAGCTGCTTAGCTTTTTAGGTTTTTTCTAGGGAGCTAACATCCTAGGAAGCTAAAAGCTATCCATGAGAGGTTTTTCGGTTGTAGAAACTATTGTCGTCATCGCCATTACCATGATTTTACTAACCGGCGGCGTTGTTTCGCTGGCCTACTTGAGAACAGGCAACAATCTTTTAGTCGCGGCGGACACGGTTAAGATAGCTTTGGAAAAATCACGTTTGTCGGCTCTGGTTAGAGAAGACGGCGTCGGCTACAATTTGAAGTTGAACGAAACGGACTTGGTTTTATTTAAGGGAACTAATTATAATCCGGCCGCGGCGGATAACCAAGTTATCGGTCTCCCGCCCGGTATAAAAATCGTAGCCGTTAATTTAAGCGGGGGAGGCAGTGTAGTCTCGTTCAGCAGTTTGACCGGCACCACCACGCCGGGGACGGTAGTTTTGGCGGCCGCGAGCGATCTTTCTAAAACAAGGACCATCTATCTAGAAGGTTCCGGCCGGGTTTTTTCCTCATCAGGCGTTAGTAGCGAGGGCAGCGGCAGCGGCAGCGGCGGTTCGGCCGGGGCTAGCTCTAATCCAACCACCGATACCGGCCGTCAGGATTTTGATTTGGGCTGGAGCATCCAGAAAACTTCCGAATTAAAGTTCAGATTCCTAACCGACCCGCCGGATACCAACATTTTTATAATGGAGCCGCATTTTAACGGCGATAAGTCGGTTTTTAATTATGTGGGCTATTTTAGCGCCGGCGGCGCGACCCAGAAAATAAGAATTTATTCCAACCGCTTGGATCCAAGCAACACTATACTTGCCATAACGCGCGAGCCCAACACTGTGGCCGTGCCTCTGGAAATATCCATAGACAACCGGGTGATCGTTACGTATCTGGGCGATGGCACTATGTCCGTCGGCGCTTTTGGCGGCACGGTCATAAGCCAGTAAGTTTAAAGTTAAACGATGACAAACAGATTGGATAATAGAGGTGTTTCACTGGTAGAAATCACAATTGTGCTTGGGCTTTTGGCGGTGGTTGTTTCGGCTTTGGTAGAGCTCAATCTCACGCTTTCGCGCCGCATGAGTTCAGCCTCTTTAGATATTGCCGCGGCCGCCACGGCCGCAGAAACTATGGAAGCGCTAAGAGCTCTTAGAGACGAGAGTTGGTCTAACTTGGGAGATCTCTCGCCCGGGACCGACTATTATCTTTCTTTTTCCGAGGCTGCAAAAAAATGGGCCATACAGCCATCTGATTCCGGGAAAATCAGCGGTGTCTTTTCCAGAAGTTTTAGGGTCTCGCCGGTTTATCGGGATTTGGCTAGTGGCGGCGTTGTTGCCTCCGGCGGGAGTTTAGACGTCAAGACTTTGCTGGTGGAGGCCAATATAGTTTGGGATGAAAGAGGCCGAAGCAAGGATATAAAATTGCAAACATATCTTACAGATTACTAATTGCTAATATCTAATTCCTAATTTCTTCTAAATAATTTCCAATGTTCAAATTTTTAAATCTCAAGAAAACTATAAACTATAAGTCCCGATGGCCAGGCCATCGAGGATCCTCGATGGCCTCGGAACTAAAAGCTAAAAGCTGTTGCGGCTTTACCTTGGTGGAAACCATAGTTTATGTAGCGGTGGTCGGCCTGGTGGTGGCGTCAGTTTCCAGTTTGACTTTGGGGATGGTGGAAAGTTACAAGTTGGCCAAAACCAAGGACGAACTGGCCTTAGCCGCCGACGGCGTTTTCAGGTATTTATTCCGAGAGATCAGAAACGCCCAAAGCATTTATCTGGCCAGTTCCAGTCTGGATACCGATCCAGGCGCGTTGGCGCTGAAAACCATTTTTCAGTTCGGCGATGAACTGGGTTCGTCCGGCATCGTGAGTTTTTACTTGTCGGCGGGCAGGATTTTTTATAAAAGGGAAGGCGAAACTCCTTTGGCTCTGACAGCGGAGGATATTGAAGTGACCAAGTTTAAATTTACGCGCGTTACGCCCAGATCGGGCCTAGAAGGCGTACGCTTTTATTTTAGTTTCAAGGATAAAAGGATCCCCACAGCAACTTTTACCTTAACATCTTTCGCAGTGTTGAGAGGAGGATACCTGCAATAATTTTCAATTTCTCCTTCGACCATTCGACAGGCTCATGGTGGTGAGTTTGGTCGAACCACCGGCTCAGTGTCCCGAGCCCAGTCGAGGGATAATTTCTAAACAAATGCCAAAACCCAAACTACCAATTACCAATTACCAATTATTTCGCTCTGGCGGTTACATCACCCTGTTTTCTTTTTTGGTTATGACCACTGTTTTAGGTACCCTGATCGCGGTTTTTAGTGCTCTCGCGTTAAGAAGCATTTTTATGGCGAGAACCAGTGTTATTGAGCTCACCAATATCTACGCCGCCGAGGGTTTTGTTGAAGATACCATCAGACGTGTTCGCCGCGCGGACTGGGGCGATACCGCCGCGGGTGAGATTTTGAAGCTAGGCCGCGCTACGGTTGTTTCATCTTTGTCGGAGCAGGGTTCAGCCAAAAACTATTCTTTTTCAGCGCAGGTTGACGGCAAGTATTTTGAAAATGAAATTTTGAAGCTAGAAGGCACCGGCCTCTCGGCCAAAATCAAAGATTGGCAAGATTCGCTCTAATGTTTTCTAATCTATCGAAGTCTCACTTCAATAAACTTCAATAAAAAACCGCCCCGACTTTTTATCGTCGGGGCGGG
>CAYJTN010000009.1:6634-15590 GCA_964373235.1 uncultured Candidatus Saccharibacteria bacterium
GCTAGTGTTTGAGCCAGTTTTAGCGCTTGATGTGGAAAAGGCAACCGCTCCTTGTTTGTTTTGATTATTTCCTGATAATTTGTTACAATGAAACTACCATCGCCGTAAGGCGTCAACGGCTCCCGCGAGGGAGCCGTAAATGTTATAAATCTATGTACCTTTGGCAAACTCAAAAAGATTAAGCTAGAGATTTCTAAATTTTTCTGGCTTCAATAAAAAACCACTGAAAAAGGTAGATTATGAGTACGATAAGCGCACCAAAAGCTGGTGCGCCGGTGTTCGCGATTTGCCGGGAGCTTATGCTCAAGCTCGCACTAAAACCGAGGTCAAAAAACTCTTGGCCGAAGTGATGGAAGATTATATTCTAGTCAGTTTGTATCAAAGAAGGAAACTGCCCAATTTTAAGGATTTTTCCAAGAATTTGGAATATGCTAAAGCCTCTAAGCAGGTGAGAACTCGTAAGGAAATCAAAGGGATTCGGTTTTGAGGGCCCTCCTAAAATATTTATACCTCATCCTCATGGTCAAGATACCGGTAGGCCTATAATTAGGAATATTATCAGCCAAATCGGTATCAAGCTAAAGGAGTGGGAATAAGTATAGAAATTTCTTACTTTCTTTTATGATATAATTTACTTAGATATGGCTCTATGAATTTATGCCCCCGTAGTAGAATTTCCGAAAAGCTTTTCTGGAGAAAAGCTAAAAGAAAATCGGAAATTCACTAACGGGGTTGCATATTTGTAGCTGCTCGACCAGCTCGCAGACAAATATGAATTTTTTTCCTCCGGCCATTGGCCTTGATATTTCCACAAGTTCGCTTAAGGCGGTTAGCTTAAAAAAGGGCAACGGCGAACTTTTTGATTTAATGGCTTTTGGCAAGGGTTATTTGCCCGAAGGCACCTTAGCCGAGGGGGTTATAAAAAATCAGGAAAATTTTTTGCAGGTTTTTAATTCGCTTATCACGGGCGAAAAGAGTAATTTTCCCAAAACCAAATATCTGGTTGTTTCTTTGCCGGAAGAAAAATCCTTTCTAAGGATTATAGAATTGCCGCTGGTGCTCCAAGATCAAGAGTTAGACCATGCTTTAAAATTTGAAATGGAATCCAATTTGCCCATGGCTTTGAATGAAGTCTACTACGACTACGAAATTTTAAGCGAGAATGTTGCCGCGGGGCATTACGACATTATGGTCAACGCGGTACCCAAAAAAACCGCCGATGCCTACGTGAATTTTTTCGCCCAAGCCGGCTACAGGGTTTTGGCCTTGGAGCTGGAATCGGTCGCGGCCAAGCGGGCGGTCTATCCCCACCATAAGGCCGGCGAGTCGGTTTTGGTTTTGGATGTTGGCTCTACCCGGACTATTTTTATGATAATTTCAGAAGGCGTGCTCAAATTTACCTCGTCCAATACCCTGGCCGGCCATCAATTTAGCCAAGCGTTGGCCCAGCATTTTCCTTTAAATCTTAAAGAAGCTGAATTTATGAAAAGGGTGGTGGGTTTGGATAAAAACCAAGCCAAGGGCCAGGAACTCTTGGAAGTTTTAAAACCCAATCTTCTGGCTCTCAAAGACCAGATTCAAAATTATATGGGATTTTTTGAAACCCATCCGTCCACCCATTTTGCTTCCGAAGGCGCCAGAAAAATTTCTAAAATACTGCTGGCCGGCGGCGGCGCGGCGCTATGGGGCCTAACCGACTGGTTGAGCCAAGAGACCGGACTCGCTGTGGTTTTGGCCAATCCGCTTTCAAGGATAAAAATTAATCCGCAGGCCGAAGTAAAAATGTCTTTGGAGGAATCTTTGCCGTACGTTTCGGCTATTGGTTTGGCCTTAAGAAATTTTGAGGAGTTAGAAAGTTAGCTTTCCAGCCAGTTAGCTTTTTAGGTTGAACTCCTAGGAAGCTAAAAGCTAGAAGCTAAAAGCTATTTTGATAAACCTGTTACCGCTGGAGGAAAAAAATAAAGTCTATGAACTGTTGTTAAAGAAACAGCTTCGGGTTTTGGGCGTTTTGATTGCAATTATTGTTTGGGGTGGGGCTATTTTTGTTCTGAACACTCTGATTTTTATTAAAATTCAGTCAAGGGCCATGAGCCAAAGTCTAAAAGTGGAATCGGTTAGCCCCGAGACCGAAACCGCTCAAACGCTGGAGGACGAGATCAAAGGTTTGAATTTGGAATTAGCCCGATATCAAAACTTTCGCGCCGACAGCCTGCAGCTGGGCGAAGTTTTGGTCAAATTTGGCCAGCTGGTGCCGGCCGGGGTCAGTCTCAAGGATTTAACGGTTGATCTAGTTTCAAAAAAAGTGGCAGTTTCGGGTACGGCTTCAACGCGCGGCGAGGTGGCGGAGCTGGAAGAACAGCTTAAAAAGTCAAATTTTTTTGAGAGGGTGGAATCGCCTTTGACTAATTATCTGCAGAAGACCAACCCTAGTTTTAGTTTTTCTTTTTATCTTAAATGACAATGCTTCAAGACAAAATATTATCGTACGCGAAACATTTTTGGTTTTTGGGGCTAACCGTTTTAGCGGCCTTATTTTTTGTTTTTTCTTTTTGGTTCATGACGGCCGGAGCTAGCCGCGAATTTTTGCAAAAAAATGAAGAATTGAGCGTCTTGACCGTTAAACGAGCCAGCCTACTGCAACTCAAACGGGAGCATGACAGTATTGATGTTCTCCGAAATAAATTGGAAAGTACTTTTGTGACCCAAGGAAATCTGGTGAGCTTTATTGAGTTCATGGAGACCGTGGCTAAAAATACGGAAAATTCCATAAATATCAGCGGTGTTTCAACTGAAGGCGATGTTAAAGATTTTAAAATTATCTTGGAAGGTTCTTACGTCAGGCTGGTGAATTTTCTGGCCCAACTGGAAAATTCGCCGTATCTCGCGCGGGTTATAAAATTGGACAGCAGTGAATTTACGGCTTCGGCCGCCCCAGAAGTGTATTTGAAAACAACTTTAGACGTGAGAGTTCAATCTCTATGATCAAGGAGCTTGTGGTCGGAAAATTTATAGAAAAAAACGGCTTAAAAATAGCGGTGGCTGCCGCGGCGGCGGTGCTGCTTTTTTCCGGCTGGATTTTTTATTTTTATGCTTGGCGAGCCATCAGCGAGGCGGCCAGTTCCACCGCGGCTTCGCCCGGCCTCAGGCAAACTTTGTTGGAAACAGTGATTAAAGATTTAGACAAACGTTCGGCCGAAGGCGACCGGTTAAAGAGTTATCCATTAAGAACCAGGGATATTTTTCAATGATCAAGGTCAGTCCCGTATGTTTTTACGCGATTCTGATACTAGCTTTATTTTTGTTCCCGGCCGCGCCTGACGCGGCCGGTGCTGTTTTAATAAACGAAGTGGCTTGGATGGGCACCGCGGCCAATAGCGCCGACGAGTGGGTAGAGCTTTTTAATTCATCAGCGAGCTCGGTGGATCTTACCGGCTGGGGTTTGTACGAAGCCGGCGGATCCACTTTGATTCTTAATCTTTCCGGAACTATAGCGGCTAACGGCTATTATCTGATTGAACGCAGCGATGATAATAGTGTGAGCGACATCGCGGCCAATGTTTTTGGCCCGTTCGCCGGTAACGGTTTAAATAATAGTGGCGAGTATTTGGTGCTCAAAGATGCCACTGGCGCGGTGGTGGATTCGGTTGACGCTTCGGCCCGCTGGCCGGCGGGAGATAATACCTCTAAAGCCAGCATGGAAAGAAAAACCGATGGTGCCTGGCAGACCAACGCTGGCACAACTATAAACGGCAAGGATGCCTTGGGAGGAAATATTACAGGCACGCCCAAAGCCGTTAATAGTCAGATAGTTTCCGCCTCAACAGCACCGTCTAGTCAGCCGTCTTCATCCGGAGGCGGCAGCGGATCGGGCAGTACCACATCCCCGCTGCTTCCAGTTTTGAAGGCCGAAGCTGGCGGGGATGTGGTTATTGAGGTTGCCCAACCCATCGCGTTTAACGGTCTGACTTCTCAAGGCGCGACTGCGTATAAATGGTATTTAGGCGATGGCACAGTTAAAAGTGGCGCCGAAATAACCCACACCTATCAATTTCCGGGAACTTACTTGGTGACCTTAGAGGTGAGCAATAGCACTGATACCAATGTGGATCAGCTCCGAGTTTTTGTTTTCGGCGGCAAAGTTTTGATAAATGAAATTTTTATCGGCGCTTCTTCTACTGCCGCTGCCACGTCAAACACGGCCGGAGGCTGGCTTGAGCTTTATAACCCCCATCAGGCCTCGGCCGATATTTCCGGCTGGATTTTGGAGAGCGGGGATAAAAAATTTATCGTGCCCAACTTTGTGCTGATACCGGCCGGCGGTTTTTTGGTTTTAACGGAGGCGGTGACTGGTTTGAATTTGAATTCTCAAAACAAAATCGGTTTAAAATATCCCAGCGGCCTCGTGGCGGATGAAATTGTCTTTGAAAAACCGGAACCCGGGTTTTCGGCCAGCCGCACCGCCGCTGGATTTTTTTGGACCAAAGAAACAACGCCCGGCCGGGTTAATATTGTTACTTCTACTGGTGGTTCGTTGTTAGAACAGGTGAATGTTGCGCCCAAAAAAGTTGTTTGGAAAACAGAATCAGCCCAAGCCAGCAATTACATCGCCAGTTTTTACAGCGTGGTGGCAGAACCATCTCCACCAGATCAAAACTTACCTGTAAACGCGGCTATTAAAGACGGGTTTGGGACAAAAATGTTTAATGAGTTATCATTCTGGATAATGTTAGTTGTCGCTCTGGGGCTATTGGCAGGTATTTTTTATGTAAAATCGGCTAAAAAGCGCATCCCATGAACATTATTTTAAAAGCCACTAATATTACGCTTACGTCTGCCATCAATGAGCATGTTGAGCACACCCTCGGTTCTCTGGAGAAGATGGTGCAAAGCCTGGGCGAGGCGATGGAATTGCGGGTAGAGGTGGGCCGCTCCACTTTTCACCATAAAAAGGGCGAGGTGTTTTTTGCCGAGGCCAATTTAAACATCGGCGGAAATTTATTGAGGTCGCGCGAGGAGGCCTTTAGCCTGCCGGCGGCGGTGGATGAGGTGCGCGATGAATTGCGAAACGAAATTTTAAAATTCAAGGGTAAAAAAGAAACTGTTTTCCGTCGCAGTGCCAGATCAATTTCTAAATTGTTCAGACTCTCGCCGCTGGCGCGATTTAAAGAGTTCAAGTTTAGGCGAAAATAATTTCTAGTGATATTTTTTAGAAACTTCGGAATTTTTTCCGAAGTTTTTTAATTTTGCTCTTGTCATAGAAATTTTTTTTCTATATTATTAAAGTAAATAAATTTTTTTGTTAAAAAATAATTAAGGCCATGACTAACGGGGTTAACGGTAATAATAAAATAAATGAGGCCGCGGCGACTGAAATTAAGCCGTCGTATAAATTTCTTTTCGTTTCCAAAGAAAGCGCCAGCGGCGATTTAGCTTGGACCTTAAAAAAAGAAGGGCACGAGGTTAAGGTTTTCGTTAAAGTCAGAGGCGATGCCGATGTTTACGACGGTTTTTTGGAAAAAGTAGACAAATGGGAAGATTGGGTGGAATGGTGCGATGTTTTGATTTTTGACCATGTGGAATTTGGTGAACAAGCCGACCGCCTGCGCAAGAAAGGCAAGTATGTTATTGGCGGTTCCAGCTATACCGACCGCTTGGAAATTGATCGCAGTTTTGGCCAGGCCGAACTCAAAAATCGCGGTATCAATGTTTTACCCAGCTGGAATTTTTCTAACTATGATGAAGCTTTGGAGTTTATAAGAAATAATCCCACCCGCTACGTTTTTAAGCCCAGCGGCAACACGCCCTCGGCCAATAAAAACCTTTTGTTTTTGAGCGAGGAAGAAGACGGCAAGGATCTTTTGGAAATATTGGAGCAAAACAAAGAGGTCTGGCAGAAAAAAGCGCCTGTTTTTCAACTGCAAAAGTTTGTGGCTGGGGTAGAAATTGCCGTGGGAGCTTTTTTTAATGGCAAAAATTTTATCATGCCCATAAATGTTAACTTCGAACATAAAAGAGTTTTTCCAGGAGGCATAGGTCCATTCACTGGCGATATGGGTGCGCTGATGTTCTGGAGTTCGCCCAACATACTTTTTAATGAGACTTTAGGCAAGATGTTACCGGCTTTGCAAGAGTCGGGCTATGTTGGCTATATAGATATAAATTGCATTGTTAACGGCCGAGGCATTTACCCGCTTGAGTTTACGGCCCGATTTGGCTATCCTACCATTCACGTGCAGTTGGAAGGAATTTTGATGTCGGCCGGGGAGTGGTTGTCTCGCTTGGCTCGCGGAGAAGATTTTGAGTTAAAGACTAAAAAAGGTTTTCAGATCGGCGTGGAAATTTTTGTGCCGACTCACTTTGCCAAGTCCAAAGATAAAGAGATCATAGAAATTTATAGAGATTTGCCCATATTTTTTAAAAAACGGACCAATGGCGAGGGCATACACATTGAAGACATAAAACTGGTGGATGGAATCTGGCGGGTGGCGGGTGAATCGGGCTCACTTTTGGTGGTAACTGGATCGGGCAATACTGTGGAAGAAGCGCGTCGTCAGGCCTATTCCAGAATTCAAAACATTATGATCCAAAATATGTTTTACCGCACCGATATCGGTTCGCGCTGGCGGGTGGACAGCGATAAGCTTCATACTTGGGGCTATGTTTAAGGGCTTTCTACAAAATTTTGAACGAAGCGAACAAACTTTGTAATGACATTGCATAATTTTCTATCTAACGGGGTGCTCAATTTTATAGTTGTTCGCTTCGCTCACAAATAAAAATTGGCATGAAATACGATTTTACTGTGTTGGGTGCTGACGGTATGCAGGGGCAGATTGTAACCCGCGATCTATTGGCAAGAGGCTATACTGTTTTTGCCTCCGATATCTATAAATCAAAAATTGGTCAAATTATTAAAAAATACGACTCAAACCGCGCCACTTTTTGTTTTGCGGATCTGCGAGATGTCAACGCGGCTACTAAAGCAATTTTAATGTCCGGCGCCGACACGGTTATTAACTGCGCCGACATGTATTGGAATGTTAATGTTTATAGAGCTTGTGTTGTAGCTAAAACGCACTGTGTTGATTTAGGTTCGTGGATTGAACTGACCGAGGAGCAGTTAGCCATGGATCCGCAATTTAAAAAAATAAAAAGAACAGCTATAACCGGCTGCGGTTCGGTGCCGGGCATAGGCAACGTTATGTCGCGCTACGCTGCTAGAAAGTTTGATACTTTAACCAGCGCCGATGTGGGCTTTGCTTGGGATGCCAACCAGAAAAAATTTGTGGTGCCTTTTTCTATGAAAAGTATTTTGGAAGAGCTCACTTATGACCCTAGAATTATTCAAAATGGCCAGTGGGTAAAGAAAAAAGCATTGGAGATTTTTTTGGAAAGAGATTTTCGGTTGATCGGCCGGCAGAAAGTTTTTTTGATTCAGCACCCCGAACTATTTACTTTTTTTCACTATTTTAGTGGTCAAGGTTTAAAGAATGTTAGGTTTTTTGCGGGTTTTCCTGAACATTCCTTAGAGAAGATATATACGTTAATAGAATTGGGTTTCCAGAGCGATAGACCCGTACATATTCCCGAATTGAATGGAAAAATTGCTCCTTTCGATCTTTTAAATCCCGTGTTCAAACGTTTGAAATCACCTCAAGGTTATACTGAAAGTGAGAATCTATGGCTGGAGATGACAGGTTTAAAAAACAATAAGGAAAAAAAGATATTAATGGAGTGTTTGGTGCCGCCTATTAAAGGTTGGGAAAGGCATGGTTGTAATATTGATACCGGTTTTCCGGCCGTTATCATCGCCAAAATGATTAAAGACAAAGTTATAAAACAACATGGCAGTTTCGCGCCCGAGGCCATCGTGCCCGAAAAATATTTTTTTGCCGAACTCAAGAAGAAGGGTTTGGCCGTTTACGAGAACGGGGCATTGATAAACTAGAAACGGATTTTAAGATAGGATTTCTGCATAAAGCGTGGCATATAGGGTTTATATTTTAGAAAAAGTTTTTTTGGCAGGAATTGCACGCTTTTTATAACTTTTCGACAGGTTTTTTGTTGGCAGGTGCATTTCATTGTCCAGGCCGGGTCTTCTTCGGTTATGGAATAATCAATTGTTATTTCTTCGTTCTTTTTGATATTTTGTATAGCCACTATGGTTGTTTTTCCTTTACGTCCGGCGTTGGCTTTGCAGGAATGGTTTATATATCTCCACGGGTTAGAATTATAAGGGCTTAGCCATATGTTTTTTGCAATAACTAACCAGTTGGGGCCAATATCTAAGTATTGTTGGTAACTGTATCCTGCTTCATGTCCGTAGGAGTCTTTTATTATTCTTCCCTTGACTTCAAACAATATCTCATCTTTTTTGATGTCTTTTTTAGCAAAGATACCAAGTCCCTCAATCCCAGATTTTTTGATGTAAATTTTATTCATCATTTTGAGTAGTTTTGGTAGAGTATGTTTATGTTATTAATAAAAACAAAAATTGGCACAAGTGATTTTCATGGTACCGGTCTTTTTGCGGGCCAATTTATTCCGAAGGGAACACCGATTTGGAGATTTACTGAAGGTTTTGATTTAAAATATAGCAAAGCCGAATTAAATCAATTATCAGAACCGGCGCGCCATCAATTTTTACATTATTGTTACAGTTATACCGATGAGACCGGCCATTACTATGTGGTCTGCGCCGATGATTATCGGTTTTTAAACCATTCCGTTAAGCCCAATGTAATTAACACCGAGGTTGTGGGCGAGGAAGAAGGCGTGGATGTTGCTCTCAAAGATATTCAGGCCGGTGAAGAATTGGTCTGCGATTGTCGCGAGTTTGACGAGGATTGCGCCAAAGACATTGAAGCCGGTTTAAAGCCCTAGTGTTTTTAAAAATTGGCCGGTTGGACTTTTGACATCACTGGGATTATAGTACTTTGAATAGTTCTTTTCAAAT
>CAYJTN010000010.1:0-4256 GCA_964373235.1 uncultured Candidatus Saccharibacteria bacterium
CCTTATTTTAAAAGAACCGCGTGGCTGTAAACTTTCCTTGGCTGTATGCTATCATTTCTGTATGCCAAAATACAAGCCGGTTATTGGGTTAGAAATTCATGTGGAGCTTAATACCAAAACAAAAATGTTTTGCGATTCGGCTAATGATTCTGCTGAAATTCAGCCGAATACAAATGTCTGCCCGATTTGTTTAGCCCACCCCGGCACACTGCCGGTTATAAACATTGAAGCAGTTCGTAAAGTGGTTAAGACTGGCTTGGCTTTGGGCGCGAAAATAAACGAATACTCTTGGTTTGAAAGAAAAAATTATTTTTACCCCGATTTACCCAAGGGTTACCAGATTTCTCAATTTGAAAAACCTTTGTGCGAAAGTGGAGTTTTGAAGTTATCCAGCCCCGACGGTACCGTCGGGGCTAGTGGCAAGGAGGTGAGAATCACGCGGATCCATTTGGAAGAAGATACAGGCCGACTCGTACACGAGTTGGAAGCACGAAATCCGAAATCCGAAATCCGAAAAAGTTTTGTAGATTTTAATAGGGCCGGTGTGCCTTTGATGGAATTGGTGACGGATCCAGATATAGCAAGCGGGGCCGAAGCCAGAATATTCGGCGAAGAATTGCAGTTGTTGTTTAGGTACTTGGGTGTGTCTGACGCCGACATGGAGAAGGGTCAATTGCGTTTGGAGGCGAATATATCTTTGATAGATCAAAAATCAAATATCAAAAATCAAAAATTAGGTACAAAAGTGGAGATAAAAAATCTGAATTCATTTAAGGCATGCGAGCGCGCCATTGATTACGAAATAAAACGCCAAGCTGGAATTTTAGATGCTGGCGAAAAAGTTGTTCAAGAAACAAGGGGTTGGGATGAAAACGAAGGGCGGTCCTTCGTTCAGAGAGACAAAGAAGAATCGCACGATTATAGATATTTCCCAGAACCAGATTTGCCACCGGTTAGGTTAGATAAAGCTCAAATTGAATTTATAAAATCAGAGTTGCCGGAACTGCCCGCGAGTAGGCGCGCAAGATTTGTTAGTGAGTACGGAATTACACTCAAAGATAGTGAAGTTTTTACCGTGCGAAAAGAATTAGGGGATTATTTTGAGGAGGTGGCGAGCGAGCTTAAAGAATGGCTTATTGAATCAAAGGCAATCCAAGCTGAACATGGTTTAACCAAACTAGCGGCCAATTACCTGATTACTGAATTACAAAAATTACTTGCCGAATCCAACGGAAACATTTCCGACCTTAAAATTTCAGCTGAAGATTTTGCCGAACTGATTGTGTTAGTAAATCAGGGCAAGATTTCTTCTTCGGCCGCTCAAACGATACTGGCTGAAATGTTTAACACCGGCGAAGACCCGCACCAGATTTTGCTAGATAAAAACTTGGGGCAGGTTAGCGATCGCGACGAGTTGGTCAAAGCCGCTCAAGAGATTGTTTCTCAAAACCCTAAGCCGGTAGAAGACTATAAAAAAGGCAAAGTAGAATCTCTAAAGTTTTTAGTCGGCCAGTTAATGAAAGCCACCAAAGGCAAAGCTAACCCGCAAGTAGGGGAGGAAATTTTAAAAGAGTTACTAGGCTAAAAAAGTCTTTATTTTTTCTTCGGCTTCTTTGGGCGAGGTTATCCAAACAATATCTTTATCTTTTTTAAACCAAGTCATTTGCCGGCGGGCGAAGTTGGTTTGATGTTGGTTTATTAATTTTACTGTTTCATCCAGTGTCTGCTTGCCTTCAAAATATTCCTTAAATTCTTGGTAATCAATGCTTTGCATGGGCACTAGTTGCCACGGATATTTTTTATAGAGCTTTTTAACTTCTGCTACTAAACCGGCTTTAATCATCTGGCGAGTTCGCCCCGCTATTCTTTCCGGGTATTCTTCTTTGGAAACTTTTAGGCCCAGTTTTAAGCAATCAAAAAGTGGTTGGCCTTTTTTGCGCTGTTCCGAAAACTTATGGCCAGTTGCCGATATAACCTCAAGCGCTCTGATGATGCGTCGCTTGTTAGGGCCTGTCACAACGGCCGCTTCGGGGTCTAGTTTTTGAAGTTCGGCGTAGAGATTTTCTGTTTTTTTATTTTCCAATTTACGCCTTAACGCCAAGTTGGGTTTTACTTCGGGAATGGCCCAGTTTTCGCAAATGGTTTTAAGATACAAAGCCGTACCGCCCACTAAAAAAGGAGTTTTTTCATTCGAAGCAATTTCTTTTATTTTTGCTACCGCCAGCTTTTTGTAGTCGGATAAATTAAAATCCTCTTTAGGTTCAATAACATCTATCAAATAATGGGGCACGCCACCAACCATAAATTTTCGCTCGCCGCCCACACTCATCCAATGTCCGATGGGTTTAGCTGTGCCGATATTAAATTCTTTATATATTTGTCTAGAATCAGCCGAAACTATCTCGCCATTAAATTTTTTAGCGAGTTCAACCGCAAGACTGGTTTTCCCCGAAGCAGTAACACCTAAAATTACTACAATTTTAGAGAGACCTGGATTCAATTTCTTTTTTAAGTCTAGCCACAAGTTCTGAAACACTAATTTCACCCAAATCACCTTGGCCGCGTTGGCGCAAAGCTACAGTTTTATTTTCTTCTTCTTTAGCGCCCACAATTACCAAGTAAGGAATTTTTTGTGTTTCGGCTTCGCGGATTTTTTTGCCGATGGTCTCGTTCTTTTCGTCAAGTTCAACCCTTAAGCCCGCGTTTTTTAGATCCTCGGCGATTTCTCCAGCGTATCTTGCCAACTTATCACTTATAGGCAAAACCGCCACCTGCACTGGTGAGAGCCACAAGGGCAGGGCGCCGTTAAAATGTTCCAGAAGAATCGCTAAATATCTTTCAATAGAACCCATGATGGCGCAGTGTATCATTACCAGCCGTTCTTTTTCTCCTTTTTCGTTGACACAGGTTAGATCAAATCTTTCTGGAAGATTTAAATCAAGCTGTATTGTGGCCACCTGCCATTCGCGGCCCAAAGAATCGTGGGCGATAAAATCAATTTTGGGTCCGTAAAAAGCGGCTTCGCCCAAGGCCTCTTCAGGTTTAATTTTTTTCTCCCGCGCGATTTCACGCAATTGATTTTCAGCGTATTGCCACATCTCGGGCGTGCCCAGATATTTATTGGAATCCTTGGGATCATGGAATGAAAGACGGATATCCAGTTTAAAACCGATGGTCTGGTAAAATTCTTCAATGATATCCCAAATTTTTAAAAATTCATCTTTTACCTGATCCTTGCGGCAAAAAACATGGGCGTCGTCTATGGTTATGGCGCGCACCCGGGCTAGGCCGTTAAGTTCGCCGGTTTGTTCGTCGCGGTAAACCTTAGTGGTATTGGCATAGCGTTGGGGCAGTTCGCGCCAACTGTGCGGCTTGCGGTCAAAAATCTGAATATGGTGCGGGCAGTTCATGGGCTTTAAAGCCAGCAAATGCCCCTCGCGGGTTTTGATTTGAAAAAGCTCGTCTTTAAATTTATCCCAATGGCCGCTTTTTTCATATAGGTCTTTTTTGGCCAAATGGGGAATATCCACTTGTTCATAGCCATATTTTTTGCGCAGTTGCCACACAAAATCATCCAGCAGATTTCTAACAATAGTGCCTTTGGGCGTCCATAACGGCAAGCCACTGCCCACGAGGTCGGAGAAACAAAAAAGATCTAATTCTTGGCCTAGTTTTTTGTGGTCGGGTTTGTCCATATTTATTTTTGATAATGTTTGGTTAGGTGGATAATTTCCGTTTCACCATTTTTGATTCTAAAGATAGCCCGATATTTTTTGTTTATTCTGAATGAATAAAGCCCAACTGATTTGGGCTCTAATTTTTCAGTATGCAGGCTGGGGTGAAAAGAATTTGCTACAAACAAGGCCAACTGCTTTTTAAACTTATTTTTTAATCCGTGCTGTTTAAGTTGTTTTTCAATTCGGAAACTAATTGGCTTTATCTGCATATTCCAGAGATTTTTTTAGATCTCTTAAAAAATTTTCTTTATAAAGACCTGTTTTTTTCATTTCAGAAACAATTTTAGTAGCCTCCAGCACAGGCGATTCTTCTAAAACTATATTTTGTTCAATCAAAAACCTAGCCCAGTCAGCTGGATTTTTAAAACCTTCGCGTTCCGCTCGCTTTTTGGCTTTGCAGAAGTCTTTTTCTTGTAATTTGACTGTTATGTTAGGCATTTTTATATAAAACAATCTTATCAGAAACACAGAATTTTGCAATTATATACCGAGATAGCGGCCGCTATCTCGGTATATTTG
>CAYJTN010000010.1:4356-15450 GCA_964373235.1 uncultured Candidatus Saccharibacteria bacterium
ATATACCGAGATAGCGGCCGCTATCTCGGTATATTTGATATAGGAAGATAGATACAGGTATAGAAAACAGAGTTAAATTTATATAAAAAAACCCGATGGCGTTGGCCAGCGGGCGGTGATCGAACACCGAGTGTTTGATCAGATTATTGGTTTAGACCAAGAACTTCATTTCTTAGCGACTTTAAGATTACCAAGCTTATATATTTCTGTCAATTACTTGTTATGGTTCAATTAGTTTTATTTGTCTTTTAATGTAGGCTTGGGTGGCTAGTTTGTCTCCGTTATAAAACAGTGTCAACCACTTTTCAGCTTCTTTAATATTGCCAGATTCCAAGGCCATCAAAGCGAGATTTTCGTAGGCACCAGGGTATGGAAACTTAAAATCCAGCGCTTTTAAAAAATATGTTTTAGCTTTTTCTTTTTCGCCTTTTTTCCAATAGACCAGGCCTAGATTATTTAAACCTTTGGGATAGCCGTTATATATTTTCTCCGCGGCCAAAAGTTCTATTTCGGCATGCTCAAGATCGCCAGCTTGGTAATACATGGCGCCATAGTTGGAACGAGAAAGAACGCTATTAGGCGCGCATTTAGCGGCCGAAGTAAATAAACTTTTTTCGGTTAGCCAATCTAAAGATCGAACATGGCTTTGCCAGCTGTAAAAAATAAAAACCGCCGAGGTTAATGTCGCGATTAATATCTTTGGCCACATACTTGTTTTGGTCAGCAGAGTTAAAAGGCAGGCTAAAATAATAATCAGTCCGAGCGACGGGTAATACATTAATCTTTCGCCGGCGATGGTGCCGGTGGTAAAAAATATATTGCTAGTTATTAAAAAACCAAAAACAAAAATTGCGGCCGAGAAAGAAATTATGGGGGCGCGGTGCCAAAAAATAAAAATGAATGCGGTTAACATTATAAAAATCGCGAGCCCAATTATAGAGTAAACATTTGCAAAATTTTTCAGCACAGGAATTTGGTTATAAGAATAATCGGAGCATAAATTAATCGGCCAAAAAATTTTTTGTAAGTATACAGCCAGAATTTTAAAAGAGGTGGCTGCTCGCGGAATAAGAGGTTCAAATTTTAATGGGTTTTCAACTAGACTTGTTTCCAAGCTAGAAAAATAATTCCAGCCCAAAACCTGGAGTCGGGCGCCGAAATAAATTAACGCACCCCAAAATGTTAAAAGATACTCTTGATACTTTAAATTAGTATTTTTTTGTAAAAATAATATTAAGCCAAGCGGAATAACTACAGCTGCGTTTTCTTTACTGCCTAGGGCCATTAAAAGCCAAAGGCCAGCCAGTAAAGTTTTTGGTTTTTCTTTTAATATTTCTAGCAAAAAAAGCAAAGAAAAAAACAGGGCTAATATTTCGGCACGTCCGATAACATTAGCTACAGCTTCGGAGTGTATGGGCAAAACTAAAAAAATAAGCGCGCTTAAAAAAGCTAGTAGTTCTTTTTGGGTTAACTTTTTTATAAAAATAAAAACTAACCAACAAGTCCAAGCGTATAAAATTAAATTGGCCAAATGGAAACTCCGGGGCTTTGTTCCAAAGATAGAATAGTTTACCGCATAACTTACTAAAGTTATGGGGCGGTATAGGCCAAATTCTTTACTCCAGTAGGGCGATGTAATTATGTTGCTAAAGTTTCCTAATGTGAAAGTATCGCCGCTAGTTGCCACGTAACGATCATCAAAAACAAAATCTCCGCCCGTAGTTTTTCCGTAAATGGAAAAAACTAAAATAAAAAACAGGCCAAAAACAAAGGCCTTTCTATTTTTATTAATTATAGTAAGCAGTCTAGCCACTTCTATTTTATTTTTAACTCAGAGACATCTTTGCAGATTAGCTTTAACGAGTTGTCTCTAATTTGCACCTGGCCTTTTATTAACGTTATTTTATCCATTTCCCAGATTTCAGGTTTTTGGGCGTAAGTATCCGGAAAAACCACAACTTCAATTTCGCCGGAAAAATCGGCGAGTTGGGCAAAAACCATGGGCTGGCCGGTTTTGGTGACTATTTTTCTGTAGTTATTTATGAT
Organism: uncultured Candidatus Saccharibacteria bacterium; assembly: GCA_964373235.1. GTDB lineage: Bacteria > Patescibacteriota > Minisyncoccia > JACQLN01 > JACQLN01 > JACQLN01. The sequence goes on from CAYJTN010000010.1 coordinate 6,403, forward strand.
TCCGCCCACGGTTACAGTCAAGGACGAGGCCGAAAGATTTTTGATGGGCTGGGCTTTTTTTTCTAAGATCTCTCTGTAAGGTGCTAGGGGATGCGAGCTGACATAAAGCCCCAGCAATTCTTTTTCCCAAGCCAGTCGGGTGGCCGGGTCGGCCGGAGCGGCCGGTTTTAGTCTTAGGCTTGGAGCCGAATCTACCAAGCCATCGAAAATACTGGACTGATTTAACGAGCGCGCCTGTTTTATTTCTTTGGAAAAAGTAAGCAGGTAATCCATATTTTCCAAAATCTGGTTGCGCTCGCCCAAGCTATCCAAGGCACCCGCTTTGGCCAAAGCTTCCAAAGATTTTTTGTTTAAGTCTTTGTGATAGATTCGTTCAATGAAGTCGGACAAGGATTTAAACCGGTCATTTTTCTCTCTGGCTTCAATAATAGCCGCCACCACATTTATACCCACATTCTTAATAGACTCCAGCCCAAATCGGATACGGTCGCTTTTGTGATCCGGACTTTTAATTACGGTAAACTTGCCGTGGCTTTCGTTAACATCCGGCGGCAGAACAGGGATATTCATTCTGTGGCACTCGGTTATGATCTCGGAGATTTTTTCTATGTCGCCCGATTCGGCCGTTAGCACCGCCGTCATAAATTCGGCCGGGAAGTTGGCTTTGGCGTAGGCGGTTTGGTAAGCCACGCGGCCGTAGCTAGCCGCGTGAGCTTTGTTAAAGCCGTAGGCGGCGAAGGGTTCTATTAGCTTCCAAAGCTGATCGGCCTTTTTGTCGGTCATACCATTTTTAACACAGCCTTCGGTGAACTTGGATTTTTGCTCGGCCATTTCTTTGGGAATTTTTTTGCCCATGGCTTTGCGCAGTTTATCGGCTTCCAGCCAGCTGTAACCAGCCAGTTTGATGGCCACCATCAAGACATCGTCCTGATAGGTTAAAATGCCGTAGGATTGGTCCAAAATGTCTTTCATACGCGGATCAAAATATTCCACCAAGCGGGGATTATGTTTTCTTTCAATATACTTGGGAATGGATTCCAGCGGTCCCGGCCGGTACAAGGCCACCATAGCGTTAATGTCGTGGATGGTGGTGGGTTTTAAATCTTTTAAATACTTGGTCATGCCAGCGCCGTTTAGCTGGAAAAGCCCGGCGGTTTCCCCTTTGGATAAAATTTGAAAAGATTTTTTATCGTCTAAAGGAATATTCTCTATGTCCACAGCCACACCACGGTGTTCTTTAGCCAATTTGACTGTGTTTTCCAAAATGGAAAGGTTGCGTATGCCGAGAAAATCAAATTTTAATAAGCCGACATCTTCCACGGCGTGCATGTCGTATTGGGTTATTATCCGGCCGCCTTTAGGATCTAACTGCAGGGGCACAAAATCAGTGAGGGGTTGGGGCGCGATCACCACGCCCGCGGCGTGAACCGAAATATGGCGCGCGCAACCCTCCATTTTTTTAGCTTGGTTTATCACTTCGGCCACGGTGGCGTCGGTTTCGTACATTTGGGCGAGTTCAGGCGTGATTTTTAGAGCCTGATCTATGGTCATGGGAAAACCCTGCGAGCCCAAAGGAATAAGTTTGGCAATATTATCACCAATAGAGTAGGGATGCCCCAAAGCCCGGGCGACATCGCGCACGGCGGCGCGGGCCATCATAGTCCCGAAGGTGCCGACTTGAGCCACTTTATCTGCGCCATACTTTTTGATGGTGTATTGAATCACCTCGTCGCGGCGGTTATCGGCAAAGTCCATGTCTATATCCGGCGCCGAAGGCCGTTCGGGATTCAAAAATCTTTCAAAATGGATTTTATAGTCAATCGGATTTATTTTGGTAATCCCAGTGAGATAAGTTGCGAGTGAACCGGCCACCGAACCCCTGATGTTGGTTAAAATTCCATTTTCGTGAGCAAACCGCAAAAGATCGGCCACTACCAAAAAGTAAGGCGCGTAACCTTTTTTTTCTATAATGCCCAGTTCGTAGTTTAGCCGGTCCAGATATAAAGGCGAGCGTTCCAAATTGCGGCGCGAAAAACCGGCTTCGGCCAAGCGCCGTAGTTCACCATCGGCCGTGGCGCCGTCGGGCAATTTAAAATCGGGGAAAGTCCAGTTCCCCAGTTCCAGGTTTATGTTTACGCGACTTGCGATTTCGGCTGTTCTTTCTAGCGCGTCCGGATAGTGTCCTAGAAGTGAAGCCATTTCTTCGCCGCTCCGCATAGAAAGATTGTACTGGCGCAAACTTAAACGATCCTGGTCTTTAACATGCGTGCCGGTGCCGACCGAAATTAAAATATCCTGCGCCTCGGCGTCCTCGGGTTTAACATAGTGCACATCGTTGGTGGCCACCAGCGGCGCGCCGGTTTTTTGGGAGAGATAGTTAAAGGTTTGGTGGATGGACTCTAGTTCGCCGTTAGAATTATGGGGCATTATTTCCAAATAAAAATTGTCTTGGCCGAAAATTTCCTGATATTCACGGATCAATAATTCAGCCTCATCCACTTGGCGCGTCTGCACAGCCTTGGCAATTTCGCTTTGAAAACAACCCGACAGCACAATCAAGCCTTTGGAATGTTCGCGCAGAAGTTCTTTATCCACGCGCGGTTTGTAATAAAAACCTTCCAGATGGGCCTTGGTTACAAGCTTAATTAAATTTTTGTAGCCCTCGTTATTTTGGGCCAGCACCGTTAAGTGATAGCGTTTGTCATCTATGTTGGCGCGTTTGTTACGCCGGCTGTCGCGGGCGACATAAAACTCACAACCGATTATGGGTTTGAGGCCGGTCTTCTGGGCAGTTTTGTAGAACTCAATGGCGCCGTACATAGCTCCGTGATCCGTCAGCGCCAAAGCGTCCATATCCAATTCTTTGGCCCTTTTCACCAAATCATCAATCTTGCCCAAGCCATCCAGTAGACTGTAATGAGAATGAACGTGTAAGTGTATGAATTTATTTATCATAAGGAGTGAGTACCTGCTCCGTAGTGAACTGAGCAAAGCGAGGTTCTACTACCGGGGTGGAGATGGATAAATTTGTTGGCCATATTCATCCAGAAGTATATCAGAGGAATTTTTTCTTTGAAAGAAAAAATTAAAAAAGCCGCTCCGATTAAATCGTAAGCGGCTCAAGACTTAGGCCAGGGCTGGGTTGCCACCAGTTCTGGATCAAATAGTTTTTCTAGCACAGCCGCGGCCTCGCGGCTTAACTGGCCCAGAGGCAGATGCAAACCTATGGCTGAACCCGGTTTGGCGGCTAAAGCAGGTAAATGGTAGGACGGGTCGAGTTGGGGATGATCTTTGATTAAGAAAGTGAGGATTAGATGGCGGTGGTCATGGCTTTGATCAATAAGCAAAATCGGCGCGTCCTCTTTATTAAAACAATTCTGGGTAGATCGGCCTATTTTTTCTTGCCAGCCAAAATCCAGAATGGCCACGTTGACAAAACAGTCTTTGAACCTATAAAGTCTGGTGCGTTCAGAATGAGTCCATTGTTTTCTTTTGGCCAGATGATTAGTTATGAAGGCCAGGGCCACAATCCTTTCCGACGAGCTACTTGTTAAAAAATTTGTAATATTATCGATCAGGGTTTCGGGCGATGTTACCGCAGCGCTCGTTTTGTCTAAGTTTCTCCGCCAGCCTTGCGAGCCGGGCTCGTACAGGCATGATTTCAAATATAGCCAGATTTCTTTCATGGGTCGGGCGTATTTTTTCATCCTGGGGTGAGCATCGCCTATAACATAAGGAACTATAAAACGCCCCACTACGTTCTTAATGGCAGCTGTTCGGTCCATTTTTTCTCCTGTTTTTATTGTCAAAGGGCTGGCTACTTTTAATGGTCTGTAAAATTATACATCTTGCCGGTGATTTAGTCTAGGAACGGCTGGGTTTGCCTGTAAGTGAAGTTTTTGGTAGAGTATTAGGGTCGTATTTAGTGTGAGTAGTTAGTATTTAGATTTAGGTTTAGATCTTTCTCTTCCTAATTACTAAAAACTAATTACTAATTTTTATGGGTGTTCCCAGATATCGTCGCACAAAATCAAAACAGGGCCATCGGCGCAGCCATCTGTCCTTAAAAAAGAAAAGTTTGGCGGCTTGCGCTAAATGTGGCACGCCGATTTTGCCGCATGTTTTGTGTTCCAATTGCGGTTCGTATAAAGGCAGACAGGTAATAGATATGGTGGTCAAAGCTGATAAGAAAAAAGCTAAGAAAAAGTCGTAAAATCCTAAGCACTAAATACTAAACTCTAAACAAATTCTAATGTTCAAAACTCAAATTTCAAACAGTTTAGAATTTGTAATTTGGGGTTTGGATATTGTCCCGACTTTGTCGAGGATCCTCGATATAATCGGGATTTAGTATTTAGATATTAGAATTTTGAAGTTTGTTTTTTGAATTATGGCTAACAGGCACCTCTCTCGTTCCATCGCTATGCAGAGTTTGTATGAATGGGATTTCCGTGGCGAGGACACCGATAACATCGATACCTACATTACCCAGAATATGAAGGAATTTGGCCCGGGTATGGAGGATGACACCTTTATTCGCCAGCTGGTTAATGGCGCTCTTTCCAATTTGGCTAAGATAAACCAAATTATCGCCAAAGCCGCGCCCGAATGGCCCATTGAACAAATCGCTATGGTGGATAGAAATGTTTTGAGGCTAGGCATTTACGAACTTTTGTTTGGCGATTACAAAGAAGTGCCGCCCAAGGTGGCCATTAACGAAGCTATTGAACTGGCCAAATCTTTTGGCGGCGAATCTTCGGGCAAGTTTGTGAACGGTGTTTTGGGCACTATCTACCGCGAAATCGGCGAACCACTGAAAGATGATGCCTCTAAACCGAAAAAAACACTGGCTGATGGAGAAACAGTGGAAAGAACTGACGATGAGAAATAAAGATCATAAATCCGAAGCACTAAATCCGAAATTCGAAACAAATTACAATGTTCAAAATTACAAATTAGAATTCAGTGCTTAGATATTGTTTCGGATTTCGTGCTTAGAATTTAAAAAGTAGATGAACGATTTTAAAAAATTGGAGAATAGATTGGGGGTTGTTTTTAAGGATAAAAATCTTTTAAAGCAGGCCTTAATTCATCGCTCCTGGCTAAACGAAAATCCGGAATCTGGTTTTGAAAACAACGAACGCTTGGAATTTTTAGGCGACGCGGTTTTGGAGTTAGCCGTAACCGAACATCTTTACAAAAATTACCCCAATCCCGAAGGCGATTTAACCAATTGGCGCGCCGCTTTGGTTAACTATCAAAATCTGAGCGAGGTAGCGAGTAATCTGGGTGCCAACGGTTTTTTGCTGCTGTCGCGCGGTGAAACCAAAGATACCGGCCGGGCGCGGCAGGTTATTTTAGCTAATACCATGGAGGCTATTATTGGCGCTGTTTATTTGGACCATGGTTTTGAAGCCGCGGCCAAGTTTGTGAAAAAGAATATTATCTCGGACTTGGAAAGGATAATCAAAAATAAGCTATACAAAGACGCCAAAAGTTTGTTTCAGGAACAATCCCAGGAAAAATTCGGCCTCACGCCCACTTACCGGATGCTGAGCGAAAATGGGCCCGATCACGACAAGGTTTTTACGGTGGGAGTTTTTTTGGGAGACGAAATGGCCGGCCAAGGCGAGGGGGCTTCCAAACAAGAAGCCGAACAAAAAGCCGCCGAAGCTGCGCTGGAGAAATAGCTTTTAGGTGTTAGCTTCATTAGCTTGTTAGGCCAGAGGATTCTTATAATCTATCGAAGCGGAACTTCGATAGAGAAGTTCTTTTAAAAATAGGGAGGAAAAATGAGAGGAAAAATGAATAGAAACTTACGAGCACGGCTACTAAATGTTTTAGATGAAGGGCATCGTATCCGGTTTGAGTCAGAGTATGCTACTGAAGGCTTTGCTGTTTTACTATACAATGGTCAGATAGGCGTGGTGGGTAAGAATACTTATATATAGTAGGGTCAGAACATCTAAAGTCTACTCGATAAAGCCGGAGTTCCTTACAAAATCGTAGAGAACTAGTGACCCTCGATATGAGATAATCCCGAGTGTAAAATGCGCTCGGGATTTTTATTTATGGTAAAATAATATCTGTATTATGTATCTCAAATCACTGCAAATATCGGGATTCAAGTCTTTTGCTAAAAAGACTGTTTTAGATTTCCCTAAAGGCATCACGGTGGTAGCTGGGCCGAATGGTTCGGGTAAATCTAACGTGGTGGACGCTATTCGTTGGGCTTTGGCCGAGCAAAGTTTTAAGAATCTGCGGGGCAAGAAAGGCGAGGATTTGATTTTTTACGGTTCGGCCAGCCGAGGTTCGCTGGCGCGGGCTAACGTAGCCATGCATTTTGATATGAGTGGCGAAGCCAATAGTCCGTTGGGATTAAGTGAAGCCGTAATAGAAAGAGAAGTAAGTAAAAGCGGCGAGAATTCGTATGTGCTTAATAGCCGGAAGATTCGTCTGGCCGATATGGAAGAGTTTTTAGCTAAATCGCGGGTGGGCGATAGTTCTTTTAGGGTTATTTCGCAAGGGATGTCGGACAAGCTGTTGAGTTTGTCGCCGCAGGAGTTTAGGGGCTTTATAGAAGAAGCCGCCGGGGTTAAAGAATATCAAGATAAAAAATATCAGGCCGCTTTACGTTTAAAACATACCGGCGAGAATCTGGAAAAGGTGCGGGCTATTTTGGCCGAGCTCAAGCCCCAGCTTCGGATTTTAAAAAGAGAAAAAGACAAACTGGGAAAAAAGGAAGAATATTTAAAAGAGCTTAAAATTGTTGCTAGCGGACTGTTTGGTCTCAAATATCAAAATGTTCTCGCCTGGGAAAGTAAAATTTCCGAAAAGAAAAGGGAGGCCAAGCAAGTTCATAGGCCCTTGGTGGCGGAAGTTAAAAAACTAAGAGAAGATATTTTTTCTTGGGATAAAAAAACCGCCTTGAATTCCGAGGTTGCCAACTTGACCGTCGAGATTAGAAAACTGGAAAGTGAAGAAAATCAGCTGGCTAGAGAAATCATATCTAGCGAAGGCAAAATAAGTTTGGAAGAAGAAAAAGAAAAACAGCGCTGGCCGGTGAGTGTGGAATATCTAAAAGGCGAGATCGGCAAGTTGGTTACCAAACTTAACGTTGATTTTAAGGGTTTAGACGTGGAATCTTTGCGCGCTTTAATGGCCAGCGTGGCTGTGGTGTTGCAGGATTTATTGAAAACCATAGAACAAGGCATTGATCCTGCCGGCCAGGCCAATACCATACCCCTGCTCAAGCAGGGTTTGGAAAAGCTTTTGACAGTCCAGCATGAAACGCAGAAAAAACTGCGTGAGGCCAGACTGGTTCGGGCTGATAAGGAAAAAGCTTTTATGGAGGAACGCCAGGTCTCTTTGGCTAAGGAAAAATCCTATCGGGAAAAAGAATCAGAACTCTATGATCTGGAGAACGTTTTGAGGCAAATAGAAATAGAGGAGGAGAAAGTAAAGTTGCATCAAGCCAAGTTCAATCAGGATCTTTTGGCTATAGGTGTGGTTACTTTGGCCGATATTATCGGCTCGGCGCCGGCTACCAAAGCAGTTTTAGCCACGTCAAACGTGGTTGAAACCGAGGCGGTTTTAGAGGATAAAGTTTTTAAATTAAAAAAGAAATTGGAGGAAGTGGGTGCCATAGACGAAAAAGTGGCGCAGGAATACCAAGGCATGAGTGAACGTTTTGATTTTTTAAATAAAGAATCGGAAGACCTAGCCGCCGCCTTAACTTCGCTGGAGGGTTTGGTTAAAAATTTAGAAAAACAAATCAGCGCGAGTTATCGCACCACTCTGGCCGAGATGAGTCATGTTTTTGGCGGCTATTTTAGATTGATTTTTGGCGGCGGGAAAGCTTCACTGGCTCAAGCTAGAATTATGAATAAGGAATTAGGAATCAGGAATCAAGAAGAAGATATTGATGAAGAAGAAACAAGCGGGGTGGAAATTAAAATGGAGTTGCCCGATAAAAAAGTAAAAAATCTAAGCACGCTTTCGGGCGGTGAGAGGACTTTAACTTCCATCGCGCTTTTATTTGCTCTCGCCAGTATCCGCAAGCCGCCGGTGATGGTGCTGGACGAAATTGACGCGGCCTTGGACGAACCCAACACCCAAAAGTTCGTGCGCTTGGTTAAAGAGCTTTCCCGCGATACGCAGTTTATAATAATCACTCACAACCGCGAAACCATGCGCGCCGCCGATGCTTTGTACGGCGTTTCCATGAAGGATGGCATCTCGCATTTGTTGTCATTGAAACTCCAAAGCGTCTAGCTTGACCCAGCAGGTTAATTGGATTACTCTGATATTAAATCTGTTCTTAAAAACTCTAAAAAGGAGGCTGTCATGTCCGATACAGAAAGAGGTACCTTTGAAATAAACGAAAGATGTAGTGATTGTTGTAATCCATGTTTGGGTCAACTAGGCTTCAAACATTGGGGTCCGCTTGTTCCGATCGGCTCAGTGGGCAAGTTTTGCACTGCTTGTGTAGAATCTCGTAACAGAGATTATTTGGCTGGCAAAGAACCCCGTCCTGTGGGCATACCTACGGATATCGCTAATGCAGAATGGATCGATCTCGAAGAGATTTGTATTGGTCACGAACCGGTTCTGCATGTCCAGGTAAAATATCGTCGCCCAGTTGCTTTCACGCCCTGTATTGATGATGGTGGGGAAGTCAGGTTTAAAATCCAAGGCAACGACTATTGGGAGGGTGCACCGTTTATCGGCCCTAGTCTCTTTGGTGCCAATCCCATATATGCCCATGGAAACGTTGTGTGTTTTCTTCAGCATAGATTTGAACCGCACGGGAAAATCATTGAAAGTTGAGTATATACAAGTACATCAAAAAGAGTCGCCACAAAGCGATCTCTATGGAACGGCCAACACTGCCGTTCTTTTTTATTGTTAACAACCAGTGTCCGATCGAGCAATGATTGTTAACAATACTTTCAAACCCAACACAATGTTAACATAACAAACGATCGTCTGTTACGTTAACAATATCTTTTGATTGTGTATGAAAATGAAATGTGTATTAATGTGTAG
>CAYJTN010000011.1:0-10687 GCA_964373235.1 uncultured Candidatus Saccharibacteria bacterium
CGTTTCGTGCGGTGATCGCGTACTGGGACGATGACTGGTTCGTGCACGCCCGTTCGGTTGAGTTTCCGCTCGGGTGGGATGATGGCTATCGGGTGTTCTCTAGCAATTCCTAAACACTCATTTCCTTTTTACTTTAAACCTTTAGCTCTTAAACCCTTTTCCCCTCGGTTTGCCAAAGGCAGACCGAGGGTTCTTTTTTATTTAGGTATCACTGATATTGGGCAGATGGGGCATGATAGTTTTGCGGATCACTTGTAGTTTGTAGTACCATAGACCTATGAATGAACAAGTATCTTTTAGCAAAAAATGGCTGTGGGCCGGGCTGATCATAGCCGTGTTGAATCCGGTTTTTTCGGGTTTGATTGTGGGTTCTTTGTATCTGACCGAACCCGGTCTTAAAAAATACGGCCGGGTTGTTTTAGTTACGGCGATTGTCTGGGGCGTGGTGGTTTTCTGGGGTCTTAGAAAATTTTATCCCGGTGGCCTGCCGGGCGCGTTAAATCTTAGATGAAACAATTTTTTTTGGCCGCAACCACATTGATCGGTACTATTATTGGCGTGGGTGTGTTTGGTTTGCCTTACGTGGCCGCCCAAGGCGGCTGGGGTTTAACTTTAATTTATCTTGTGGTTTTAGGCGGGGTCGTAACTCTGGCGCATTTAATATACGGCGAGATTATTTTGAGAACTAAAGCCCAGCACCGCTTGGTGGGCTACGCTGAAGTTTACTTGGGCCGCTTAGGCAAAATTGCGGCCTCGGTTATTTTTTTTGTAACGTTGTATCTGGCGCTGCTGGCTTATCTTTTAATAGGCGGAGAATTTTTAAGGGTGATGTTGGGTGGCTGGTGGAATATGTCTTCAACCGCCGGAGTTATGCTGGTGGCCGTTTTTGGTTTTGGCGTGGTGTTTAAGGGTTTAAAACTGGCCGGTTTTTTGGAAGCGGCGCTAACGACATTGCTCGTAGGCTTGATTTTGGGTTTGGCCAGCTATGGTTTTAGATTTGCCGAAACTGCCAACTTTTCTTTGTTGAAACCAACCGGTGATTATTTTTTGCCTTACGGTGTTATCCTGTTTGCTTTAGCCGGGGGTTCGGCCATTCCAGAGATTAGGAATTTTTTGGCCGGCCGGCGGGGACGGGTTTTAAAATCGGTTATAATTTTGGGCACTTTGATTCCGGTTTTAGTTTATGCTGTTTTTGTCACGGCGGTTTTGGGCGTAAGCGGCAGCCAAACCTCGCCCGAGGCCCTAGCCGGGCTCGCGCCCATTCTGGGTTCGACTTTTGTTAAATACGGGGCGCTGATAGGTTTTTTGGCGGTGATAACTTCTTTTTTTACTATTGGCCTCAATATTAAAAATTCTTTCATGCTGGATTTCGGCCTACCTAAGTTTTTAAGCCGGTTTTTGACCGCCGCCGTGCCCTTGGGGTTATTTTTTTACGGCCATAATGATTTTATAAGCATACTTGCTTTTACCGGCGCGGTTTTGGGCGGATTGGAGGGTTTGCTTTTGATTATACTATGGCGTCGGGCGAGAAAAGGGGGCGATAGGGCGCCGGAGTATCGGCTCAACCTGTCAAAGCCGATATTGGCTCTGGTGGCTTTAATATTTTTAGCGGGAGTGATATACCAGTTTGTGTACTAAATCAAAAATAAAATATAAAAAATAAAAAATTTGGTAATATTTTATACGTATTTTTGATATTTAATTTTTAATTTTTGATATGGGTAAAACTGAACAGTTAAAACAATTAGAACAGGAAATGCTTGATGATAAATCCCTGCCGCTAAGAGAGGCCAACTTGGTTTTTGGCGAAGGCGATGTTGATTGTCGCGTGTTATTTATTGGTGAGGCGCCGGGTTTTCACGAAAATGAACAGCGCCGGCCCTTCGTGGGCCGGGCCGGCCAGCTGCTTAATAATCTAATAACTAAAATAGGTTGGCAGAGAGCAGATGTTTATATCACCAATATTGTTAAGCGCCGCCCGCCCGAAAACCGCGATCCTCTGCCGGAGGAAATTGAGGCTTATAAACCGTATCTCACCCGCCAGATAGAAATCATAAACCCTGTGGTCATAGCACCTTTGGGGCGGTTTGCCATGAACTTTTTTTTACCTACGGCCAAAATCAGCCGCGACCAAGGTCGGGTGTTTAAATGGGAGCAAGGGGGTAAAACCCCGACGCAAGGGTCGGGGCAAGTGGGAGGCAGGGGCTTCAGATTCATTGTGCCATTGTTCCATCCGGCCGCGGCTTTAAGGTCCACTCAAAATTTAGAAGCTCTGGAAGTCAGCTTCAAAAAAATTCCGGCCATATTGGAAAAATGTGAAAGTTATCAATCCGAACCCTTGGCCGTGCCAGCTTTGGTCCAAAAGTCAGAGGACTCTCAATCTAGCCTTTTCTAACAGGATTGGTGTGGATAAGCAGTTGAATTTTAGTAATAAAATGGCTTTTTAGGCGTCTATTTTAATATCAAGATCCAAGGTTGACTTTTGGATTCTGGAGAGAGTATAATTGACTTACAACTAAGTTTTAATGTATAAAAAACCCACATCTAGGTTTTTTGTTATTTTAACGGCCTTTCTGGCTGTTTTTCTGGCTGTGAGTCCCATAATGGTCCAAGCGGCCGGCAAGACGGGTTTTGAAGGTGGCCGTTATTTTATTGGATCCAAAAATTATCTGGTGAAATCTCTTTTTGGCGTTCAGCACGAATTTGAAAAAGGTTTTACGTCCGATTTAACTACGGGCGAGGTCTGGACCTTGGAAAAAATTTTTAAAGTGGAAGTGATGTCTGTGCCGTTGTATAAAGTCAGTCCGGTTAACGTGGCCGAAGCGGTGGCGCCGGCGGCTAGCGTGGTTTCGGAGGCAGTGAGTTTGATTCAGGAGAGGGAGTCTTTAAAAGTTAAAACCAGAACTGTTTTCCCCACCACGCCTTTAACTTGGGGCGTTAAGGAAATTTATAATGACAAGGCCATCACAACTACCGAGGGCGGCAAGGGTGTGAACGTGGCGGTTTTGGACACAGGGGCTAACATCAGGCACGCCGATTTAATAAATCGCGTTAAAGATTGCAAAGATTTTACCCGCGGCCCGGTGCCGCGCTCGGCCTGCGAAGATAAACATGGCCATGGCACGCACGTGGCGGGCACTATCGCGGCCGATGGCGGTTTTGACGGTTTGGGTATCTGGGGCGTGGCCAGCGAGGCCAATCTCTTAATTTATAAAGTGTGCCGCAACGATGGCACTTGCTGGGCGGATGATATTGCCGCGGCCCTTGATTTTGCCGCGGCCGGCGGGGCCAACGTAGCCTCCCTAAGTTTGGGCGGTAACACCGAAAGCTTTATTTTGCGGAATTCTGTTGATAACGCGGTAAATAAAAATATTTTGATTGTGGCCGCGGCTGGCAATGATGGTCCCGACAGAGGCAGTATAGATTGGCCGGCGGCTTACAAAAGCGTGGTGGCGGTGGGCGCTATAGCTGAAGATAAAACCGTGCCGGAATGGTCCAGCCGAGGTGTTAACGATGGCGATTATATTGTGGAAGATCGCGAGGTTGAATTGGGCGCGCCTGGCGTTAATGTGGAATCCACTTGGCTGGATAGCGGTTACCGGTATCTTTCAGGCACGTCTATGGCCACGCCGCATGTTTCGGGTTTAGCGGCTAAACTTTGGCATGGCGTAGCCACCAGCACTCGTTACAATTTGCAAATGATCGCCAACGATCTTGGGGTTCTGGGCGATGACACGGCTACCGGTTTTGGCTTGCCGCAGTTACCCCAAACAACCCTTGAAATCTCTCTGCCATAGTTTATTTGCTGTTGAGCGACTTCAAGGAGGTTCCCAGTCAAATTATAAAGAGCGAGGTGTAAGTGCCTCTCCTTGCAGGAGCGAAATAGCCAACAAACTGATTCCGGTTATTTAGCCGGATTTTTTGTTATACTATACATATGTTTAGTGGAATCAATCGTGTTATTAAAACCATTGTCGTCGCCGATTTTTTTTATAATTCCGCTTTCGCTTCTTTTGGGCCAGTCTTTGCTATTTTTCTGACGAGCCAAATAGAAGGCGGCTCGGCCCAGGTGGCCGGTTTCGCCGCGGCTATATATTGGGTGATTAAATCTATTGTCCAATTGCCCATCGCGCGCTTTCTAGACAAAACCGACGGCGAGCGTGATGATTTTTGGGCTTTGTTTTTGGGTTATTTTTTAAGCGCTTTGGTGCCCCTGGCTTATATTTTTGCCACCAAGCCCGCGCATCTTTATATCATCCAAGGTTTTTACGGATTCATTATGGCCTGGGCAGTGCCAGCTTGGTATTCTATTTTTACCCGGCACGTGGATAAGTGGAGAATAAGTTTTGAATGGAGTTTGGATAGCGTTTTTTCGGTGGGCCTGGCCGCCGCGGGGGCCACGGCTTTAGGCGGCTATATTGCCGATAAATACGGTTTTACCACCCTGTTCCTAGCGGCCAGTGCCATATCGCTTTTGTCTTCGCTTTTGCTTTTAGGTTTAATTAATCACTTGGCACCCCAGAAACACTATCAACACAAAGTTATGCCGGAGCGCCATCGCAAAATAGTCCAGTAGACTTCCGGGCGTATATTTGCTATTTTAGCCATCAATACCTCGCCGCCCTGTGGCGGGTTGTCAAATAGAGGCTAAAATACCCTGAGCGAATTTACGAGTCGAAGGATTAATACTGTTGAAAATGTTCTTTTAAAAAAAGGGGGAAATATGAAAGTCCTCAAAAGCATAGGTCTTGAGACTCTAAGAAAACATTCTGCAAAATTGGCTATTAGCGTAGAGCATTCAGAATACGGTAATTATTTTCTGGAAGGAGGAAAATTGAATCAGTGTGTAAACCGAGCAGGGGGAAACCTGCTCGGTCTTTTTTGTTGACCAAGTTGAACTTGTTTGACTGGCGATATAATCAGGTGTATTTTTAAGGCATGGTCAAGAAGAAAACTACAGTCGGTAGATTTTCAGATACAGATACAGAACTCCGCGAGTTGAATTGCCATTTAGATAAATTAAACAAGCTCGAAAATTTTGTTACCTTGGTCAAACAAGAGTATCAAATTAGACGTTTGGAGTTAGAAATGAAAGAGCTAAAAAACGCTTTGGCCATGTAGTTCTTTAAAAAAAGAGACTAGTAGATGGCACATATAATTGACGAGAGGATGGCGGCATTGATAAAAAAAAAGAGTGGGTCTAACTGTAGAAGAAATCAGGAGGATGCCGCTGGAGGAGGTGCACGCGACAATAGAGGCCAAGATAGGACATAAGCTTTATCTTGAATTTGAGACAGGGTGTATTTCTTCTGGGGATATACTTATAGACATGGGCAGAGTAATCACCAGTGAAGAAATCGAGAAGGCAATAGATAAAATCTAAAAAGGAGTAACTTATGAATGGCGGATGGAAAGACGTTGTCATCAACGGAGTAAGGGTTCAGACAATGGATGTGCGTGAAGCTTCCAGACGATGGTGGAAGATGGTTCTCCCACCATCTAAGGAGGTACCAGTTACCGTTCCCGTGTCGTCTCTTCTGCGCAGAGTCATCCATCTTTTATTCGGGAGGTGAGTCATGAAAAGTAAAAGAAGTAAAAAAGCGAAAAAGGCAAAAGTTGTTCAAGCAGAGGATCCTAATGTTTTTGATCGTGCTAAGGTCAAGGTTGCGATCCGAGATTTTGCCAGGAAACACAAAGATGTTTTACTGGCGGCGTGTCATGGTAAGTAACTAAACCCAAAAAGGGCGGTCCTTCCGCAACTGTCCAGCGCCTAGTGTGCTGGACATTTTTTATTTGACCAGGATATTGAATTGAGTTATCTTATGGTTAATGGTAAAAGGACAGAAAAAAAATCATTCTTATTCAGTATTTTATGAAGCTGCTTCCGAAGGCGGTTATGTGGCTTTTGCACCAACTTTGCCGGGTTGTCACACTCAAGGCGGAACCCTGGAAGAAACCGAGAAAAATATAAGAGAAGCTATTGAGCTTTATTTAGAAAGCTTGGTCGCGCATGGAGAGTCTATTCCTCAAGAGGGCAAATCTTTTCAGGGTAAAGTTGAGGTTCCGGTTTTTTTGTCTCGTTAAAATATGTCAAAAATTCCTGCTTTAACTTCAAAGCGAGTCGTTAAAGCTTTGAGGAGGGCGGGGTTTGTTGAAGATCGCCAGAAAGGCAGTCATTTGATCATGATAAATTTCCAGACTGGGGCTCGAACTGTCGTTCCGATACATTCCAGAAGAACAATTAAGAGGTCGTTGCTTCATGGTATTATCTCTGATGCGAGATTAACGACAGAAGAATTTTTTAAGTTGGTTTAGTTTAGATAAATCATGTAGTTCTTTAAAAAAAGGAGGAATTTATGTTATGGGGAGATCAACGGATTTGTAAATGTGGTATGCATAATTTTGAACTTAGGTTGAAATGTCGGAGGTGTGGTTCTGATAAGAAAGATTCACAGGTGGCCGAAGATTCGTGGTCGGAGGTTGTCGACAATGTTATTTTGGAGAATGAGATAAATAATTTATTTGAAGAAGTTGGTATAAAACCTTGACTAAAACCCAAAAAGGGCGGTCCTTCCGCAACTGTCCAGCGCCTAGTGTGCTGGACATTTTTTATTTGGCACAAAGTTGCTACTATTAAATAAATTATGATCAATCAAGAAATCAGCAAAATATTTAAGGAGATTTCTATATTGCTTTCTATGCAGGGCGTGGCTTTTAAGCCTCAAGCTTTTGAACGCGCCGCCCAAAACATCGAAAGCTTAGGCGAGGATTTAGCCGATATTTATAAAAAAGGCGGCACTAAGGCCCTAGAAGAAGTTCAGGGCGTGGGCAAAAGCATGGCCGAAATGATAGAAGAATATATAAAGACAAAAAAAATTAAAGAACACTTAGCTTTAAAAAAGAAAATTCCAGTAGATGTAGAAGGTTTAACCAGCGTAGAAGGTGTTGGCCCGAAGGGTGTATACAAGCTATACAAGAAGTTAGGCATTAAGACTTTAGCGCAATTAGAAAAAGCGGCTAAGGTGGGGAAGATTCGGGATTTAGAAGGTTTTGGTGAAAAGTCGGAAGAGAAAATTTTAAAAGGTTTAGAATTTATTAAAAAACATAGTGGCAGGTATGTGTTAGGTTTTGTTTTACCCGAAATTCGCCAAATTATTTCGCGTTTAGAAAAAAGTAAGTATGCCGATAAGGTTTTGTTATGCGGTTCGGCGCGCCGAATGCAAGAAACTATAGGCGACGCCGATATTTTAATAACTTCAAATAGGCCCAAAGAAGTTATGGATCTATTTATAAAAATGCCGGAAGTTGGGCGAGTTGTAGCTCATGGCGAAACCAAAAGCGTGGTTAAATTAAAAAATGGTCTAGAAGTAGATTTGCGCGTGGTGGCGCCCGAAAGTTTTGGCGCG
This sequence comes from uncultured Candidatus Saccharibacteria bacterium, assembly GCA_964373235.1. GTDB lineage: Bacteria > Patescibacteriota > Minisyncoccia > JACQLN01 > JACQLN01 > JACQLN01. The sequence continues at coordinate 7,407 of CAYJTN010000011.1, forward strand.
GCGGCTCAATATTTTACCGGCGATAAAAATCATAATGTAGAAATTAGAAAAATCGCTATAGATAAGGGTTATAAATTAAATGAATACGGTTTGTATAAAATTAAAAAATCAAATCTCAAAAATCAAAAACACAATTCAAAATTAAAAAATGAAGATGGTTTTGTTGCTGGAGAATCGGAAGAGAGTATCTATAACACGTTGGGTATGGATTCTATTCCTCCAGAGATGAGAACTATGAATGGTGAAATAGAGTTAGCTAAAAATAATAAGCTACCAAAACTTATTGATTACAGCGATTTAAAAGGAGACTTGCAGGTCCAAACCAATTGGACAGACGGCGAAAATTCTATAGAGGAAATGGCCGAAGCCGCGCGCAAAATAGGCTTGGAATATATTCTAATAACCGATCACACTAAATCGTTGACTATGACTGGTGGGGCCGATGAAAAGAAGTTGATGCGTCAGATGGCCGAGATAGACAAGTTGAACAAAAGTTCCAGGTTTCATGCTTCAGGTTTCAGGATCTTGAGTGGCGCGGAGGTGAATATTCTAAAAGATGGTTCATTAGATATAAACGATAAAACTTTAGCCAAATTAGACGTGGTGGGCGTGGCGGTGCATTCGTTGTTTAATTTGTCTAAAGCCGATCAAACTAAACGAATAACAAAGGCCATGGAAAACCCCAATGTAGATATTTTATTCCATCCCACTGGCCGAATTATTAATAAACGTCCGGCTTACGAAATAGATATAGAAGAAATTATTAAAGCCGCCAAAAGAACAGGCACGGTGTTGGAAATAGACGCCTATGCCGATAGATTAGATTTAAAAGACGAACACATAAAAATGGCTTTAGCCGAAGGTGTAAAATTATCTATAGATTCTGATGCGCATCATACGGATCATTTTAAATATTTGGAACTGGGTATTGCTCAAGCTCGTCGCGGTTGGGCTCGAAAAGAGGATATAATAAACACCCAACCTTTGGATAAAATGTTAGCTTTTTTAAAAAAGTAAAGTACAATTGTTTCCGGCAAGTTTTAATTTTCTGGCGAGTTAACTCACCTTCGCAGACTGTGTCTCAAACAAAACTCGCTGCAAAAATTAAAACTTGTCTTTGAATTAAGTATGGAATTCAAAGAAAAAGTTTACGAATTTACTAAAAAAATTCCTAAGGGCAAGGTGGCAACATATAAATCAGTCGCGATGGCTATTGGCTCGCCTCGGGCCAGTCGAGGTGTGGCTATGATTTTGTCAAGAAACTTTGATCCTAAAATTTTCTGCCATCGCGTGGTCAGATCCGACGGCGCTTTGGGTGGCTACAACCGCGGAGGTATTGCCGCCAAAGCAAAACTCCTTCGGAGTGAAGGAGTTGGGGTTAATAAAAATCGAGTTGGTTTGAAAATATATTATTGTTAACAAAGCTCTAACGATCGTCTGAAGTTTGTTAACGATAGTAACAACTAAAAGTAGGATGGACGTATTTAGCATGAGTCTACGATCGTATTCTCGTGCTAAATTTTAACTTTTTGAACAATCTGGGCAAATACTTCCGGATGGCTTTCGGCGAGGTCAGCCAGGATTTTTCTATCTAATTCCACGTTAGCTTTTTTAAGCGCGTGGATAAATTGGCTGTAGGAGATGCCGTTTTGTCTGGCCGCCGCGCCAATCTTTATTTGCCACAATTGCTTAAAGTCGCCCTTTTTCTTTTTGCGGTCGTGATAAGCTTTGCTCCAAGCGTGCAGCAAAGCTTCTTTGGCCGCGCGGTAATGGGTGTTGCGCGCCCACTTAAAGCCTTTGGCGTGCTTTAATAAATTTTTTCTGCGTTTAGACGCGATTGTGCCTCGCTTAACTCGGGCCATATTAGTAAGTAGATATTAGTAAGTAGATATTAGTAAGTGGATAGTAGTAAATAGTTTCAGATGTCTAAATTATTGCAAAAGGTATTTTCTCTAAGATATTTCTAACGTCTGGTTTGGCCAACGCCGATTGTTTTCGAATACCCCTTATTCTATTGCCGGATTTTTTGGCTCTAAAATGATTTTGGTTGGTGGTTCTATGCAAAACTTTTCCGCGTTTGGTGACGCGGAATCTTTTTAAAATTGACTTGTTGGTTTTACTTGCCATTATTTATGTATCGTTACCGACCAGCCCGAAGGAGTGCTTACGGCCTGCCCCTCTATTTTGTGGGGTTCGGCCACTTTTTTTTCGAACTCCCGCAGTTTCTCTCTAGCTAAATCGCGGTGAGCTTTTTCCCGGCCGCGCAGGAATATTTCCAGCCTGACTTTATTACCTTTCTGCAAAAACTTGCCGGCCTGACCGGCCTTGACTTCAACATCATGAGCCGATGTTTTAAGCCCGACCCGGATTATCTTTAGCTCCTGTTTTTTATGGGTGGCCTTGTTTTTGCGTTCGGCTTTTCTCTGATGGTATTCAAATTTACCATAATCCAGGATTTTAGCAACTGGCGGGTTGGCCGCGGGGTTAACCTCTATTAAGTCCAAGCCCCGGGCTTGGGCCGCCTTTAAGGCCTCGCCTAAACTCAAAACCCCCAAGCTTTGGCCGGTCTCGTCTATAACTATTAATTTTTCGGCACGGATTTGGTGATTAATGCGCAAAGTTATTGTATTAGTCGAATATAATAAATTCTAAGTGTTTAGTGTGAGTATTTAGTACTTAGGAATAAAATTTTCATTATTTAAATAATCTTATTATCCTAATTACTAATTACAAAATACTAACTACTAAAATTTTTATGCGGTGAAAATTTTATGTGGAGATGGCGGGAGTTGAACCCGCGTGCAAAAAATTTCTCGCTAGAATCTTTACGAAGCCTAACCGTTCTTATTTTAAGTTTAACCCTTGAAGAACGGTCAAAAAGGTTAAACTTTTGGCGTTGTCTTGGCTTTCAAGTTCGCCTGACTTGAAAGAGCGGCCCGAAAGGTTGGCACCGCGCACTGTCTCTTCGGGCGAAAACAGGGCGATGGCTATAGGTTTTAAGCTACAGCGAACGCTGGTTTATTAGCGCTAAATAAGTTTGCACTTATTGTTTTGACCAGTTTAATGAGTTTGTGGTCAACCTCAACCTCGGATTCACTGCGATACGTTTCTTGACGAAGCCTAACATCCCCATACGATAAAATTCCAAATTACAAAACCCAAATTACAAAAATTCGGATTATGTTTTTTCTCTCAAATCCCTAGAGATTTCTCTCTCGGTTATTCTTTTTTTAAGAACTTCGCGCTTGTCGGACCTGCTTTTTCCTCTAGCCAGAGCAATT
>CAYJTN010000011.1:10787-15373 GCA_964373235.1 uncultured Candidatus Saccharibacteria bacterium
TTTTTTAAGAACTTCGCGCTTGTCGGACCTGCTTTTTCCTCTAGCCAGAGCAATTTCCAACTTGATTTGGCCGTGCTTATTATAGACTTTAAGCGGCACGATAGTCAAGCCTTTGGCTTGGCTTTTGCCTTGCAGGTAGCGCAGCTCTTTTTTATTTAGTAAAAGTTTGCGCGGGCGCTCGGGATTATAGGCCGCGCTCATGTTTTTGGGCTGGTAGGGGGCGATGGTGGCGCGCACCAGCCAGGCTTCTTCGTCATTTAAAGTTACGTAGGCGCCCTGCAGGCTGTAGTGATTATTTTTTATGGATTTAACTTCCGAGCCGAGCAATACCAAACCCGCCTCGAATTTCTCTAGGATTTCATAATTAAAAAACGCCTTTTTGTTGATTTTGGCTTCCACCCAGTTATTTTAATATAAATAGCGATTATTGACAAGGATTATTATAGTATTATATAATAAATCCACGCATAGATTGTTCATTTTAAACCCATAAAAAAGGAGATTTGGCCATGCTGATAAGAAAGAATGAATATTTGGATTTACCTAGAAACAAAGTAAGGTGTCTTAGGAATATCAGTCTGCCGAAAAGCACCAGTCTTTTGGTATGGTCTAAATGGTCCATGAACAAGAATTATTTGGAGTTAAGTATCGTTCTTCTCAGAACAGATAAGAATGGTAATCTTAAGGAGCAGGAAGTTAGTCTTTTGGAACTGTTTTCTTTGGAAAGTCTCCCCAGTGGCGGTCCTGATTTTTTAAGTTTTTTTAAATCAGGAAATTATCTCTGGGGCGCTATAGATATGAGTTTGCAGCAGCTTGTAACTAAAATCACGCACAAGTTACAAATTTTCTTTGATTCCGAAGTTGCAGTTCTTGGAGGTGTAGATCCAAATGAGGTTGTGAAATTTTCCTTAGAAATTGGTTATGAAGTTTTGGAAGGTGAAAGTACTGTAAAGAAACTCAAAGGTTTTCTTCTTTTTAAGGAATAGATGGCCACATATAAACAAAGCCCAGCGCTAAGCTGGGTTTTTTCTTTACTATAATTAAAATTTACGCTAATTTTATAACATCATATGCGCCAAGTTAACTTACCCCAAGAAGAAGAAAAGATTTTAAAGTTTTGGCACGATAATAAAATTTTTGAAAAAACTTTGGAAGCTACTAAAGCTGGCCAGCCTTTTGTTTTTTATGAAGGCCCGCCTACAGCCAATGGCCAGCCGGGCCTGCACCATGTTTTGGTCAGGTCGTTTAAGGATATTATCTGCCGTTTTCAAACTATGAAGGGCCGCTATGTCTGGCGCCGCGCCGGTTGGGATACTCACGGTTTGCCGGTGGAAATAGAAGTTGAAAAAAAGCTGGGCTTAAAAAACAAAAAGGAGGTTGAGAAATATGGCGTGGCCCGGTTTAATCAGGAATGCCAAAAATCAGTCTGGCAGTACAAAGACGAATGGGAAAAGATGACGCGGCGCATGGGTTTTTGGCTGGATCTAAAACACCCGTACATAACCTACGAACCACAATATATTGAAAACCTATGGAGCCTTATGAAAAGAATCTGGGAGAAAAATCTTCTGGTGAAAGACTATAAGATCGTGCCGTTTTGTGTTAGGTGCGGCACGCCGGTGTCCAGCCACGAGGTGGCGCAAGGCTACGAAACCGTGAGCGATAGGTCGGTTATGGTTAAGTTTAAAGTCGCGGGCCAAAAGGACACCTATCTGCTAGCTTGGACCACCACGCCTTGGACTTTACCGGGGAACGTGGCTTTAGCGGTTGGGCCAAAAATTGCATATATAGAAGTTGAATCAAACGGCGAAAAATATATTTTGGCGAAAGATCTAGTCCCCAAAGTTTTTGCTGAGCGCGAATATAAAATAATAAAAGAATTAAAAGTGAGCGACTTAACCAAGCTTTCTTACGAACCTTTATTTGCTGTTAAAGAATTAGAAAGCGAAAATTCTTACAAAGTTTACAAGGCCGATTTTGTGAGCACCGCAGAGGGCACGGGGATTGTGCATACCGCCGTAATGTATGGTGCCGACGACTTTGAATTAGGTAATAAGCTTAGCTTGCCTAAATTCCATACCGTTAACCGCGAAGGAATTTTTGTTAAATCGGTGCCGGTAGTGGGTGGGCTTGCCATTGTGAGCGACAACAAGAAAGACCCGATAACCGAAAAAACAATTTTGTTTTATTTAAAAAAACAAAACTTGCTATTTAGCGAAACTGATTACAGGCATGAATATCCTTTTTGTTGGCGTTGTAAATCTCCGCTTTTGTATTACGCCAAAGAAAGTTGGTTTATAAAAATGTCGACTTTGCGGGGCGACTTAATTAAAAATAACGAAAAAGTTAATTGGGTGCCGGAGCATATTAAAGAAGGCCGGTTTGGCGAATGGCTACGCGAAGTTAAAGATTGGGCCATAAGCCGCGAAAGGTATTGGGGCACGCCGCTGCCGGTGTGGGAATGCCAAAAATGCGAACATAAAACCGTAATTGGTTCTTTGGAAGAGCTTAATCAACATCGTCCAGATACTCCAGCCACTTTGATTTTAATGCGCCATGGTGAAGCTGAATCCAACATTAAGGGTTTTTGCAGTGCTTATCCAGAAAAGACGCTGAATCCGCTGACTGAACGCGGAAGAAATCAGGCGGAAGAATCGGCTAAAAAACTAAAAAAAGAATTAGGCAAAGAAAAAGTTGTGGCAATTTACGCTTCCGATTTATTGCGCGCCCGCGAGACGGCTCAAATTTTGGCCGACGAATTAAAAATTAAAGAGGTTATTTTTGATGAACGTTTGCGCGAATTAAGCACGGGCGAATTTAATAATCGGCCGGCGACTGAATACTGGGCTAGCTTTAATTCTTTTAAAGACAAATTTGTTCGTGCGCCGTTAGGGGGCGAATCTTGGCTTGATGTTTCCAAAAGGGTTCGCGAATTTATGGCCGATATTTCTAAAAGGCATATGGGTAAAAATGTGGCAGTGGTTAGCCATATGGACCCTTTGTTCTTGATGCAGATTTCCAATTGTGTCTACGGCGAGGATGAAATTGAGCTTTTGTACCAAAACGCGGCCAAAAATTCCGGTCTAGCCTTAAACCTGGCGGAATTTTCTTTTGTAAAAATCAACAACTGGCCGCGCGACGCAGAAGGTAATTTAAACCTGCATCGCCCTTATGTTGATAATGTGTTCCTCAAATGTTCCAAGTGTTCTTCAAAAATGAAGCGGGTTAAAGATTTGGCCGATGTTTGGTTTGATTCGGGCGCGATGCCGTGGGCTTCCCAAAATAAAAAATTAAATATCAAAAATCAAAAATTAGATAACGACCGCTCGATTAAACTCGGGGCAAGCAATTTTCCGGCGGACTATATTTGCGAAGCCATAGATCAAACCCGCGGCTGGTTTTACACGCTTTTGGCTGTGTCCACCGCTTTGGGCGAGGGTGCGCCCTATAAAAATGTAGTCAGCTTAAACCATGTGCTGGACGAAAAAGGCGAGAAGATGTCTAAATCGCGCGGCAACATGGTGGATCCGTGGCTGGTGGGCGAAAAAACGGGTTTTGACATGATGCGCTGGTATTTCTACACGGTAAACGCGCCGGGTGACAATAAACTTTTTAGCCTGCGCGACATAGAAAGCAAGAAACGCCGTTTCGCCGATACCCTGATAAACTCTTTTTTGTTTTTAGAAACTTATTATATTGAACCGTCTAAGTCGCTGGCGGCTAAACCCGATATTTTGGACAAGTGGATTTTGACGCGTTTGGACAATTTAGAATTTGAGGCCGGCAACTTTTTGGAAAAGTACGATGTGACTTCGGCGGCGCGGGCCGTTGAGGAATTTGTGGATGATCTCTCCAATTGGTACATTCGCCGTAGCCGCCGCAAATTCCAAAAACAAAATATGGATGGCGAAAAGCTGGCCGCGCAGAATACTTTGGTACAAGCTCTAAAACGGCTTTCGGTTTTGCTCGCGCCTTTTACGCCGTTTATAGCGGAATGGCTCTACCAGTCATTACGCGGATTAACGCAGATTTCAACGCGGATTAACGCAGAAAATATTCAGCGAGATTCTGCGTCCAGTCAGCGTCATTCAATGTTATCAGTGCATTTAGAGAAGTGGCTCAAGCCGCCCAAGGCGGCTAAAAAGTCGGATGTCATGAAGATAATGGATAAAGCCCGCGAAATTGTGGCTTTGGGCTTGGCCGAACGGGCGCGAGCCGGCCTGCGCGTGCGTCAGCCTTTAAACGCTTTGTATGTTTCGCCGACTGATTACAATTTAATTGGCGACGTTTTGTTTGTGGTGGTCGAAGAACTCAATGTGAAAAAAGTTTTAAGTGACCGAAATGTTGTCAAAGATATGGTGTCTCTGGATACCGAGCTCACGGCCGAGCTCAAAGAAGAGGGTCTGGTGCGCGAACTCATCCGCAATATAAATGAAATGCGAAAAGAGGCCAAACTGACGCCGGAAGACAAAGTGATTTTACACTACGACATACATCAGGGCACTAATTTCCAGGAGCTTTTAACCCGCTGGGAGGAAGTTGTAAAAGCCGAAACCCGCTCCGCCCAAATTCACTTTGGCATAACC
>CAYJTN010000012.1:0-2419 GCA_964373235.1 uncultured Candidatus Saccharibacteria bacterium
CCTATAGGACTTACAGGTCCTATAAAAAAACCCGCAAACACCAAAAAATAGACACAAAAAACCCCTTCACCCTTTGAGGTTTTCTTAAGGTGTGCCTCTATATTACTCTCTGCTAAATAACGCGAGAGTCGAATAATTCATTTATATAACCCTTAACAGTTAGCGTCCTGTAAGGCTTGGCTTGCCCCAAGATTAGTCGTTGATATCCAGTATATGCCAAGACCCTTAGCGGAGTCAACCCCGTTAGAAACAGCACCCCCTAGGCCCTTCGGGCGCGCATAGCGCTGGCGTAGTTTTTAACGGGGTCAAGAGAGGGGTACAAGGGATATATTAAAAATTAAATATCAAATATCAAAATTCAGGTATCCCGACGCATGTCGGGATTATCTCTAAATATTTTTTATTTTGAATATGTAATTTTGATTTTTGGTTTTTTATTTTTGATTTAGTCTACAAAGACCTCCCCCGTCCCAAACGATCGGCGTTGAATCCTGGCTCTAATGGCCTGCACCAAACCGAGGCCGATAGCTAAACTTATCAAACTGGAGCCGCCGTGCGAAACAAAAGGCAAAGGCAAACCGGTGATAGGTAAAAAACCTAAATTAGCGCCTATGTTTACACCAAAGTGGGCGCCTAAGATTATGGCGAGGCCGGCTATAAAAAGTTTGGAAAAATTATCGGGTGCGGTTATCATAGTGCGATACAACCTAAAAAAAATTAAAAACCAGCCCACCAGTAAAACTGTAACACCGACCAGGCCCAACTCCTCGGCGATGGCGGCAAAAATAAAATCGGTTTGGTACTCCGGCAAAAAACCCAACCTGATTTGTGTGCCTTGACCAATGCCCTTGCCCCCAAAACCGCCCGAAGCCACGGCGATCAGAGATTGACGGCTTTGATAAGAACCGCCCAAGGGGTCGGCTTCGGGATAAAGAAAACTGGTGATTCTGGTTTTTTGATAATCCGCCAAAACATAATTCCACATCAGGCCTAAGGCCACGGCGAGAGCCAGCATCAGCCATAAAAACTGGCGAGTTTTTATACCCGCCACCAAAATCAGGCCAAACCACAAAATCACTAAGATTACGGCCGAACCCAGATCAGGCTGAGCTAAAACCAAACCAGCTGGCAGAGCGGTATAAAGACTGGAAACCAAAATATTTTTCCACTTATGAAGTTCTATGAAACGGGAAGATAAATACTTGGCCAGGACCACCGCTAAAATTATTTTAACCAGCTCCACCGGCTCAAAGTTAAAAGCGCCGAACTTAAACCAGCTGATAACGCCTCTGGTTTTTTCACCTGCCGCGAACAAAAGAAAAAGCGCCGCCAGACCAGCGCCGTAAAGTGCCAGCACCAAAAAAGAATTTTCCCTTAATATCCGCCAGTCAAAAAAACTTAGAATAATAATCAGAGCAAAGCCAATGCCCCCAAACAAAAGCTGTCGCCAAAAAAGATCGTGATCCGTGGCGCTGCCGTAAAAAATCAAAAGACCCATTACAAAAACCAGCGCCGCCGCGCCAAGCAAGACCCAATCTAGATGTTTTACGTGATTTAATATTCCCGACATAGGTCTTATAAGTCCTATAGGACTATACTTCAACCTCCGAGGTTGCTGCCCTGTATTTGCAAAAATCACAATCCCCGCCCGGCTCCGGCAGAGAATCCGACATCAAGCATTTATGCAAATCCTTAATCGCGCCCTCCACCCAGCCAGTCTGGCCCAGATAAGCCAACACCGAAATATCAAACTCCAGTTTGGCGTCAAAAGCCGCGGCATCGGCGTTGCCGTTGCAGTAAACAAAATAAGCAGTGTTAGAAACCTTAAAATTATTCTGCCTGAAAAGCCACTGGTAAATTTCCACTTGCCGCTTGTAGCCTATCTGCCATTCAGCGTCCAAACTAACTTCGCCGTCTTTGGCGGTTGATTTGTAATCTACTATAATAAATTCGCCTTGGGTGTTGACCCAGACATCGTCCACGCCGCCGGTTATAAATAAATTTGTTTTTGGATGTAAATATGTAATACCACCACTTAAAGCGTCGCGCCATTCGTCTATTCGCGGATGATCCAGCGGCACGGCCTCTATATTATAGTTTTTCATTAACGGATGGGCGGTGCCTTGGGCGCGGTGGACATCAAACTCTTTTTTTAAAAGTTTATCCACGGCGCTGTTTAAGCTAAAGGGATAACCCGGCGGCTGGGCCACGCCCAAACGCCTATCTAAATAAAAACAGCGCGGGCAGTTTAAAAATAAATCTATCTTGGAGCGACTCAAACGAAACGGCGTTTTGGCTTCAGGCTCAAACAGCCCGCGGGTTCTTTTGGGGTTATAGTATTGAGACATAGATCCATTAAAACATCGTTCCCTTAAAAATGAAAATGTAGTAGATTGAGGTAGTATATAAAATTTCTCAT
>CAYJTN010000012.1:2519-14841 GCA_964373235.1 uncultured Candidatus Saccharibacteria bacterium
ATTAGAAATTAGTAATCTGACGTTTTCCAAAAAATCCTAATGAGATTTTTAATCTATATTTTAATAACCACGGCCGCAGCTATGTTTTTTGTTTACCGTCAAAACGTTGCCGACGAACCCCATACTATTCCTCCCATTTCAGCCCCTTCTACCCCTTTATCCCTGCCAGCCGAAACAACCACCACCACACCGGCCGAACCAAAACCAGCACCCAAACCCCTTTCTCCCATTACTCCCCTTGTGACCCCTCTGCCCAAACCCCAACCAGCCGTTGATCAAAATACACTAAATCAAATTCAAACCAAGCTGAATCAAACCGTCGAAACCCTAAAAAACATTAAGCCGGAGCCGGCCGAGCCCAAAGTCAGGCTCCCCGAAGCGGAGCTTTACAATAAAGCCTTGGCCCGGGTGGTCAATTTTTTCTGCCAGCAAGGCAGCCAAGTTAGAGTGGCTTCTGGTGTAATCATAAGCCCTGGGGGGCATATTTTAACCAACGCCCACGTGGCCGAGGGCCACGACAAAGATTTTGAATGTGTTATCCGCCAAGGCTCGCCCGCTCGCAATGTCGGCTACGCCAAAATAGTCATGTTCCCCCAGGCCTATTCCCGTGCCGCCACACGTCAAGAGCAAGCCGACAACGATGTTTCCCTTTGGAAATTTTCCCGCCCCACCGGCGCCACGCCCCTGCCCGAAGCATTCCCCTATTACGAAATTGATGTCCAAAGCTATCCGGAAACAAATCAAATCCTCTCAACCTTTAGCTACCCCTCGGAACTTTTGGGCTACGAAACTCTGCTTAAAAATCTAAACCTCTTTGTGGCTGAAACCATAGTCAACGATTTTGACCGCGACCTGATACTTTCCAGCACCGGGTTATCCTCGCAGGTGGGCTCTTCCGGCGGCATCTTGGTGAATATATACACCAACCAATTTGCCGGCTTGATTTTTGGCGTCTCCAAAGACGAAGAAATCAACAAACGCAAACTTTTTTCCTTAACCCCCGCCTCCATTAACCGCGTCGTTGAATCCGAAACCAGCCTGCCCCTCTCCGCTTTTCTTAACAACTGAACCTACTCCCACTCCCGCTTAAACTTAAAAACGAACCAGCCTAATCCCACCATTCATTACAATATCTGTTTGAGTGCGGTTTTGTACTACTCACATTGTATTATTTTATTGTATTATTTTATTGATTGTATTATTTTATTGTTGGACGTTGTATTCGATTGTATATTGTCTATTATCTATCGTATATTGTCTATCGTATCCTGAGCATACGATCGTATGCTCAGGATACGATAGATAGTATAAATGGTATAATTGAATCATAGTTAATTTTACCGTGCCTAATCTAAGTAAAAGAATTCATAGACTGGGATCAGTCCAACAAAAGGCACTAATCTTGTTAACCGCCGGCATCGGTTTAAGTCTCGCCAGAACTCCTAAACAATACTTCCGAATTTTGAGAGAGGTGCCAAATGAATGGCAAAAGATAAACAAACGTTCTCTGGAAAAGGCAATCTACGCTTTATACAAATCAAAATTAGTTCATGAACACGAAAACCCCGATGGTTCTTTAACTATGGTTTTAACGGATAAAGGCAAGAAGAAAGCCATCACCTTCAACATAGACAATATGGCTATAAAGAAGCCAAAGGTCTGGGACAAAAAGTGGCGTCTGGTTATATTTGATATCCCCGAAAAGAAAAGAGCCGCCCGAGATGTTTTAAGAGAAACATTAAAAAGAATGGGCTTTTATGAATATCAAAAAAGCGTTTTGGTTCATCCCTATCCCTGCCAAGATGAAATTGATTATCTGATTGAGTATTATGAGATTAGGCCCTATGTCAGAATTGTTACGGCCACAGAACTGGACAATGAATTACACCTGCGCAAGATATTCAAGATACTAAACGTATCCTGAGCATACGATCGTATGCTCAGTGCACAACAAAATAGGTGTAAACAACTATCAACTATTAGGTGTAAACAACTATTTAGTACATGAAACTCCCCGCCCTTACGGGCAGGGTTCTCCTTCGCCTTCATCTACGGGCTTACGCCCATAGTATTCGGCATCGGCGAATAAACTCCAATGGCATTATATTTGGCCCGTGATATAATTAAAGCAATTACAAACTAGCAATTATAAACAAAATGCCTGCAGAAAATAATGCGGAAAAATCTAAAAATTTCTTAGGTGATGCCCTATCTCAAGAAACTCTAGAGGGAATGAGAGAAATAGCTAAAGAAAATTTAAAAAGACAGCTAGAAACAAAAATATCGGATGATCTAAAAGCCTTGGCTTTGGCCGAAAAAGATCCTGCTTTCAAGAATAGCGCCGAAATACAACAAATTAAAAAAGAATTAGAAGCTACGCTAGAAAAAATTAAGGCTCTAGAGAATCCTACAGAAGCAGAAGTAACTTCTTTGGAAGCCGAACGTGAAGCTTTGTCTAATAAGCTTTCCGAAGCTTCTCAAGCTATTGAACAAAAACCAACTGCCGAAGCTAAAACCGTTCTTCCAACAGAAACCGAGTTTCCTACCTCAACCCAACCTCCCAAAGAAAAGAAAAGCTATATGGTTCAAGGCAAAAGAGACGAGGAATTAGCCGGAAGAATTGAAACAGAATCTAAAGAAAAACAAAAAGAATATCAAGACGAACAGCTGCCGCTAGTAGCTGAAAGATTAAACGACCAAAAATCTAAATTGAGGGAAATTTTAACAAAACCAGATTTAAACCCAGAAAAAATAGAGAAAATTCAAGAAGCGCTAAGAGAAACCGATCAGTTTGAAATGAGCGCTAAAGTTTTAAAAGACAGAGGTGAACTCATTAACAACGATGTGATAGAAAGATTCTGGCAGAGAGTAGAAAATAATTTTGACATAATCTCGGAAGAACTTTGGGTGCCAGAAAATCTGCCAGTAGTATCACCACAAGAAATAGACCGCGTGTCTCAAGAGCTAGAACAAAGGCTACGAGAAGAAAAAGAACCAGCAGAAAAAATGGATCTGGATCTCGGAGAAGAAATAGCCCAACCACCCGCCCCAACAGTTGAACTTCAACAAGCTGGACAAGAAACAGAAACCGAAGAGGAAAGAATCAAAAGATTGATTGATGAATCTTTTAACTTCTACCAAGTAGTACATAACAGCGGGGCCAGACCAGACGAGGCTCGAACCAGCTCCCTGGCCCAGCTTAGAGATAGACTTTCGGCCGAAAAGATATTTAGAGAAAAAGCTAACGACGCTGTGGTTGAATTGAGAAAAAGAATCGCCGAAGCCGTGGGCGCGGAAGAGGACGCCGAAAGAGAAGCGCCTGTTAATCAAGAACAGTTTCCCCCTTCCGGGCGCGGACCTTCACAGGAACAGAAAAGTGAAGCTGATGATCTTTTCCACAAAGGACCGGAGCCAGAAGGAGAACCTCCACCAGAACCACGGGGCGGAGCGGGAGAATTGCCGCCCATACCCGGACAAGAAAATATTACCTCTCCGGCCGCGCCGGCGGAGGCAGAGCCGCCGCCAAAAGAACCCGAACTTACTAAAGAACCGGTAGAGTCAGCCGAGGGTGAGATTCCAAAAGAAATTTTAGAAGCCGCCAAGGAAATCGCCAAAGTAGAAACAATAGAAGATGTAAAAAAAATACCTGAAGCCGTAAAGAAAAAGATCAGCCTCGGTCTTGGCAACGCCGGATTCTTTGTCAAAGAGAGAGTTAATGGAAAAATAGCCGAATGGGCTGGCTGGCTGGAAGCCAAATTTCAAAACAACAACGCCGCCCGTTTGGTGTTTTCCGCCATCAGAGAAGAATATTACCGCGATTCGGCCGCCGCCAGAAAAAAAATGGAGGATATAGCCGAAGGCAAAGATAAAAAAACGTTTTCGCAATACTCCTATCTTATCACGGGAGCGATAAAATTCGGCCGTATTGCTGGGGATATCCTTGGTTACAGTGCCGCCCTGCCGCTTCGCGGCGCCATGATGATTGGCCAGATGGCCTCGCGCGGCGCTGGTTTTCTGGAAGAAGCCCGCCTCAAAAGCAATGCTGTTCTAGAAAAAACCGGCCGGCGCATGGAAGACGCCGAAGCCGCCGCCGAAGAATTTTGGAAACTATACCGACAGGTTGAGGCCGAAAAAGGCGAAGGAAAGGTCACCGCCAAAGATCTGGAAATTGAAGCCTTGCCGGAAAGACTGGCCAGCATAGTGGAAAGATTAAAAAAAGACGGCGAGCCGGGCCTCGTTTTCAAAATACAGGAGCTGGTTTTTAAAAAATATATTGAGGGCTCCGTTAACAATTTAGAAAGAAAATTAAAAGAAATAGAATCCGATAGCTCGCTAACACCCCAAGAGAAAGAAACCAAAACTAGGGAACTCGCCGGCAAATATTCTGAAAAACTGAAAGACTTCGACCGAGTTCTTTCCGATCAAGGTAAAGCCGATGTTCTGGCCATGACCGCAAAATACGTCTCGGGCGCGGCCAAAATCTTCACTATGGGCATGGTGGCGCAAACCATATTATATTCAGCCGAAAAACTCTGGGAGAATCTGGCCGGCGGTTTGGGCGAACAAGCGGAAACCATAGCGCCCGTCCCACCCGAAGAAAAATCGTATATGGACAATGTTTTGGGTATAAATTCGAAAGATGGTTTGGATACCAAAGAAGTAGCCATTATAAACAACTATTTGAGCGAAGCCTTAAAAAATGATGACTTCGCGGAATTTGAAAGGACAAATAATGTTTACGGCCAAACGGAAGTTAACGGCACGGGCAAAACTTTAGAGGATTATTTAATAGCAAGAGGAGAAGAAGCCCAAAAAAGAGTTGAAGAGTTGGAATTAACCCAAGCACCCGAACCATCAGCCGAAACACCGCCGCAATCGGAACCAGCGGCTGAACCTGCTCCAGCGGCCGAGCAAAAAACCCCTGAATTTTCTCTGGGAGGCGCAGTTGATATCAAAGCTTCACATTTTGAAAACACCATTGAGCCCGGCGGGGATTCGGCTTGGAAATCCACCAAGGAACTTTTTATGCAAAACCGACATCAGCTGGGTTTTGACGTTAACAAGGATAAAGACTTTGGCCAATGGGCCGAGAAACAAACCGCCGAGTTAATGAAAGACTATGCCGAGGCTCACGACGGCAAAACGCCGGAGCTCGTTAACCCCGGCGATAAAGTTGTGGTGGAAATGGAAGGCGGCAAATATCATTTAAAAATGGTTGACGCCGGCGGAAAAGAAATTGAACCGCAAGCCCTGCCTCAAAAAGAAATCACGCCAGAAGAACAATCGCCCGCCGCGCCCAAGATAGAAACAACCCCAACAACACCCGACGGATCAAAATCCGTAACTTTGGAACAATATAAAGACGCTTTTGCCAAAACACCCTCCGAAAATGGGCGCTGGGGTTTGGTGAGACAGTATTTGCTAAACCCCGAACTAAAAGATTCCACCGTCGCCCTTTCACCTCAAGAACTAAACGCCTTTGTGCACTTGTTTGAAGGTCGGGCCGAGGAGTGGCCGGGGCTGGAGAAAAATAATCTGCCCTACACCTTGGAACAGTTTAAAAATAATCTGGAACACTGGACGCAAAAATTAGCCAGCGGCGACTTAAATAAAATCTTTGAAAATGGCCGGCCCGATCAAATAGCCGAGCTGAAGGCCAGTATATTCCCGGTGGAAACCAGAAACGGCGAAATATTTTACGTGCAGATGCAAAATAACGGCGCGTGGAAGATGTCTCAATTGAGCGAAATCGGCCAGCAGATTCCTTTAACGCGCAAAAAAGGCCTCTTCGGCGGCGAGACAGAATTTTTTGATTTGCATAATGTAAGAAAAGTTCTCAACTCCAGATAAGAACGCCTGTTCAACACTTAATGCTGAACAAAAAATTCCCCCGAGAACGCTATAGCATTCTCGGGGGACAATGAACTTATGGATCTACTGAATAGGAATGGCCGGCGCCCTTTTCTTCAGGGGCCGCTTTTTCTCGGCCTTTTCTCCTTCTCTCTTCTCCTTTCCTTTTTTGATCTTTTCCGCCAAGCGGACCATATCCCTATCGGACAGCCCGAGCTCGGCCCGGAAGGCAGAAATCATGGAATCCTGGTGAGCCTGCCGGACTTCCAGATTGTAAATCTGGAAACCGGTGCCATGATCCTGCGTCTGCAACCTGCCGATCAACCTATCGTGTCCGTCTAACTTCTCCTGAATATTGCCCACAGCCGACTCGGTCCGAGCTAACGATAGCTCGTTCGCCTGCACCAATCGGCTCTCCATGGTCTGGGCCAGTTTTTTGGCACTGACGGCAACCCGATAGGCGTCATCACCGACACCTTTGACATTGTTCACCCGAGTGTTCAGTTCCTCAATCTTAGTGGTGAGTTTCCTCACCGCCTGATTGGTTTCTTCCAGATCAGACTGATTAGCCCTGCCGTCAATGAGGCCGTTGAGGAAAGCCACTTCATCGGATACCGCAGCAGAAGTAGCCTTGGCATCCAGTTGTTCCTGGAAACCGCCCACCTCGCTCCGGGTATTCAGACTGAAGTACAGGGACACTGCGACACCGACGAGAGCGACCACCGCGAGGCCGATAGCCCACTTGCTGAAATCGCCGTTGCTCTGGCTCGCGACTACTGTCGCGGCCGGAGCTGGTGATGGCTTCGGAGTGGAAGACGGGTCGCTGGCCACAATATCGTCCTCCCCTTCTTCGTCACCGTCATCGATTCCGGCCTCCGGCTTTTTTTGAATCACGTACTCGAGCAGCAGTACTGTTGCCATGCCGACGAGAATAGCCACTACCGACTTCCAGAGGGTGTACTCCAAGTTGAATATACTACCCAGTATGAAAATTGCTACAAATCCAACGCATCCGCCGGTGAGGACAAATAGGCTCCGTGCTTTCCAAGCTTTCCAGTCCATGACACACCTCCTCAACAAGGGTTAAAAAGGAATTAAATTATGATCTAGTGTACTGTTTTAAGTATACTATACAACGATACAGCTTGTCAATCCCACACTTGAAACCCGAGGACGGGATATAAAAACCCCAGTAAACACTGGGGTTTTAGGCCTATTGGCCCTGTTTGGTTCTTTCCAACATTTTATCAACATCTTGAAGTAAGCTCTGGGAAGAACTGGCCGGCGGAACGTCCTTTTTTTGATTAACCGCCGGCTCTGTGTGAAGAACTGAACTGACAATAGGATCAGATTTGACAACAACCCCGACGTCGGCCAGCCCCAACATAACGTCGGGGGAGCTCGGGACCCCGACCTCGCCTTGGGCGGGCGTCGGAGCTGACTCCGCCAAAACCGGCACCACAGATGTTTCGTGTCTAGATTCGGATAGAGAAACGATACCAACAGTTATCAAAACACCTAACAAAATACCCGCCAGAAAAATACCGAACCATGAACCCCACTTGAACTTCCAGACATCATACTGGGGTACTACAACTAGCCTAGGCCCAGTATTTTTTCTTATTTTCGCCTTACTAAGCCTTTCAAGTTCTCCCTCAAGAATTACCGAGCTCTCTTCAAGCCGAGCTATTAAGTCCGCGTCTCCTTGGGAGGCCACATTTAGCGTCCTCCCACAGGCCGAGCTACCTGAAGAACACTAGCAGCAATTTCACCAGCAGCTTTTGCCACGCGCATCACTCTCCCACGGCCACCCTTTGGAGGGCTACCGTTTTCACTGACCTCATCTTCGTCTATCAATATTGCTTTTTCTCCTTCTTGAACTTCTCCGGCTTGGGCACCTGCTTCAGAGCCAGCAGCTGGCTCTGCTTGGTCACCATCGTCAACAACCTCGTCAGCTTCAACAGCTGTTGGAGTCTGACCCCCTGTTCTCACGTGCTCCGGAATTTGGGCGGGTTCTCTTTTTAGTCTTTCTATTCTGTCACGTTTATCTGCCACCTGCTCAACTGCGTCACTGGCCAAAGTCATACCATTGTTTTTGGCGAGATCTATAACTTTTCTGGCGACAAGAATGATCGCTCTTCGATTTTCGGCTATAGCCTCCATAGCTATTTTCCAACGAATATCTTCATCGATAATCTTGGAATCGACAGCCGCTGACAACTGGCCGACCACTTCCTCCAACTCTTGACCCATACCCTCCAACCTTTGCCCCACTTGCGTGGTACTTGGGAAACGGTCAACCGGCTCGGCGTGATCGGCTCGACTATCTACCGTTTGATCTACCGGCGCCGGGACTTTATCGGCTCCGCCTAAAGGCATCGTCTCAACTCCTTACTTGAAAGGTTAAGGTAAAAAACATGAAAGGTACATTGGCTACTATGCTAAAACCCCGCCCTTGATTAGTCAAGGGCGGGGTAAATATGACTCCGTTTCAAAAAATTGGGCACCGACCTACTCTCCCGGGCCATCAAGGACCAAGTACCATCGGCGCTGACGCGTTTCACTTCTCTGTTCGGAATGGGAAGAGGTGGGACCGCGTCGCTCAAGACACCCAAATTTTTGAAACGGAACCTGCCTCTGATTGAAGTCGAACTTAAATCAGAGGAAAACTCTAATAACTGAATAATGCCCCAGCAGTAGTCCTGACTTTATGTCGCGGACACTTACTGGGTAAAACGGTAGAATCATCAAGCTTCCTAGCTTCATTAGCTTCTTAGTTTTTTAAAAAATTCTTTCTAATAAACTAGAAAGCTAACAGCTAAAGCTATTATTGCGATCTTGGTGCTTTCGTAAACAACGCTCTATTAGTACTCCTCGGCTAAAACCCTTACGGGCCTTACACCTAGAGCCTATCAACCTAGTCATCTTCTAGGGAGCTATGAGACCTAATCTTGAGGGAGGCTTCGCGCTTATATGCTTTCAGCGCTTATCCCGTCCGAACGCCGCTACTCGGCACTGCGGCTGACGCCACAACCGATACACGGGAGGTTCGTTCCTTCCGGTCCTCTCGTACTAGGAAGAACTCCTCTCAAGTCTCTACGCCTGCAGCAGATAAGGACCAACCTGTCTCACGCATCTTTTCACATATCCCTATGTGGATTGGACTATATCTTCATCCTTTGATTTCTCTCGGGATGGCTAACATATGGTCTCTACGGGGTTAAAGATTTCCAGAAAAACTCTGAATGACTCTGAATGCCAGATAAATCAGACAAACCAGAATATCAGAAAATAAATCCGATATTCCGAATTTCTGACAATCCGATTTTCCGAGTTTTCTGAGTTGTTCTGAAACTCCTAACTTCCCTCGGTGTTGTCCGTTCTGGATTTCACCGATATTAGTTAGCTTCGCGCTACAACATTACTATTGTAGGCCGCCGTGTTTTTTATTTTTTATTTGATGTCTTCTGCCTTGGGCTCAAACTGTTCATGCGCCAATCTAATTGTGCGATTAGCACATAAACGGTTTGAACCCAGCTCGCGTACCTTTTTCATGGGCGAACAGCCCAACCCTTGGAAGCTTCTCCACCTCCAGGATAAGGTGAGCCGACATCGAGGTGCCGAACAGTGTCGTCGCTATGGACGCTTGGACACTACCAGCCTGTTATCCCCGGGGTAACTTTTATCAGATAATCTTTGCGCCTTCTATTATGGCGCATCGGTTCACTAACTTCCGCTTTCGCGCTTGCGCGGCTCTTCGGCCTTGCAATCAAGCCGGCTTATGCGTTTGCACTATCGCGCCGATTTCCATCCGGCGCTAGCCGACCTTAATAAACGCCTCCGTTACTTTTTAGGAGGCAAGCGCCCCACTTAAACTGCCCGCCAGGCACTGTCTCCCGCTGGTTTAGAGCGGGGTTAGCCTTAACAATCTTCAAGGGCGGTATCTCACTGGCGACTCCATGCCGACCGAAATCGGCACTTCAAAGTCTCCCGCCTATGCTGCGCAGAAAAATCGCTAAGGCAATACCAAGCTGCAGTAAAGCTCCCGGGGTCTTTCCGTCTTGCTGCAGGTACCCGGCATCTTTACCGGAATTGCCCGTTCACCGGGCTCCTCGTTGAGACAGTCCCCCAGTCATTACGCCTTTCATGCACGTCTGAACTTACCAGACAAGGTATTTCGCTACTTTAAGACAGTTATAGTTACTGCCGTCGTTCATCGGTGCTTCGGGACACAGCCGCGCTCCGCTCACGCTTCGCTAAAATCAAAAATAAAATATCAAATGTCAAAAATATGGAGCTCGCTTGGCTCGCGATTTATATAAATTCGTCGCGAAGCGATACTTACATTTTTGATTTTTTATTTTTAATATTTAATTTTAGTGCTTCGTAAGCGAAGCACGACATTATCCGTTAACATTCCGACACTGGACAGGCGTCAGCCCCTATACATCCTCTTACGAGTTAGCAGGGACCTGTGTTTTAGATAAACAGTTGCCAGGGGGTCGTTTGCTGCGGCCCATCCGCATCGCGCTTCGCGCGATGCTAAAACTCAAAAATCAAAATTTAAAAGTCAAAACTTTGGTATTTCGCTTCGCAAAATTTATTTATATAAATTATCGCAAAGCGATTCCTTACTTTTGATTTTTTATTTTTTAATTTTGAATTAAGCATCACACGCAGTGTGATGCGGACGGGCAGGCCTTCTTGCGAACTTACGGCCGTTCTTTTGCCGAGTTCCTTAACGAGGAATCACCCGTTCGCCTTCGTCTACTCGACGTGCCTACCTGTTTCGGTTTTAGTACGGACATTTGCAGTTTAACCTTAGAGGCTTTTCTAGAAAGATGGCTCTGCGAAATTGACTCTCCCGAGGGAAAATCTTTTTTAGCGCCTGCAATTCGCCATTGAAGGCAGGGCTCCGGATTTGCCAGGAACCCATTTTTGACACTAAAACGTTAAATTCAATAATACGCTCCGCGTACTCATCTTTGTCACCCCATCGAAACTGCAAACGGCAAATGAATATTAACATTTTATCCATCGCGCGCTCCGCTCCCGCGTCGCTAAAATGAAAAATTAAAAATTAAATCTCAAAAATTTTGATTTTGACTTTTGAATTTTAAATTTAGTGATCCGCGAGAGCGAAACACGCTTAGGACCGGCTAACCCTTGGTTGACTTACATTGCCAAGGAAACCTTAGGCTTTCGGCGATCCGAATTCTCATCGGATTTGCGGTTACTCGGGCCAACATTCTCTCTTCCCAGCGCTCCAGTCGCCCTCGCGGGTCGGCCTTCGCAGCGGCTGGGAATGCTCTTCTACCCCTAACGCGGACTAACGCAGACTTGACGCTGACTTACGCGGAAAAATTCCGCGTAGTTCTGCGTTCGTTCTGCGTAGGTTAGCGTTAAGCCGCACGTTCGGTATTAGGCTTAGCCCCGTTAAATCTTCGGCGCGTTCTCCCATACCCCCGACGCAAGGTCGGGGTAAATAGAGTGGTGAGTTGTTACACACTCTTTAAAGGATGGCTACCTCTAAGCCAACCTTCCACCTGTCTAAGGAAGAACACATCCTTTTCCACTTAGCCTAAACTTGGGGACCTTACATGGCGGTCAGGATTCTTCTCCTCTCGACTATGGAGCTTAGCCCCCACAGTCTAACTGCCTTGATACTCACCGTGGTATTCGGAGTTTGTTTGGAATAGATAGCTTGCGCCACCCCACCCCATTCAGTGCTCTACCCCCACGGCTAATTACAAAGCGCTAGCCCTAAAGCTATTTCGAAGAGAACCAGCTATTACCAGGCTCGATAAGCTTTTCACTTCTACCCACAGTTCATCCCCCAGTGTTGCGCGACTGGTGAGTACGGACCTCCACTCTCCTTTCGGGGAGCTTCATCCTGACCATGGGTAGCTCGCTCTGGCTTCGGGTCTTATGCACACCACCACACGCACCTCGCCACCGCTCGGTGCAAATTAAAAATTCAAAATTAAAAAGTAAAAAGTTAGGAATCATAAAATTTTCTTATAGAAAATTTTATTCCCTATTTTTTATATTTTATTTTTTAGTTTTTAAATTAAGCACGAAACGATAGTGAAGTGCGATTTCGCCCTATTCAGACTCGGTTTCCCTGTGCCTTGTCGCGTTTGACGCGATTTAAGCAAGCGATGTACATAAAGTCGTTGGCTCATTCTCCAAGAGGCACACCATCACCCGCCATGCTCCGCTTACGCGTCGCTAAAATAAAAAATTAAAAATTAAATCTCAAAAATATAGAGGATTAAATTTTGCCGAGCAAAATTTAATACCATAATTTTGATTTTTGACTTTTGAATTTTAAATTTAGTGATCCGCGAAAGCGGAGCACGGTTGGGCTTTGATTCGTTGTAGGCAATTGATTTCAGGTACTATTTCACCGCCCTCCCGGGCTGCTTTTCACCTTTCCCTCACGGTACTAGTTCACTATCGATCTCAAAAG
>CAYJTN010000013.1:0-14777 GCA_964373235.1 uncultured Candidatus Saccharibacteria bacterium
ATTCCAAAAATATTAGTTTATTAATTTTATTAGCTAGAGATGCTTTTGTTGTTAAATAAATAATTTCTAAACAAGTATTTTCAATTTTTAACCAAAGCCCATATTTATCTTTTTTATTTATTTTCCCCGAAATAGCGTATATTTGCTTATACAACTCACAAATCTTATGAACAATCGGTACGTTGACGTTATCGGGGGGGGGCTTTAATGGTCATAATATTTTTGAAAAGATTATTGGCTTAGGAAACTTGTTTTTAGCTTGGCGAGAATTTAAGCGTGGCAAAAAAAGGCGTTTAGATGTTCAAGAATTTGAGTTTAACCTAGAAGATAATTTGTTTCAACTCCATAGCGAATTAAAAAATAAAAAATATAAACACGGCCAGTATATTCCTTTTTATGTAACCGATCCCAAATTAAGGCATATACATAAAGCTTGTGTTAGAGACAGGGTTTTACATCAAGCGATATTCAGGATTCTTTACCCGATTTTTGATAAACATTTTATATTCGATTCTTATTCCTGTCGTATAGATAAGGGTACGCATAAAGCCGTAACCAGTTTAGAAGTTTTTTGTCGCAAATTAAGTTGGAACAATAACAAAACAATTTTCGCTTTAAAATGTGATATTAAAAAGTTCTTTGATTCTATAGATCAAAATATTCTAGCTAGTTTGATACAAGCAAAAGTTAAAGACGATAATGCTATGTGGCTTATAGACGTGATTATCAAAAGTTTCCCTAAAGGCTTACCCTTGGGCAATGTAACGAGCCAGCTTTTTGCCAACATTTATCTTAACGAGCTAGATCAGTTTGTTAAACACAACTTAAAAGAAAGATATTATATCCGCTATTGTGATGACTTCGTTATTTTAAATGGTAATCCGCAATACTTGTTGGAACTATCGGAAAATATAAACAGTTTTTTAGTTGATAAACTAAAACTACACTTACATCCAAACAAAATTATTATTCGCAAACATACACAAGGTATAGATTTTTTGGGATATGTGGTTCTGCCGAATCATAGGGTTTTGAGGACACAGACAAAGAGGCGACTGTTAAAAAGAATAAACGAGAAAAACATGCCTTCATATTTAGGAGTGTTGGGGCATTGTAAGGGATATATAATTGAGGAAAAAATTAAAAATATAAAACAATTTAATTTTTAGTTATTCTTTCCGTCTCCTGGCATGAAAGGCTTTGTGGATTTCTTTTAAGCCTGTATCGGTAACATGCGTATAAATTTGAGTTGTTGTTATGTTGGCGTGGCCCAACATTGCTTGGACTGAACGTATATCTGCACCGTTTCTTAATAGGTCGGTAGCAAAACTATGGCGCAATGTGTGCGGGTGAATATCTTTTACAATCCCGGCTTTGGCCGCGTAGTATTTTACGATCCTTTGAACAGTTCGGGGAGTTATTCTCAAGTCTTGGATCTTGGATCTTATATCTTTGGTCTTTGAGTTTCTGACAAATAAAGCCTCGTCCATATCTTGTCTTTTAGAAATATAGTTTTCTAAAGAACGGCGGGCGGGCTCGGAAAGAAAAACCACGCGTATTTTATCGCCTTTGCCACGCACTGCAAACTCGCCGCGTTTTAAGTTAACCGATTCCCTGTTTAACGAACAAAGTTCAGAGACGCGCAGGCCCGTGGAAAACAAAAGTTCTAACAAAGCTTTATCGCGCAAGGTCTTGATTGAATTTCCATTGGTGGAATCCAAAAGCCGCTCTATTTCTTCATTTTCTAAAAAGTCTATATGCCTGTCGCCAGTTTTGCCCAGTTCTATTTTGTCGGCAGTTAAAGTTTTAACATCGCGCTTAGCCAAATATTTTAAAAAATTTCTCAAAGCAATTAGATGATAGGCCTGGGTGATTTTTTTTAGCGGCGGCGCGGCCCGGTTTAGATAAAGCCGATAGTTTCTCACCACGTCGGCCGATATTTTCTCGGGACTGGCTACTTGGGACCAATTAAAAAATCTTTTTAAATAGCGATTGTAATTCTCTACCGTTTTTTTGGAGCGGTTTTTCTCTATTTCTAAATAGTTTAAATAGTCGGTAAACAATTTGTGCATAAGTCTATTATATCAAATATTGTGCGACTATTTAGCTGGTGATAGAATTTAATTAGTACCTTAACCGAAAGGAGGCGCGTAATGGGGTAATTACGGAACTTGATTTCGCGCGAGTGCGGCATAAGCTGACTGGAAAGGAGGGGTTGGTCATACCGGAATTGCTCGGCTGGCGGTGCTGTTCATGGAGCCGGGTTCAGGTGATGTTTGAGAATGGTCAAGACACTGTGGTTCAATGGCTTTTAGCCGAAGAACTGGAGGTGATAGATCAAGTGGATCCGGGTACTGTGGATAAGAGCCGATTTTCTTTAACCCTTTCTCCCAACAGCCAAACTTAAACAGGCGGAGTGATAAAACATCACCCGCCTTGTTTTATTCAGCCTTTAGTTGACACCGATTTTGAGGTGTGTATAATGGAAACATACTGTAGAGACACCGATTAAGGACCGTTCTGAAGCGGGCCTTATTTTTTTAAGGGCTTGGCCCAAGAACCGGAACGAAGTGAACGGTTCTTGGCAGCCCAACCTTACCCCGCCCGCTAGGCCCGTGATATTTACAGAGGAGAATTATTCGAGCAAAGTCTCAATAAATTGTTCAACGTATCTCTCGCGGGCGTAGCGGGCGGGGTGCTCAATTCTGTAATGAAATTTATTTCATTACATTCATAAATTTCAACATAATTGGCATGGTAGACCTAAAACAATTTATTTCCGCCATAGATCAAATCGCCGAGGAAAAAGGTATTTCTAAGGACAAGGTTATAGAAACCATAGAAATGGCCATGGCCGCGGCTTATAAAAAGGACTATGGCGAGAAAGGACAAAATATAAGGGTTAAGCTGGACCCTAAAACCGGAACCGCCCAGTTTTTCCAGGTGCTTTTGGCTGTGGACGAAAGCCTGATTTTTTCGGAAGAAGAAATTGCCCAAATGGAAGCCGAGCGGGCCGAAAGAGAAGCTAAACTAAAAGGAGAAATTAAAGAGGGACCTGAATCAGAAAAAGAAAATTTGATGGTCAAAGAAGAGGCCGAGGAGGAAGAAATAGCGACTGAAGAGGCTAAGGATAAAAAATTCCGCTTTAACCCTAAGCGGCACATTATGTTGACGGAAGCTAAAAAACTAAAAGCCGACATTGAACTCGGCGGCGAACTTTTGATTCCGCTGGACACCCAAGAGGATTATGGCCGCATCGCCGCCCAAACAGCGAAACAGGTTATTATTCAGCGCATCCGCGAAGCGGAGCGCGAGGTGGTGTATGAAACATTCAAAGAAAAAGAAGGTGATATTCTTTCAGCTGCGGTGCAAAGAATAGAGCGCGGCGCGGTCTATTTGGATATTGGCCGCACCACGGGTGTTTTGTTTCCCGAAGAACAGATTCCCCAAGAGAGATACCGCATCGGCCAGCGCCTGCGGGTTTACGTGGTGAGGGTGGAAAAAGATCACCGCGGCCCGGCCATAATTCTTTCGCGCAAGCATCCCAAAATTGTGGCCAAACTCTTTGAATTGGAAGTGCCGGAGATTGCCTCGGGCGTGGTGGAAATTAAGGCTATTGCCCGCGAGGCCGGTTCGCGCAGTAAAGTGGCGGTAGTTTCCCACGATTCTAACATTGATCCAGTAGGCTCGTGCGTGGGTCAACGCGGCATCAGAGTAACTTCGGTTATTAGCGAGCTCGGCGGTGAAAATATTGATATTGTGGCTTGGTCAGAAGATGACGCCAAGTTTATCGCGAATGCTCTTTCGCCGGCTAAAGTGTTAAATGTGGATTTGGATGAAACCTATCGCGTGGCCACGGTGGATGTGAGCGAAGATCAGCTTTCTTTGGCCATAGGCAAACGGGGGCAGAATGTCAGATTGGCGGCGGAATTAACCGGGTGGAAGATAGATGTGAAAGGAGCCAAATCATTAGTGGGGGGAAATGAGATAGCTGGAGAAAGTGAACCGGAGAAAGAAACAGAATCGGAAAATGAAATGATAAGTGACCAAGCTCAAATGTCAAAGGAAGATCAAAGTTCAAATGACAAATAAGGTTTAGTCATTAGACATTGATTTGGCATTTGGATTTAGTCATTTGGATTTTATAAAAAATGTCCACACAACAAATCTTCATAATCGCCTCGGGTTTGGTCGGTGTCGTTTACGGTGTATTTTTAATAATCTCGGTTTTAAGAAAACCCGAAGGCCCGCGGGAACAAAAAGATATTTCTGACGCCGTGCGCGAAGGTGCCGCGGCTTATTTAAAGCGCCAATACAAAACCATTGCCGTTATTGCCGCTGCGCTCGCGCTGGGAATTTACTTGGCTTTAAATTTAACCACCGCTCTGGGGTTTTTGCTCGGCGGTTTTTTGTCGGCTCTGGCCGGTTACATTGGCATGAGTGTGGCGGTGCGGTCTAACGTGCGCGTGGCTGAAGCGGCTAAAGGGAGTCTTAAGAGCGCGTTTAACTTGGCCTTTAAGGGCGGCGCGGTTACGGGGTTTTTCGTGTGTTCGCTGGCTTTGCTCGCGGTAGCCGGATTTTATTTTGTCACCAATAACTTGGAAGCTTTGATCGGCCTGGGTTTTGGCGGCAGTTTGATTTCTATTTTTGCCCGTTTGGGCGGCGGTATTTTTACCAAGGGCGCCGATGTCGGCGCGGACTTGGTGGGTAAAATAGAAGCCGGTATTCCCGAAGACGACCCGCGCAACCCGGCTGTGATTGCCGACAATGTGGGCGACAACGTGGGCGACTGCGCCGGCATGGCCGCCGATATTTTTGAAACCTACGTCGCCACTATGGTGGCCACCATGCTTTTGGGCGCGTTTGTGGCGCCGTCGTTTATTATCTTGCCTTTAATAATCGGAGCTATGGCCATTTTGGGCAGTATTATCGGCTCCGGGCTGGTGCGGCTTTCGGGCGAGGCCATTATGCGCGCGCTTTATAAAGGACTTTTTGCTTCGGCGATTTTAACCTTGGCGGCTTTGTGGTTTGTTATTCCTAAAATTGTAACTATTCCCAACAGTGTTAATCTTTTTTGGTCGGCCGTGGTGGGTCTCATCGTAACTTTTTTGATGGTGCTGGTTACCGATTATTACACCGCCAAAAATTATCGGCCGGTTAAGTCCATTGCCCAGGCTTCGCAATCGGGCCATGGCACCAACATTATCACCGGTCTTGCCGTTTCTTTGGAAAGCACAGCTGTGCCGGTGATTATTATCGCCGCGGGGGTTTTGGTCAGCTTTCAGTTTTTTGGAATTTACGGCGTGGCTATTGCCGCTTCCAGTATGCTGTCCATGGCCGCCATTATTGTGGCCATAGATTCTTTTGGCCCTATAACCGATAACGCCGGGGGTATTGCCGAAATGGCGGGTCTAGACGAAAAAGTGCGCTCTGTCACCGATACTTTGGACGCGGTGGGTAATACCACTAAAGCCATAACCAAGGGTTACGCCATAGCTTCGGCGGGCCTCGCGGCTTTAACTTTGTTCGTGGCCTATATCGCCGAGATAGAAAAATTTGGTTTACGGTTTGGTTTTCAGTTGGCTAATCCCAGCGTGCTCATTGGCCTTTTGCTAGGCGCTATGCTGCCCTATATTTTCGCATCTTTTTCCATTCGCGCCGTGGGCGAGGCGGCCAGCCAAGTGGTTATGGAGGTGCGCCGGCAATTTAGAGAAATGCCGGGCATTATGGAACGCATGGTTAAGCCAGATTACGCGAGAGCTGTGGATATTGTCACCAAAGCCGCGCAAAGAGAAATGATCGTGCCGGCTTTGATACCAGTGGTGGTGCCGGTTTTTATTGGCTGGTTTTTGGGCTTGGAAGCTTTGGGCGGGGCAATTGTCGGCTCGTTAGTTTCGGGGCTTTTTGTGGCTATATCCATGACTTCCGGCGGCGCCGCTTGGGACAACGCCAAAAAATATATTGAAGATGGGCACTACGGCGGCAAAAAATCGCCGGCGCATCAGGCTGCCGTTACCGGCGATACCGTGGGCGACCCTTACAAAGACACCGCCGGACCGGCTATTAACCCTATGATAAAGATCATAAATATTGTGTCGTTGTTGATAGTGGGGTTATTAGTACGATAATATCTAAATAAATCCTAATATCTAAATTCTAGATCCCGATTATATCGAGGATCCTCGACAGAGTCGGGACAATATTTAAACTCCAATTTTCCAAAAGTTTTAAGCATTGTGGTTTATGATTTGTTTAGAGTTTAGCGCTTAGGATTTAGAGCTTGATTAGGTATTAGTAATTAGGCATTTTTTATGAATATCGAAATCAAAAATCTTCCCCAATCACAATTAGAACTAAATATATCCCTCTCATCTGATGAATTGGAGCCTTGTTTAGACGCGGCGGCGCGCGAACTTTCACGTCGTAACCCCATCAATGGTTTCCGGCCGGGTTTGGCTCCGCGCGATGTGGTGATTCGCGAACTCGGCCGTGAAAAAGTGGAACGGGCGGCTTTTGACCTTGCTGTTAAAGAAAAATTGGGAGAGGTTATAACGGAAAAAGAAATAGATTTTGTGGGCGAACCAAAAGTGGCCCGGGTTTTACCTCAAAACGGCGGTTTGGAATTTACGGCTACACTCTCGGTGGTACCTAAAATTGAGGTGGGAGATTACCGCAAAATCAAAGTGCCCTCGGAAGAAGTTAAAGTGGGCGAAACGGAAGTGGAAGAAATACTGGCGGATATTAGAAAATCGCGGGCCGAAAATTCCAACGTCAGCCGCGCCGCCGAGAAGGGCGATAGAGTGGAAATTGATTTTTTGGTTAAAAAAGACGGAGTTGTAGTGGAGAGCGGCGAATCCAAACAGCATCCTTTAATCTTAGGCGAGGGGCATTTTATAGAAGGTTTTGAGGATAATATTATCGGTCTGAAAGAAGGAGAGAGTAAAAACTTTTCTTTAATAGCGCCGGTCGGTTACCACAACAAAAATCTCGCCGGCCAGAAGGTTGATTTTGAAGTGAAGATGAATTTGGTGCAGGCGCGCCAAGTACCCGAACTCACCGATGAATTTGTAAAATCGTTGGGCAAGTTTAGTTCGGTGGAGGATTTGAGGAATAGTGTGATAGAAGGTTTGAAAACGGAAAAAACTTTAAAAGCCCAAGATAAGCGGCGCGCCCAGATTGTGGAGGAGCTGGTTAAAAATATCAATGTGGAACTGCCGCAGAAATTGGTGGAAATGGAAATGGGCAAGATGACAGCCGAACTTTCGGAATCGCTCGCTCGCATGAATTTGACGCTAGAAAATTATTTAAATCATATTGCTAAAACGCCCGAAGAGCTTAAAAAAGATTGGCAGCCGCAGGCGGAAAAAAGAGTTAAAGCGGCGCTCGTGTTAAAAGAAATTTCCAAAAAAGAAAATATAGAAGTGGCCGAGGCCGAGATAGAAAATCGGCTTAACGAAATCATGAAAGCGGCGCCGCCTATGCCTCCCGGCCAAAACCTTGATTTGACGGCTTTGCGGGGATATGTTAAGAATGTGATACGCAACGAGAAAGTGTTTGAGCTTTTAGAAGCTCAAATATAATCCCAATCTACAAATTTATCCGAATACCCCCAATAGGGATTCTTCATTCAGAGTATTAGGATAAATTCGGATTTTTTGGATTATTTTAATATGAATCTTATTCCCACCGTTATAGAAAAAACTTCGTACGGCGAAAGGGCTTACGATATATACTCACGATTACTTAAAGAAAGAATCGTATTTTTGGGCGGGTTGATCAACGATGCGGTGGCTAACACCATAATCGCCCAGCTTTTGTTTTTGGAAAGCCAGGACCCCAAAAAAGAAATCAAACTTTATGTTAACAGTCCGGGTGGTTCGGTGACGGCGGGGCTGGCCATTTACGACACCATGCAGTTTGTAAAATGCGATGTCTCCACTATTTGCGTGGGTATGGCCGCTTCCATGGGCGCGGTGCTTTTGGCCGCCGGCAAAAAAGGCCGCCGGTTTGTTTTACCTTCCAGCGAGATAATGTTGCACCAAGTGATGGGCGGAGCCGAAGGTCAAGCCATAGAGATTGAAATTTCGGCGCGGCATATTATTAAAGTCAAAGACCGTTTGAATAAAATTTTGGCTAAGCACACCGGTAAAAGTTTAAAAGATATTGAAAAAGATACCGACCGAGATTTTTTCATGAGTGCCGAGGAAGCTAAACAGTATGGACTGGTGGATGAGATCATACAAGCTAAGCGATAGTAGTGTTTTTAGTTCATTCAATTTTAAAATAAGGGGAGAAAAGCTATGGACGACAGAGATGATTCGGATGACGGGATGGAGCTTAAGTATGTATTAAAACTGGATGGTTTATTTCTAACCGAGTCTGGGCTTTGGAATATCAGAATTTTTGCCCACGAAATGACCTATGGTCAGGCTGATTCCGCCAAGATCAGGCACCCTGGCTCGGAGATAGAAGTGGTCAGCCAGCTTCAAAAATCCCCCAGTGGTGTTTAGCAATCCAATCGCACCAACCCGGCATCTAGAACGGCTTTCCCGCCGTTCTTTTTCATTCCGCCCTATTGAGGTTCAACCTCGATATGTCACATTTGACAAATATTATACACATGCTTTGATGGCGCTAAAGCAAGAATTACTCTTGCAGCCGATCTGGCGGATTCCAGATGTTCTTAAAAAGGAGTAAAAACGATGAGCGCTATCATCGGCGCAGACGCGGCCAAATTGGCTGGTTTGCAAATAGACTTGCTTCAGAAAGTGAGGCAGGGTCACATAACGTTGGACCACATGGAGTGGTATGCGGGGCTCACTAAGGAGGCAAGAGATACCCTCATGGCGGGTAAATCTGTGCCATTGCCCGAACCCACCCAGAAGTTCACTCTGCTCGTAGATCTCGGCGTTATCACGGTGCCCGACGACTACGACCACGCTACTCATCTGGCCTCGTTCCTCAAGAAGAACAGGGAAGAGTTTTATGGCGTCAATGACAACATCACCGATGCCAACTTCCCCAACCCCAGCCGTATCCTGAAACATGGCGATAAACTCTGGGTTCGGGCCTTCCATCAGGTGATAGGGGGCACGACTACTTCTGGGGAGCGCATGACGTTCCTTGCCACACAGAAGGCTATTCACACCGGCACCCAAGGCGTCTCCCTCGTCTGGGAGCAAAAGCGTGACCAACTGCCAAAAGGCAAGTGGTACGCCTCCTTCGACGAGGAAGATCGTCTTTGGCAAAACGCCGATGGCTACCTCAGGGTGCCGAGCGTGCACGCCTACTCGGATGGCGGCTTCAACTTCTTCCTCAGCGACTTCGAGGGTGTCTGGGACGATTACGACGCTTTCCTCTGTTTCTGCGACTTGCCCGCCTAGAACTTGGGTGTTTAGGCGCTCAAACTGAGCCAAAATATTTAGATCCTTTGGTCCTTCGGTTGCGTAAGCAACCTTGGGGTCATTTTTTTATCTAAATTAAATTTTGTATAATTATGTTTGGAACTTGGACAGAACATGCGGCTACGGCTTCATGTCGTCGGTTCTCGTATGAGGAATTGGCGAGTTATCTGCTGGGTATGCCTTGCAGATGAAACACACGTTTCACGGGGTGTTCGACAACAAAAGTCGAGCGCCTCTTTTTTATTGTAAGTATTGTAAGTAATATTTTCTAATTCAATATAATGTTAATCCAACAGACGATCGTTTGTTATATTAACATGGTGCTAGATGGCGCTAGGTCTGGAGGTATTGTTAACAAAACTTAGACGATCGTCAGAATATTGTTAACAATCACTGCTCGATCGGACAAAGTTTGTTGACGATAGAGGATAGTTAAAAGAAAAATATTATTCCACATGGTAGACCCAGAAATAGAACAAAGTTCACTACGGGGTTTGCTTATACAAAATTGGTAATAGACTTTTGCCATCCATGTCGCCGGGGGTGGGGAGGGCGAGGAGGTCCAAAACTGTGGCCGCTACGTCTTGCAGGATGCCTTTGACTTCGGTCGGTTTGTTGTCAATCCGTTCTTTTTTTAGATTATTCATAACCAAATAAAAAGGTACAGGGTTTATGGTGTGTTCGGTATTTATTTCGCCATTTAGTGTATTTATTTTAAGCTCGGCGTTGCCGTGATCGGCTGTAATAATTAAAGCGCCGTCTTTTTCTAAAACCGCGTTCATTATTTTCCCTACCGCCGAATCCACCGCCTCTACACCCTTGATGGTGGCGGCCAAATCACCAGTGTGGCCGATCATGTCGGCATTGGCCAAGTTGGCCAAAAGAAAATCATAGCCGCCGCTTTTTACGGCGATTATCAAATTATCGGCGACCTCGCCGGCTTTCATCTGCGGAACTTCGTTAAGATGGGCCACGGCGGCCGATTTTATAAGCTGCCGCTCTTCGCCCGAAAAAGCTTCTTCCCGGCCGCCGTTAAAAAAATAAGTTATATGGGCGTATTTTTCGGTCTCGGCGACTTTAAATTGCTTCTGGCCGTTTTGGGAAATTATTTGCGATAAAGTGTATTTTAATTCCAAGGGCGGGAAAACAACTTCTACGGGCAGACCGGATTCGTAGGCAATCAAACTGGCATAAAAAATATTTTTTAAGACTGGCCGCTCAAACTCTTTAAAACTCGGTTGGGCCAGAGCCCGAGTCAATTGGCGGGCCCGGTCTTCCCGTATATTAAAAAATATCACCGAGTCGCCGTCTTTTATTAAACCCGCCGGTTCGTTTTTATCGTCAACCAGCGCCATCGGCTCCAAATAGTTATCGTTAACATTTTTGGCGTATTGATTTTTTATGGCCGAAACAAAATCTTTGGTTTTTTCGCCTTGGCCGTTTAACATCAAACGATAGGCTTTTTCAATCCTCTCCCAATGGCCGTCGCGATCCATGCTGTAAAACCGGCCGATACAAGTGGCGATTTGGCCGGCGCCCACCCAGTTTAATCTTTCGTTTAAATTTTGAATCAAAGAGGCGGCTTCTTTGGGCGGGCTGTCTTGGCCGTCGGCGGCGAGATGCAGCCAGACCTCTTTAACATTCTCGTTTTTGGCCATTTCCACCAAAGCGTAGAGGTGATCTATATACGAGTGAACCGAACCCGAACCAATGAGGCCAATCAAATGCCAAGCTGAATTATTTTCTTGGGCGTGGGCGGCAGCTTTTTTTAAAACCGGATTTTGGAAAAAAGTCCCATTCTGAATAGCTAAAGTTATGCGCGTTAAGGGTTGCTGCCAAATCTGGCCCGTGCCCATAGCGGTGTGGCCCACTTCGGAATTACCCGGCTCGCCCCACGGCAAACCCACCGGCACGCCCGAGGCTTGCAACAAAACGGAAGGAAAGTTTTTTTCTATAAAATCCAAATTCGGCTTTTGGGCTTGAGCAATAGCGTTACCTTTGCTCGCCGGCCCCACGCCATAGCCGTCTAAAATTACGAGTACTACCGGTTTCATGCTAGTAATTATACCCGAGTATGATTTTTAACTCACCTAGTTGAACTTTTATGCGGGATGGTGAATAATACAATTCAAGAGAATAGGATGGTTCTTACAACTTTTATCCATAGAGGTGTCAGATGTATAGCTTACCATCATTTTTTGGGAGGCGGGGCAAGTTTGTTTCCGCTGAGGAAAAAAGAGGGGAGTTCTTTAGAAAGTTAAGTAAGGATATTGATCGAGGAGCCGGTCGTGATTTGCGGGCTCTAGACAATTTTTGGCAAGAACAGTGACGGAGAGCACGCCAGGCAGGTTTAATTTAAGATAGATTTTAAACCCACTCTTGAAACCATAAACTGTTAAACCTCCGAGGTTTAACAGACCGCTCCGAAAAAATATCGGGGCGGGTTTTTTATTTGATGTCGGTACTGTTACTAGATAATTAAAGTGTTATGTCTTTTAGTTCGGTTAAACTCATAACTCTTTCGGAGATAGTTCGTGATATTGGCCAAGTGTTATTTGCCACTGTCCTAGTTAGTCCGTTGGTTAATGGTATAGCTGACGTGAGTTTGGTTGTTTTTGGGTCAATAATGTCTGTGTCTGCTTGGTCTTTGAGCCTCATCCTAGTAGGATAATATTTTATGGCTAATTTTACATCTATAATGACTAATTTCTATATTCTTAGCGCACTCATACTTATACTTATTGCGCTCATTGCAATTTTAGCCAAAAAACAGCGCTAGCTTTGCCTTGAAACATTTTGATGTTGATTTATTACCCCGATTTAATATCGGGACTTTACCCCGTAAGACAACTTTGACAAGTCGCCTCATTCATTAAACCTATTATGGATGTAATTAATTTATAATCAAAGCATAAATAATATTACAAAATATATTCAAATATTCGGCGACTAGGCTTAATGGTCAAAGTTGCTTTACGGGGCTTTACTTTTTTGCCCTACGGATGTTAAGTTTAACTAGGTATTAATTTTAAATTTAGAGTTTGTTGGAGGTATACTTTGGGCCAAATGGAGCGAAAGGGCGGCACAAAGCAAGACATTCTTTTTAGTTTTTGGTTGTCGGTTTTCAATTGTAGTTTGTCAGTTTCTGTTTTTGGTCTTAAATTACTGACTGAATAACTAAAACAAAAGACTATAACCAGTAACTAAAAACTTTTAACTATTTTGACATTAGTTGACCATCCGATAACTTATATAAAAAATGTTTGCATTGGGAATATTGCCCCAGCTGCTTTTGGCGTTGGCCATAGGCGCGGGGGTAGGCTATTTAATTCGCCAGCAAATCGCCCAAAGGCGAGCTGGTAGCTTGGAGGCCCGGTTGGCCAAAATGGTGGAAAAGGCCAAAGCCGAGGTTAAAGAAAAAGAAGAAGAAGCTAAGGAAAAAGCCCGCGAAATAATTCGCGAGGCCAAAGAAGAAACCTCCAAACGGCAGGCGCAACTGACGAAGATAGAGGAATTATTGCTGAAGCGCGAGGAGGGTTTAGAGAAAAAAATAGAAGAGACCGAGCGCAAACTGGATGTTTTGGAAAAAGATAGAATCGGTTTGGCTAAAATCAAAGAAGAACTGGAGGCGGTGCGTTTAAAGGAAATTGCCGAACTGGAACGAATAGCTGGTTTGAACCAAGAAAAAGCCAGAGAGGAACTCTTTAATCAAGTAGAAAAAACTAATCAAGACAGTCTCTTAAAGCATATCCATCGCTTGGAGAACGAGAACCGTGATCAGCTTGAGAAAAAAACTCAAGAGCTGGTGCTGTCTTCTTTGCAAAGATATTCCGGTTCGGTGGTGTCCGAAGTTACCACCACTTATGTGAATTTGCCTTCGGAAGAACTAAAGGGGAAAATTATCGGCAAAGAGGGGCGAAATATTAAGGCCTTGGAAAGATTAACCGGCGTGGAGATTGTAGTGGATGAAACGCCGGATTCGGTTATGATTTCCGGCTTTGACCCTATTCGCCGGCAGATCGCCAAAACCGCTTTGGAAAATTTAATAAAGGATGGGCGCATTCAGCCCGCTAAAATTGAAGAAGCGGTAGCTTCGGCCCGCGATAAAGTTAACGAAA
Source organism: uncultured Candidatus Saccharibacteria bacterium (assembly GCA_964373235.1). Classification (GTDB taxonomy): domain Bacteria; phylum Patescibacteriota; class Minisyncoccia; order JACQLN01; family JACQLN01; genus JACQLN01. The sequence continues at coordinate 13,523 of CAYJTN010000013.1, forward strand.
AAGCCAAAGAAGCCGGCGAAGCCGCGGTGTTTGATTTGGGGCTTACCGGTTTAGATCCCAGATTGGTCCAGCTTTTGGGTCGTCTAAGATTTAGAACTTCGTTTGGCCAAAATGTGCTGGCGCATTCTTTAGAATCGGCTCATATTGCCGGAATGCTGGCGGTTGAACTGGGCGCCAATGTCCGCGTGGCTAAAATGGGCACCTTGTTCCACGATATCGGCAAGGCCATAGATCACGAAGTCCAAGGTTCGCACGTGGATATTGGCCGCAGGATTTTGCAGAAGTTTAATGTGGATGAAAATGTTATTAAGGCTATGCAGGCGCATCATGGTGAATATCCTTACGAAACACCCGAGAGTATAATTGTGCAGGTGGCCGAGTCCATATCGGCGGCCCGGCCCGGCGCCCGCAAGGATTCGGTGGAGATTTATCTTAAACGTTTGGAGGATATTGAAAGAATCACCAATGGTTTTGAAGGCATAGAAAAATCCTATGCCATTCAAGCTGGGCGCGAGGTCAGAGTTTTTGTTATGCCCGATAAAATTGATGACCTCGGCATGCATAAGCTGGCCCAAGACATGGCCGCTAAAATAGAAGAAGAACTGCAGTATCCGGGCGAGATCAAGGTGACGGTTATCAGGGAAAACCGCGCGGTGGAGTATGCTAAGTAGGGTCAGTTTCTAGTTCTTAGTTTTGGGTTCTGGTTTTGCGGTTATGGTTTTTGGTCAAACTGAACAACAAAAACTGATTAACTAAAACTAATAACTTAAAACTAACAACTGAAATTATCCACAATGAAAAGCTAGGTTTATTGCGGAAAAATCGCGGTTTGTGTATTATAGGTGTAGGAAAATAGCGTTTTTTGGTTCAAAAGGTCGATAGAAGCAAGAAAAAGCCAACAGATTAAAAATGACAAAGAATCAATTTATATCATCAGTGGCCGCTAAAACCGGCAAATCAAAGTCGGAAACCGGAGAGACAGTTGACGCCATTTTTGACACTATCACTCAAACCATGATCAAGGGTGACAGCGTCAATATTTCAGGCTTTGGCGTGTTTAGAGTTTCCAAGAGAAAGGCCCGCGAGGGCATCAATCCGCGCACGGGCGAGAAGATTCAGATCGCGGCTAAAACCGCCCCCAAATTCCGTGCCGGCAAGACCTTGAAGGAAGCCGTAAAATAGTTTTAAACTTGTAAGTTTCAATAAAAAATCCCCCAACTATGCTCGGGGATTTTTTATTGGAGCGGGGTACGGG
>CAYJTN010000014.1:0-14461 GCA_964373235.1 uncultured Candidatus Saccharibacteria bacterium
GTGTGGAAACACCGAGCCGTCTCGCCACAGAAGAAGCGCCGTCAACCAGCAAATCCGCTCCCTTAATGAGAGCGCCGAAACCGACAAAAAATAAAATGTAGGTGAGAGTCATAATAATTTATTTTTTCTTCCAAAATTTGAATTTATCGAAAAACAAAATCCGCACACCTAATAATTCAAGACCAATAATTGCTACCCACGAACCAGGCGTGAGAGGCGTGAAAAAAGCGGCAAGGCCGATAAGAATTAAAATAACACCGACCGTTTTTTTAATTTTCGGCCTATTGTGGATATAATCTTTAACGGTGTTAAGTAAGTTCACCCCGTTAGAAATAGGACGCGGACACAAGAAAATGTCCTGCGTGCTATATTATTGTTTATAAACTTTGACCTTTTTGAGCATATCATATTTTGATTAGGCGTCCGCGATTTCTAACGGGGTTCATAAACATCTAAATTGGGATTATTTAATTAAATCATCAACCGAAACGCCAAGGGCCTTACTGATTTTCTACAAGGTTTCAAAAGTAGGTTAGAGCGAAATCTTAAAGATACTCTAAGTTTTTGTTAAAAAATTTAGGTGGGTATCTCGCTCACTTTTTTAATTTAGATCTTACAAACTCCGCGATTTGGCGGCGGTGGGCGGGGTTTTTTAGGATATGGATTAAGGATGGAAGAATAGACAAGAAAACAATCAGTCCGATGATGGGCAATAGGTAGCGATCCACATGGGGTATGACACTGCCTAAATAGTAGCCGGCCCAAGTGAGGCCGACGGCCCATAAAAAACCGCCGGTGATGTTGTATAAAAAAAATGTTCGGTATTTCATTTTGCCCACACCGGCCAGAATCGGCGCGAAGGTTCTTATTATCGGCATAAAACGCGCCAACACCAAAGTTTTGCCGCCGTGGCGGCTGTAAAATTTTTGGGCGCGCTCCAAATGGTCGCGGTGGAACAGCCAAGAATCCTCTTTGTTAAAAATTCTGTAGCCGATTTTTTTGCCGAAAGTGTAGCCGAAGTTGTCGCCCAAAACCGCGCCAATAAAAGTCACTGCCATTAGAGTTAATAGGTCCAAAAATCCTTGTGAGGCCAAAAACCCGGCTGTAAACAGCAAGCTGTCACCGGGCAGAAAGAAGCCCACAAAAAGTCCTGATTCGGCAAAAACAATGCCAAAAAGACCAAGGTATCCCGCGGCTTTGATTAGTGCTACTAGATCGAACATAGTCTTCCAATTCTATCAGAAAGATGTTATTTTAGTCTAAGTTTTGCTTGCCCCGCGAAGCTCGGCTGATAGGCCGAGCGTAGTAGGGCCGACCTAGCTCAATTGGCAGAGCGACGGTATCGTAAACCGTAGGTTCGGGGTTCAACTCCCCGGGTCGGCTCCGATACATGGAATTGATACGAGATTTTAAGTATTTGGGTAAAAACGATACCACCTTAGCTGGAGGTAAAGGTGCCTCGCTTGGAGAAATGACACAGACAGGTATTCCCGTACCGCCCGGTTTTGTCATACTCTCAAATGCTTTCGAAAGATTCTTGGAAGAGACCGATCTGAATGTCGAGATAGATGCGGCTTTAGATTCGGTTAATCACAAGGAAATTCATACTGTTGATAATGCCTCCGAGCAAATCAAGGCGTTGATTCTTAGGGCCGAAATGCCAAAAGATATCGCCAATGAAATCCAAAGATTTTTCAAGAAGCTCGATGCAAAATATGTGGCTGTCCGTTCCAGTGCAACAGCAGAAGACTCGGCAAGCGCGGCCTGGGCAGGACAACTTGAAAGCTATCTTAATACAACAGAGAAAGACTTACTCGAAAAAGTGAAGAAATGCTGGGCTTCCTTATTCACCCCTCGCGCTATCTTCTATCGATTTGAAAAGGATTTACACAAACAGAGGATATCTGTGGCAGTGGTGGTGCAGAAAATGATTGAAAGTGAGAAATCGGGTATTGCTTTTTCTGTTCATCCGGTAACCCAAGACCGAAACCAGCTTATCATCGAAGCCGGATTTGGGCTTGGTGAAGCGATTGTGTCCGGCCAAATTACACCAGATAGTTATGTTGTAGAGAAACAACCGCGACGGATTATTGATAAAAATGTCCAAGTCCAAGGCAAGGGACTTTATCGTGCAGAAGGAGGCGGCAACGAATGGCGTAACCTTCCAAAAGAACAAGGTGAAAAACAAGTTTTGTCAGGCACAGAAATTTTGGAACTCTCGGATATCATCCTTGGCATTGAAGACCATTATGGTTTTCCCGTTGATGTTGAGTGGGCGATGGAGAAGGGAAATTTTTACATTGTCCAATCAAGACCAATAACAACTCTCACCAGGCCAATTGAACAAAAACTTGTATTTGAAAAAAGTATCACCCGTGATTGGCCACTATTTATAGTCGAGATGCTACACGATGGTTTTATTAAAGAGTTCCAAAAGCAAATTGGATTTAGCTACTCTGAAGTTCTATTCGATATTTATTTAGATCATCTCGATATTTATAGAGCACCGATTGAACATCTTGAAAAGATGAGAGATTTTATTTTGACAGAACTCAACGGTAATCCAAATTTTATTAGCGAGTGCTCAAAACGGTTATTTGAATATTATGAAGAATTTTTAGAAATAGTTGACATTGTTGATAAAAGCGATTTCTCAAGTCTTTCTGATAAAGAATTGGAAAAATTGCTCAAAAAATTTATTGATGCTCATACCAAATTAGAACCCACTTTTGTTATAAATTTCTGGTTTCCGATTCAAATGGAAAATCATCCAGAAAAAGTTAAATGGGATAAGGAGATTTCCGTTGCCGCCAAAACAAGAGTAGAAACAGAAAAAATTGGTCCCGAAGGAGATAGAATTGCCAGAAAATTTGCTCAAGAAATCAGCAAGAGAATGTTCGGAAATGAAAAATACTCAAAATTTATTTCTCTGACCGAAGCTTATGATTTTCTACTTAACAAAAAATTACTGGGCGAAAACGAAATTAAAAAGCGCTTGGATGGATTTGTTTTTGGGGCAAAAGGAATAAAGTTTATTCGAGTTGATAAATATGCAGAAATTGAGGGGTATGAAGTTAAAAAAAGTGAGGCTGGGAATACTGGTATTGTGAAAGGTAATATTGCTTATCCTGGGCTTGCGAGAGGAATAGTCAGAATTGTTATATCAAAAGATAATATTGGAGTCGTACAGGACGGGGAGATTCTGGTTACGGCTATGACAACGCCAGAGTTTATGCCAGCTCTTAAAAAAGCGGCGGCATTTGTTACAGATGAAGGAGGTATAACATGCCACGCCGCCATCGTATCACGGGAGCTTAAAAAACCTTGCATTATTGGTACAAAAAATGCCACTCAAATTCTGAAAGACGGCGATATGATAGAGGTTGATGCGAATAAAGGAATTGTTATAATTCTGAAGCGATGAAACTATTGTTATCCAGCTATTCTTTGGAACCGTTTCCTCTGGAAGAGGTTTTTTTGTTGGCTAAGGAAATCAAAGCTGACGGTTTGGAATTGGTGCTGATGCCGGCGGTTTTTAGATTGGGTTTAGATAACGCTAAGAAACTTTCCGAGAAATATGGTTTGCCTATTGTAAACCTCCACCAGCCGCCGTGGGGTGTTCTCTTTACTGGCCAGAGAGGTATAAGAAAACTTATCAATCAAGCCCAAGAAGTCGGCGCTAAAAATATAGTGGCGCATCTGGCCACCATGAGGCGGGGTTTTAATAGTCCATTTTTTGATTGGATAAAAGACACAGAGAAAGAGTCGGGTGTAAATATTTCTTTTGAAAACGCCGCGCCGCGCGATTTGGAAAGCTGGCCCAGTTACGCCGGCCAGCCCGAAAAACTGGAGCGATTTGTTAAAGCCCGAAACGTCAATTTAACTTTTGATGTGGCTAAGGCCTTTTTGAAAGGCATTGATCCTTATCAGTTTTTCCAGAGGCATCACAAAAACATCAAAGTGATTCACATCCACGGCTTTACCCACCAGGGCAGTTTTCACGTCGGTTTTTTTGGCAACGAGTTTGATTGGAGCGGTTTTATGTCTTTTGTGCATAAGTTTGATTACCAAGGCGCGGTGACTTTGGAAATTTTCCCTCTGCACCGCTACATTCACTTCAACTTGCCCTCCCCGGCGGAACTGGCCCGAGCCCAAGAAATCATTAAAGAAAATTTTGAAATTCTAAAACGGGTTTGACATTTATCGGAGGTTATCGCAGATAGATAGCTTCAACTTAAGACGCTGGGCTTGATTGTCCGGCGTTTTTTTATTTTTCTATTTTTGTTACTATTTTATAAAAAGTGAAAAAGATTGTTTACTCTGTTCATTTAGGTTTACGGCTGAAGTTGAGGGTTATTTCTCGTGAGTTGCCTTTGAAAATTTATAGATTGGCTAGGGAAAGATATTTTGATGCTGATACCTTAAAAAACATAGCGGTGATGAGGGTTAAGTTTAGAAACAAAACGCGCGAAATGGCCGTGGTCTATATGGATAGGCAGGATGATGTCTTACTGATAACAGTCCATCCCTTGAAAACTTTTCAAAAAGATAATAGGATAAAGTCAGGTCGGTGGAGAAAATTATGAAAAAATCTAAAAAAATTGTAAATTATGATGCCCAAGCTGATGTGCTTTATTTGGGTGTCAAAGGCGGTTTGGAGGAGGAATTTGTGGAGGTTTCTCCCGGGCTTGGTGTTGAGTTAAATAAAAAGGGTGAGGTGATAGGCGTTGAGATTTTGAATGCCTCTCAATTTCTAAAGCCAGTTATTAAATCTCTACAGAGGCAAATGTCGGCAACAGTTCCGGTTGCCAAGTGATTTTTAAGTGAATAGATACCGCCGGCTTAAGCCGGCTTTGTTATTTTAGATATATTAATGATTTCCGAATTTAAAAACAGGTTGGAAAGTTTAACAGCTAAACTCCAGCAATTGCTGGACTGTCTTTGACCTGGCCCGCCAGAAATCAAAGATAAAAGAATTGGAAAAAGAGACACAGGCCGAAGGTTTCTGGGAGGACAAAAATAAAGCCCAAAGAATCAGTCAGGAGTTGGGCGATCTAAAAGATATAGTAGAGAAATGGGAAAACTACGGGAGCGATTTTAAGCATTTAAGCGAAATAGCCGAGCTGGTTAAAGAGGTCGATGAAAATGATTCTCTCCGCCAAGAATTTGTAAAATCTTTAGCTAAACTGGAAGAGAAAGTAGAGCAGGAAAAGTTTTTGGTTTATCTTTCCGGCCGACACGACAAGTCCCATGCTATTTTAAGTATCTATTCGGGAGCGGGCGGCACCGACGCGCAGGAGTGGGTGGAGATGCTTTTGAGGATGTATCTTAAATACTGTGAGAAAACCGGTTTTAAAACCCAAGTGGTGGCGGTTACCAGCGGTCAGGAAGCTGGCTTAAAAAATGCTATAATAGAGGTGCGAGGCCAATATGCTTATGGCCATTTGAAGGGCGAAAGCGGTGTTCACCGTTTGGTTAGAATTTCGCCTTTTTCGGCCCAAGGCCTAAGGCATACTTCGTTTGCTTTGGTGGAAGTTCTGCCGGAACTGGACAATATTTCGGCCATTGAAATAAAGCCGGAGGATATTAGGGTGGATACCTATAGGGCCGGCGGGCCGGGCGGGCAATATGTTAACAAAACCGAGTCGGCCATAAGAATAACGCATCTACCCACGGGTTTGGTGGCCACATCGCAAGCCGAAAGGTCACAGGGAACAAACAAGGACAAAGCCATGAAAATGCTCGCCGCCAAGTTACGGCAAAGACTGGACCAAGAACATAAAAAAACAGTGGACGAATTAAAGGGTGAGAACGTAAAAATAGAATGGGGACATCAGATACGTTCCTATGTTTTGAATCCCTATAAAATGGTGAAGGATCATAGGACGGGCTATGAAACCACCCAGGCCGAGAAGGTCTTAGGGGGAGAACTAGAGGGGTTTATAGAAGCAGAGCTAAGGGCTTTGTCCAAGAGCGATTAGCGATTGGGCACAAAACCTTACCCCGCCCTTTAAAGAAAATATATTAATCAAAAAATGAAATTGAGTTTAATAAAAATTAATTTAATCAAATCACAGATAATTAGTCTAAAGGGCGGGGTGCTCAATTTTATAACTAATCGTCACACTCTTAGATAAAATTGGCATGATCCACTTCAAGAATATATCAAAAATTTATCCGCCGCATATGGTGGCGCTGGAAAATGTTAATTTAATTGTAAAGCCCAATGAGTTTATGTCTTTGGTGGGCTCATCGGGCGCAGGCAAATCTACTTTATTAAGACTGCTTCTGGGCGAAGAAGCTCCCACTATGGGCGAAATAATCGTGGGCGACGTATCCATAAATTCTTTAGGCCATCATGAGTTGCCTTATTTGAGAAGAAAGATCGGCACGGTTTTTCAGGATTACAAATTGCTCCCGGCTAAAACAGTCTACGAAAATATCGCTTTTGCCATGGAGGTGGCGGGCAAGGATGAATTGGAAATAAAAGAAGATGTGCCGCAGGTGTTAAGTTTGGTGGGTTTGGAAGATAAAGCCGATCAGTTTCCGCCCCAGCTTTCGGGCGGCGAGAGACAAAGAGTGGCCATTGGCCGCGCTTTGGTGCACCGGCCCGATATTCTGGTGGCCGACGAGCCCACCGGCAATTTGGATCCGGTTAACACCTGGGAAGTCATCAACCTTCTGCTTAAATTAAATGAGCTGGGCGCCACGGTCATTTTAGCCACTCACGATAACAGCATCGTTAATAACCTGGAACGGCGGGTGGTGCTTATGGAAAAAGGCCGAATAGTCAAAGACGAGGCCAAAGGGAAATACCTAATATAAATCAAAATTTAAAAATCAAAAATCAAAATTAATGAAAGAGAAAATCTTAACAGCTTTAAAAAGGGTTATTAGATCGGGTCTCCATTCTTTTTGGCGCAATCGCTGGATTTCCACGGCCACCATTAGTATTATGGTTATTACGTTGGGTTTAATCACCAACCTGTTTTTGGTTTCGGTGGTAGCCGACAACATCTTAAAAGATTTGGAGGCGAAAGTGGATATTTCGGTTTATTTTAAACTGGTCACCTCCGAGAGCGAAATTTTAAAAATAAAAGGCGAATTGGAGGGCTTGTCCGACGTTAAAAACGTGGAATATGTTTCGCGCGAGCTGGCTCTGGCCAAGTTTGAAGAGGGGCATAAAAATAACCCTTTAATTATAAAATCACTGGAGGAACTGGGTGAAAACCCTCTGGAGGCGTCGCTTAATATTAAAGCTAAATTGATAGACAACTACGAGGCCATTGCTTCTTTTTTGGAAAGCCCGCGCTTTGCCGCTTTGGTGGATACGGTTAACTATCGGCAAAATCAGCAGGTGATAGAAAAACTTTCCAGTATTTTGAGCACCATAAGAAAATCGGGACTTGTCGCTATTTTGGTGCTGGGATTGGTGGCGGTTTTGGTTACATTCAATACCATTCGCTTGACTATTTATTCTATGCGCGAAGAAATAGGCGTGATGCGCTTGGTGGGCGCGTCCAATTGGTACATTCGCGGGCCGTTTATTGTGGAGGGGGTGCTCCACGGTCTTTTGGCTTCGGTAGTGACCATGATTATTTTTTATCCTTTAGTGCTTTTTGTCTCGCCCAAAATCTCGGCTTTTCTTTCGGGTATAGATATCGCCGCTTATTTTAAACAAAATTTCTGGCAGATATTTCTGCTACAAACATTAGTAGGAATATTTTTAGGTGTTATCTCTAGCTTGATTGCTATGAGGCGATACCTAAAAATATAACTACTGTTCTTTAACTATTTGGCTTGGGGAGGCCAATATGAACAACGTTGTAGATGTAGCAAGATATAGCGACTGGATTCGCTTGCTAAAAGATGCGGGCAAGATTTTTTCGGGGTTAACCGTCGGCGCGCTTCTAGTTGCTTCGGTTTTAGGTGGTGCTTTTTACTTTTATATCACAGCCGAAAATAAAAGCGAACCCAGCAAAGAGTTTTTAAGTAAAGAATATTCTGAATTGGTTGGCATATCCGAAAATTTATATAACCTTAAGGTTGGCGTACAAATATGCGGTGAAAGTTTGGCCTACATCAAGGTTCATAATAAGGGTGTGCCGGAAAATTTATGGACAACCAAACAGCTCTCGGAACGAAATAGATTAGAAACCAGATATTGGCGGTTGCGAGCGGAGTATCACGAGCTGGCGCTGGAATATAATCTGCGGCACGAGGCGGTCGGCTACCGTTTTATGTACAACAAAAAATTGCCAGACAGGCTGGCCAAAGCCCTGCCCAAGTATTATGTTCCATTAGAATGATGATAAAACGCTCTGACCAAGGTCGGAGCGTTAATTTAGTTGAAAGATTTAATTCTAACAGCTAACAGCTATTCCTAGTATCCGGCGAATTCTTCAAAGCGGATGTTGGTTTTATCGGTAAATATCTTTGCGGTGGTCGGTGTCAAAGAATATCGCGGTGGTGCTTTCTCGAAAATAAAATAACACCCGATAGTGGCGGGTGATGCGGAAAGATAAAGCCAGTGGCAAACTCTTAACTTTTTTGATGTGTAATCTCGGGTCGCGCCAATTTTCTAGGAATATCTTTTCTTGTTTTGAATAAAGGCGCTGTATGTCGCTCGGCAGTTTCTTAAACGCATGATCAAAATCGCCGGTTTTGATTATTGTCATTTAGACAGGGGAAGATATTGTCTGATAGCTTTAGAGTAGGATTTCTTTATTCTCTGTGGGTGGGCATAGCCATTTAGATCTTCTTGAGGTAAAAGCAACATCACCTGCTCGCGAAGTAGTTTAATTTCTTCAAGAATCAGATCTTCTTTGCTTGAGATTCGTAGGTTTGTTTCAATTTTCTGAATCATATGTCTTCAGGTTAACATCGGCACTATTTTTTTGTCAATTTAATACCCAACGAAGACCCAAAAGATGGCTTAAACACTAACTAAAACCTATGCATAAGATATGGAACATTACACCCTGTTGACATATATATGTGTATATGTATATGTATATGATATCGTTATATTTAAGCACCTTAACTTGAATATAAACCTTCTTGCACCCGGGAGATAGACATGAACTCATTGGCCGAAAGTTTGCTAAAGGCGGGTCTTGTTGATCAGCAGAGTTTCAATCAGGTTTCTGCTTCTAAAAGACAAAAAGAAAAAAGCTTGGAAGGGCAAAATACTTCCAGGTTACTCACAGACAGTGGCAGGCCAGTATCACTAGATAGATTACAATCATCCACTTCTGTATCTGAATTTAAAGATGTAGCTAAGAAGTTGCTAATGGAATGGCCTGAACTTATAAACGAGGTTATTCAGGCGGCCCATAATTTCAAGGATAAAGACGGAGGCAAGAAGCTGATTTGGTTGATGTATCAAATCAAAGATGGCCTTGCTACCATCAAGCTGGAAGAAAGGGAGAAGTTTTTAAAAAGATCTTTGAGGAGAAGCGGAGGTACTCTGGAGCCACCGGGTAGGTAAACTTTTATATTTGAAATCATCTAGTTATGTCTATGCCACAGTGCGTTTAGCACTGTGGTTTTTTAATACCCGGCGAATTCTTCGAAGCGGATATTGTCTTCGTTAACGCCGATTTCTATTAAAAGTTGAGTGGTGCCGGCCACCATACCGGGCGGACCGGCCACATAGTATATAGGCGCGGCCAAATTTTTGATGTGCTGTTTTAAAAATTTTTCGTCTATGTGGCCATCTTCCTTAGTCCAGCGGGTTACAAAATTAAAGTTGGTATTGTAAGCCTGCCATTCCGTAAGATCGTCCACAAAAACCGCGTCTTCGGGCGTGCGGTTGGAATAGATCAAAATTAACTTTTGTTCGGAATTGTTTTCGGTGGCGTCTTTGATGATGCTTCTAAAGGGTGTAATACCAATACCGCCGGTTAACATCACTGCTGGCACTGCAACATCTTGATGCAGTCGGAAAGAACCCAATGGCCCGTCAATATGAACCAGACTGCCTAGCTCTATTTCGGCGAGACTCTTTTTCATGGCACTGTCGGTTAGACGGGTAGCGGTCATAAGATAGTTATCTAAGGGTGAGGAAGCAATAGAAAAAGCTCGGGTGTGGCCCTTATCATCTTGGTATTTGGGCTTGTCTATGGTTACATCCACAAATTGGCCTGGTCTAAAGGAAAATTCTTGGTCACCCAATTCAAACACAAAGGCCATAGTTTCCTTGGCTACAGTCTTTTTTTCTTTTAAGGCAAATGTATAGTGGGGCATCCCAGTCAACTCTACTTCAAAAGGCAAAAGTTTTGCCCAGTAACTCAATTAGCTTGAGTTGACTGGGTTTGCGTCTGCTTTTTGAAATTCTTTAATCTTTTTGATAAAAATCTTCGACCAATAGTACTCTTAAAATAACTTTCTCTATTTTCTGCGTCTTAGATCGTTAGTGTAACCCATATAGAACTTACCATCTTTTAAGCTTAGTAACACCTATGTATAGAAGAACATGTTTGAAGTAGTGTTACTGGGCATAGTTCCAAATCTAATTATATCACCTTAACGGAGTTACTTTAAAAACGGCCTCATTTTTATTTTCAAAAACCAGAGGAAACTTGCTTTCTTTGACCCAAAAGAAAAATGTTTTGGGATTTTGAGCTTTTCTTAAAACCACGTAGCTGGCCTTAAAGTCATTGGCCAGAACTTTAGTGGTGTCCTCGGTTTCCGTCTCGGTGCACCTGATCTGGCCGCAGGTTTGGTTATAGGCCTCGTCGGTGGTGAACATAAAATGATTTTTCCAGTAGAGCGAGGGGTTATAGATATACTGAAAGATCGGGTCCATGCCGTTGATGTAATAATTTTGCTGGTTCCAGAATAGAAGAGGGCCAAATTGATCCCAATTGGTGTGAAAAACTATCTCGCCCGGCTGGGTATTTTCTTTAAGCCATAAGGCTGACTCTTTTAAATGAGTCGGTGTCCAGGCGCCAGCGTTATATTTTTTAAATAAAGACAAAGAGTTTAAACTCAAAAGTCCGATAGTAATTATTAGGCTAGACAATAATAAATTTTTCTTTTGGGGCGAATTTTTTAAGTATAGACTTAGCGCAATGGCCGCGGCTATCAAAGCGAAACTTGTAAATATATCGTAACTGCGCCGGGCCACCAGGGCGGTTATAAAAAAGAAGACGGCGGCCACGGCGAGCGCCGAGAAAAATATGTTTTTTTGTAGGCTTGATTCCTGGTCGTGAGTCTTTCGGAAAACTAGCCGGTATAGAACCAGTCCTGCCAGCAAAATTAAAATAATAAGCGGTGTGTTTCTTAAAAACATATCAAAGGTTGGTGGCCTCAATTCGCGGCCGAAGGTTAGAGGAATGTTTTGCAGTTTAATGGCGATAATTTGGACCACTTGAATGTAGGCGAGTTTAACAGCTCCCAGGGGATTGGGGCGTAGCAGGATACCGATTATTGACCCCGCGATTAAATAGATTAGATTTTTCCATTGAGTCGGTCCTCGGCGGATTTTTAAGACCAAATTGGACACAATCGCAATAAATATCGGCAGCCAGCTAAGAGCGATATGCAGAAAAGACGACAAAAAACCCAAAATCACAAAGACGCTTTTCCGGCCGTTGGCAAAAATCAGTGCGAAGGTAATCAAAACCAAGGCCAGTGAAAGATTATGCGGCCGGGTCATGGTGAGACGATAGAGCACATCCGGCGCGGCGACTGTAAAAACCAAAGTCCAAACCAGTGGCCACTTTGTTTTTAAACGGTTGAGCGCGAAGTAAAATCCGGCCAGGGTCAGGAAAGTTATTACAGCCCCCGCGACTTTTAGGCCTAAGATTCTGTCTTTAATATAAGTGAATGGGATTAAAAATAAATGAAAGCCGTACCAGATATCGGCTTTTAAATTTTTGATCACCGAAAACTGCGTCCAAGGAAATTCACTGAAGGTCGGTCCTTCAGTTTGGTATATTTTGGCGTGAGCCATGTGGTAAAACGAATCCGGATCGGCAATATTGGGGGTAGAGAATTGCAGGGCCGCGGCAATTGCCGCAAGAGACAAAATAGTCAGCGTGAATTGTATTTTTTTATTTTTCATCGTCAGTTAAATGGATCAAACTCAAATGTTCTCCAGCATAAGGGGTGGGCAAGTTTTTGAGCGGTTCGTTTAGGGCCAAAATTTCGGTCGGAAGTATCATCCAGGATGGGATTTAGGGTGCTCGGCCGGTGTTAAACTGCAGGGAGTCGGTCAGTCTATGAGAATAATATCTGATGGTGTTGTGATGATTCCAGTTAAAAATATTTATTTCTTCGTCCTTGCTATATTCAGCTAGGTACAAGCCGATGGCTTTTTCGTCGGGCGCGGCGCGGGTTACATATATCTGCGGATAAAAAAATTCGCTCAAGCCAGAGTAGCCAAAAACAGCTATAATTATCGTGGCCATTAAGTGTATCAGCCCATGCCGGCGGTGGGTGAGCTTTTTGATTCCAAAATAGGCGAGCCCGCCAGCTAGGGCCACGAAAGGATATAAGGGTGTGTAATAGGTTATCAGCTGGGTTTGAGAAAAAGAAAACAGCGCGAAGATAAATAACGCGGTTATCAGCGAAGCGATTAAATGTTGAGGCAGATCGTTTAGTTTGTTTCGATACTGTTTTCTTGAAAATACCAGCGCGACTATCAAACAAATTATGGCCAAGGGAATAATCGGCTGGGCTAGTTTCCAGAGCGAGTGCAGGTAGTAACCTACGGTGATTTTACTACCTAAAATATTTTCGTTAAATCGGCTAAAAACATGGTAGCCCAAATAATCCTGCCAGAAAACTCGGCCGAATTTAACACTCTCATAGACATGCCAGGGCGCGGCTATCAAAACTCCCAGCAAATTTCCCAGCCAGAAAAATTTATTTTTGAGCCAGCGCCAGTTTTTGGTTACAGCCGACCAGATTAAAATTATCGGCACGGCCAAAAGGCCGATAATGCTTTTAAATAAAATTCCAAGGCCAATACTTAGGCTGATACCAAGCAGATATTTTTCTTTTTTAAATCCGATCAGATAGAAATATAGAGCCGCCAGAATGCAGGCGGTTACCGGCGTGTCCAGGCGCATATTGCGCGTGGCGGCGGTGAAAAAAGGTGTTAAAATAAGAGCGGTCCCGCCAAAGCAAGCCGCTAGTCTATCGTCGGTCAGATGGTAGAGAATCAAATAAACAATAAGCGCTGATAGAATTCCGGAGATTGCCGAAGGGAACCGTAGAACAAACTCGTTAAAACCAAAAATCTTGACGCTAGCCGCCGCCAGCCAAAAATAAAGCGGTGGCTTTTCAAACCAATTATGGCCAAAATATTCAAAACTCAAAAAATCGCCCCTCTCAAAACTACTCCTTAAAACCGAAGCATAAGTGGCTTCATCGTAATCTTCCAACGGTCTCTGGCCGAGATTGATTAAATAAAAAATACTTGCTATAGCAAGTAGTATAATCAAGATATATTGTTTTTGTAAAAAAAGTTTCATTATTTAATTATTGAATCTAGCAAGGATCATCTTTATTCTATTGAATTTTATCGGAGTGAGACTTCGATAGAATTACATTTTCTCATCTAATAGTTATAACTCTAATAGCTTAAAACACCCTTTCATAAATAGCAATTTTATATTTCGGTTTGGTTGTCGTCTAATGGTAGAAAACATTGCTAAATGGTGCTATAATACTAGTTATGCCGAGTAATTGGAATAAAGGTCTAACAAAATATACCTCCCCAGCTGTTCTTAAAATTTCCGAGACAATGAAACGGAAAAAGATAGACAACTTTAAAAAATGGCGCGAAGGGATGAAAAAAGAAGGAAAGATTAAAACATTCTATCCTAGTTTTGAAAAAAATGGAGATTTGGCAGAGCTCCTTGGTTTGGTCTTGGGGGATGGCCATATTGGTGTTTTTCCGCGCTCCGAGGTTCTAATTATCTCTTTCAATTCAAAAAACACCGAACAAATAAATAGATATGTCTGTATGGTAGAAAAGATATTCAAAAAAACACCTGCGGTATCAAAAGTATCTGGCAAGAACTGTATTATAATAAAGCTCTACGAAAAAAATATTAGCAAAAGGCTAAATATACCCACTGGATCAAGAAAAAAAGTAAGAAATAGGATACCTGTATGGATTTTGTCAAATAAGGATTATATTGTAAGATATCTGCGTGGCTTATATGAGGCCGAAGGCAGTAGAAATATCCATAAGCCGACATGCACATATAAGCTTATATTTTGCAATAAAAACAAATCTCTGTTGAATAATGTGTTTTATCTGTTAAAAAGGCTTGGTTTCAACCCACACAAAAGTCTATATAAAATACAAATTTCCAGAAGAGAAGAGTTTTTCGAGTTAGAAAATTTGCTGCAATTTAGAAAGTATTAAATTGCGGGGTGGTCTAATGGTAGTGACGCCGCGCTCTGGACGCGGAAATCCTGGTTCGAGCCCAGGCCCCGCAGC
>CAYJTN010000015.1:0-13133 GCA_964373235.1 uncultured Candidatus Saccharibacteria bacterium
GCTTCAATTTTGGCGAGGCGTTTTAAAAGTACGGATTGTTCTTGTTCCACTTGGCTGAAGAGTTGCTGGTATGTTTTCTCCTCCCCTTTGGTTATTTTTAGGACGGTGTCTTTACGCGTCTTTTCCGATTGCTGGGACGATTTTTGAACCGCGAGCTGTGAGTTTTTATTTTCCAGCTCTTTTTTGTTTTCTTTAAGGTTTTCTTCTTTATTTTCCAGCCGGTTCTTTAATATTTTGGTTTCGTCCAAGGTGTTATTGAGTTTATATTGCAGGGTATCCAAATGTTCTGTTTCTTTAACCACTTCGGTTAGAGTGCTGTATTTTAGAGCCCTTTCCAAGATGCTTTCTTCGTCAAATTTGCGGAGTTCCCTCAACAGTACCGCCAAAATCTCTCTTTTTTCGGCGATGTTCAACTCGGTTTTTTTAATGTCGGTTTGAGTTTCTTCTATATTAAGGCGGGTAACATAAATTTGATTTTCAGTTTTTTTGATTTCAAGATTCAGCTTGCCGATCTGACCGTTAATGCGATCAATTTCACCTCTTAAGGTAGCTACCTCTCCCCTTTTGGCGTCCAGGTTTTTTTGATATTCGCTGATTTTAGCTTCCAGTTGGACAATATTGTCTTGCAGCCCTTCTCTTTCTTTTCTTAAATCATCCACCTTGTCGGCCCGGACAAAATTTGGCGTCGCAAGTAGCGCTATAAATATAGCGATGAATTTTAATTGGCGTCTCATGCAATTAGCCGTAAAAACCATCACCCCTCGCAGACGACGCAAAGTCGCGTGGCGACCACGTCGCTTTACGCGACACGGAGTCCTCTCTATTGTAGAATCGGTCATCTCCGTGATGGCGCTCGGAATGATGGTTTTTACTGAATTTTATTCAGAGCTTTATTTATCCTATTTATGGATTCCTCTTTTCCCAATACCTCCATTATTTCAAAGGGGCTGGGTGATTTATCTAGGCCGGATAATGCCACACGTAGAGGCCACAGCACTTCTCCTCGTCCGATTTTGTTGGCGAGGGGTATAACCTCGGTAGTTAAACTGTCTATATCAAAAGAATCTGAAGACATTTTTTCTAGCACCATCAACACCGTTTCTAAATTGTCTCTTGTTTTTTCACGCGGGGTATCTTTCCATGTTAATAAGCTGGATTCGTAGTTAGGCAGGTTAAAAATAAAGCCGGCAATTTCTTTAATATCGGATAGTTTTCTAAGCCGGTCTTGAAACAGGTGCGCTATTTTTATCAATTGCTCTTCGGTAGGAGTGCGCTCGTCCAGATAGGGTTTTAATAAGTGGCCCAATTCGGCTGGCACCAATTGTTTAATATAGTAGTTATTAATAGAATCTAGCTTTTCCGTGTCAAAAATAGCGCCGGATTTCTGCACACGGGTTAGATCAAATTCTTTTATTAATTCTTCCAGAGAAAATATTTCTCGCTCGTCCTGGGGATGCCAGCCTAGCAAGGCCAGAAAATTTATTATGGCCTCGGGCAGGTAGCCGGAATTTTTATATTCCATCACCGAAACCGCGCCGTGGCGTTTGGAAAGTTTGGATCTGTCTTTAGCCAATATCAATGGTAAATGGGCGTATTCCGGCTGTTTAAAATCCAGTGCCTCTTGAATCAAAATTTGTTTAGGCGTGTTGGCAAGATGATCCTCGCCTCTTATTACATGCGTAATTTCCATTTCATGATCGTCCACCACCACGGCAAAGTTGTAGAGCGGTTCATCTAAACTTTTAGCTAAAGAGAAATCACCCAATAAACTGGTGTCAAATTCAATCTCGCCCCTTATTAAATCTTTGACGATTATTTTTTTGTAGGGAGTTTTCAAACGGATTATGCCCCCG
Source organism: uncultured Candidatus Saccharibacteria bacterium (assembly GCA_964373235.1). GTDB lineage: Bacteria > Patescibacteriota > Minisyncoccia > JACQLN01 > JACQLN01 > JACQLN01. The sequence goes on from CAYJTN010000015.1 coordinate 1,854, forward strand.
CCGTCTTTGGGGTTGAGTTCTGCCGTCGCCAGATGTTTGTGGTCGCATTCGTGTTTGTAGGCTACTTTTTCCAGTTTCTGATTTTCCTGTTCGGCCGTCAATTCGTCTTGGGTGTGAAAACAATAAAAAGCTTTCTTGGCCTCAATCAGTTGGACCAGATAATTTTTGTATATCTCAACTCGCTCACTTTGCCGCACAACTTCCCCGGCCCAGTTAAGCCCCAGCCCTGACAAGCCAGTTGTGATATTGTCTTCATATTCTTTTCTGGATCTTTCAGTATCTGTGTCTTCAATACGCAATAAAAATTCGCCGTTATGCTTTTTGGCAAAGAGGTAGTTAAACAAAGCCGTGCGGGCCGTGCCGATGTGTAAATAGCCGGTGGGGCTGGGCGCAATTCTTGTTCTTATTTTCATATAGGTTAGATAGGACTTATAAGTCCAATAGAATTTTAGCTAGTTCTTCAGCTGCCTCTATTTTAGCAAACTCTTTGGCCTTTTGACTCATTTTAGTTAACATACTGGCGTCTGATAAGGTTTTATCTATCGTTTCTAATAATTTTTCCGATGTTAACTGCGATTCTTTTAAAACAATAGCCGCGCCGTTTTGGGCGTAAGCGCTGGCGTTAAAGGGCTGGTCACCACCGTTTCTTTCCAGAGGTATAAGAATAGACGGCTTGCCAAAAGCAGCTATTTCAAAAATTGTGCCGGCTCCAGCCCGCCCCAGAGTTAGATCGCACAATATATAAGCCGCCGCCAATTCTCTTTCACCTAGAAAAGGAAATATTTTAATTTCATTGTTGTTAGACACTCGGTGTTTAACAGATTGATGATTAGCGGAGCCGGTGCTCCAGATCACGAAGTATTTTTCAAGCAGTTTATCCAGCGATTCCAAAACGATCCTGTTTATCTTTTGTGCCCCTTGCGATCCTCCGCTTATGAAAATTATTTTTTTTTCATTCCCTTCCAACTCAGCATGAGAATACGATCGTAAGCTCATGCTAAGTTGTTCTCTGTCTAAACCAAGATTTTTTTTAGCTTCGTCTTTAGACAAATCCATATATTTTACTCGCACCGGGTTTCCAGCTATATGCACATTTTTATCTGGGAAAAATTTCTTGGTTTCTTCGAATGAAACTGCAATGTTGTCGGTTATATGAGCCAGAAACCTATTGGCCAGGCCAGGTACGGCATCGGATTCATGAATAACAATTTTTTTAAATAAAATCTCGGCGGCTACCACCGGCAAAACACTGCCATAACTGCCCTTGCCTAAAACCACATCGGGGTTTATCCAGGCTACGGTTATCAATGACTGCAAAAAAGCCAAGGGCAGTTTTACAAGTTCCCAAACATACCAGAGCGAAAAATAACGGCGGAGTTTGCCGGCAGCAATTATTTTTTTAACAATCACACCTTCTTCGCGCAAAGCGTCCAACGAAAATTCCTCCGGCCCCACAAAATATATTTTGGTTTTCGGTTCTAGTTTTTTAATAGCCCTCGCCACCGCTACCAACGGCAAAACATGCCCACCAGTTCCCCCGCCGCAGAGTAGGATTTTTGGCCCTTTTAGCATGTATGGATTATACCTTGTGGATTTAAGACTGCTAATATTGACATTGTCAACTACATGGTCTATACTAAAATATAGATCCTTCAATTAAACTTAAACTCAAAAAGAGAGGTGTACCCATGGCGACTAATAAGATCAAATGCAAGTTTTGCGAATGGGAAGTTGCGGCTTTTTTCACCAATAAAAATGGAAAGATAAAGAATGGATACGATAGTCTTACAAAGCACATGATATACAGGCATCCAGAAGAGTATGAAAAGATTCTACTCCAACTCGGGGATGCCGATGATATGGAACTCAAGCTGCGGGAATGTGGGGATAATCAAAGATTCAATAGATTATTAGGAAATTCATGAGTTAAGTTTAAAAGGTTTTGGCAGTCTAAACCACTCAATCTAACTAATAGATGAGTGGTTTTTTATTTTCCCTTAGCCACATTAGCCACCAGGCCCACCGCCGCGAGTTCTATAATTAAGGCACTGCCGCCGTAGCTGATAAACGGCAAGGGTATGCCGGTAAAAGGCACGAGGCCGAGTATGCCCAAAACATTAACAAATGTTTGCGAACCGATCCAAACCACAATGCCGAGCACCAGATATTTTTCAAACGGCCGCGGGGTCAGGGCAGAAATTTTTAAGCCGCTAAGAACCCAAATCAAATAAATAAACAAAATTAGCGAGGTGCCAATAAACCCTAGTTCTTCGGAGATTATGGCAAAAACAGAATCGCCAATGGTTTCGGGCAGGTAGCTGTACTTTTGTATACCCTTGCCTAAACCTAAGCCGGTCAGCCCGCCTGAACCGATGGTTATCAGAGCCTGATTTAATTGATAACCGGAGCCAACGGTATCGCGGCCTGGATCAAGAAATGATAAAACTCTTTCTCTGCGGTAGGGTGAAATCGCAATTAGCGATGAGAGTACTAGTAAGCCGATAATTCCCACGGCGAGCAAGGGTTTTAAGCGCGCTCCGGCGCTATAGTACATAACCAAAGCCAGAGCGCAGATTATTAAAAATGTGCCAAAGTCCGGTTCCAAAAGCACTAAGCCGCCTATTAGGCCTAACCAAAGAAGGAAAGGAAAAATCATGACGGGCTCGGTGATTTTGTTTTTCTTGGATTCCAGCCAGGCGGCAAAATATAGCACTAAGGCCAGTTTGGCAAATTCCGACGGTTGAAAAGACATTCCAAAGATGTTTAGCCAGCGCCGGGCGCCGCCGGCCTCGTAACCGACGTGCGGCACAAAAACCAATGTCAGCAAAACTATGGCCGCCAGCATAGCCGGCAGTCCCAATTTTTTTATGAGACCTATTTTAATTTTGAAGAAAAACAAAAAAGCGATGAGTCCCAGACCTAGGCCATAGATTATCTGATGGCGAAAATAATAAAAACTCTCGCCAAAATTAGATTGGGAGAGGGGTATGGAAGCGGTGGTTATTACGGCGAGACCCAACAAAATCAAAAGCGCGGTGGAAACAAGAAAGGTCAGGGCTATTTTGCTTGGGGCCTGTTTCATTTACATCTTTCTTAAAACTTGCCCGGCTAAAACTCCTTTGTATTCCCCACCCGATAGCGTTATTTGACCGTTGACAATAACATGGTTTATGCCCACAGGATATTTAAAGGGGTTGCTGTAAGAAGCTTCATCGCGTATTTTTTGCGGATCAAAAACAACTATGTCGGCCAGATTATTTTTAGCTACCGTCCCTCTCGTTTTTAGACCCAACCATTCAGCTGGCTGGCCCGACATTTTATAGACCGCTTCTTCCAGACTTAATATTTTTTTCTCTCTAACGTATCGGCCTAAAACTTGGGCGGTGGTACCAAAAGAACGCGGGTGCGGCAGGATGTTTGTTTGGTCTGCAGCTTGGTAACCCGAACCGTCGGTGGCTATCATAGCCGCGGGATGTTTTATTAGCGCCTCTAAAATATTTTCTGCCTGATCATTATAAAAAACTGTTACTTGGTCTTTGGCGGCAGTTAATAAATTTAACACGGCCTCCTCGCCGGTGGTATTTTGGTCGCGGGCTATTTGGGCCAAGCTTTTGCCTACAAAAAGCTGGCCTAAAGCGCTCGTGGCTATGGTAATTTTTTCGTAGGGATAATTTTTGCTCTCCATGTCGCGGACAATATCCTTTCTAGTATTTTGGTTTTTTAGACGGCGTAGAAGTTCAGCTTTGCCGCCCAACGTGGCCCATTCCGGCAATAAAAGATATAGCACTATGGCCGAAGCTAAGTAAGGGTAAACATCAAAATAGACCTGTGTTCCGTCGCGCCGGGCCACGTCCAGCATCCGCAATAATTTTTCGGCGGCGGCCTGGTTTTTTTCGCCCAGCATTTTCAAATGGCTGATCTTGGCGCGTACTGGCACATGATGCATAAAACTAAATACCTCATTGAGCGAGGCATAAATTTCTGGCCCTTCGCCACGCAAGTGGAAGGAAACCACGCCGTTTAAATTTCGCACAATTCTTAAAAGTTTTAGAATCTCTTCTTCGGTGGCCAATCTTTCGTGGCTGTAAGCGAGGCCGATGGAAAGCCCAAAAGCCCCTTCCTGTAAAGATCTTTTCAAAAGAGCGCTAACCTGCAGTTCTTCCCGGGGAGTTAAGGGGCGGGTGGAATCGCCCACAAAATCGCGGCGCAAAGTGGCGTGTCCCGTTAAAGTAGCCAAATTCACACTGGTTTTGCGGCGGGACATGGTCTCTAAAAATTCAGCTAGACTCGTCCAGTTAATGTTGGCTCCGGCGGTGTTGGTCCATTTTTGAATAGAAGCTAGAGAGCCTTTCAAAAGCGGCGCCAGCGATGAGCCGCATTGCCCAATCAAAATCGTGGTTACCCCCTGCCTGGTCAGGCTTTCCAAGTGATTATCGTGTAACAGACTGCCGTAGCTGTCGGAGTGATTTTGAATATCTATAAAGCCGGGCGACACCACCATACCGCCGGCTTCTATTTCTGTTTGGCCCCTCGCTCTGGCCAAATTTCCCATGTCAAAAATCTTGCCGCCATTGATGGCGACATCGGCTTTAAAAGCAGGCTTTTGGCCCGTGCCATCCACTACCACGCCGTTTTTTATGAGAATATCAAACACTATTGATTAATTATTTAACTTTGCACTTTTATTTTACCATATAATCATTATCAAAATAAAAGACCTCCGAGTAAATGTCTCGGAGGTTTAATCTCTTGATAATGATTTTCTGTTATTGTTTATTTAAGTATTTGATCAAATCCATTACCAAATCTAGATTGTTTCCACTTAATAAGAGAAGCTGTCCATGGTTCGTTGTCTACATAGAGATGTGTTTCAGTGAATTTCTGTTCAGCTCCAATTAGTTTTTCAAAGAGTTCCAGTATTTCCTCTCTTCTTAAAATCAACTCCAGATCCCCGGGCACCATAGTAAAAAATCGATAAAATTCTTCTCTCAAATCACACACTTCCTCCGTGGCTTTGAGCGCTTCTTCTGATTTGGCTAGCTCTCGATCCCATCGTCTTTTTTGAAAGAACAAAAATAAGCACAGTACCAGTACCCATAGCATAACCAGCCACCTCCTTTTAGTTTTTAATACCCGTAATACCCGTAGTGTATCATAACCGTAAAATAAGTAAAGCATTTGTTAAACCTCCAAGGTTTAACAATCTATAAGAAGGCCATCTAATAATTGTTCTTTGGCATTGCTTTTTTTAATGAAATTTTTATAGTCCTTTGGATTATTGAATTGTTCCAAAATAATACCTGGTTTTAGAAGTTCTCCCCACCTATTTTGCAAATAGTCTTGATAGCTAGACCAAGGATAAAGATGTTCTTTATTTTTCCACCCCATCAGTTCCCTCTGGTTTTTATGCATGTAAGCCGATAAATATAATAATTGATTATTACTTTTAATGTGAACTGACTTATATGAACCTTGGAATAGATGTCCCGTTCTTTTGTATTTGGTATTAAAATATTTTGTTTGAGCATTTTGTATTCTACTTAGATAATTAGCAATTCCATTGTCTTTTAACTGATGAATGAGCAAATGAAAATGATTAGGCATTAAAGTAAATGAAATAAGTTCCACCGTTCTTTTTCTAACAATTTCTTCAATATCACCCAAAATGTTAAACCTCCGACGTTTAACAAAATAGGATACCTGACGACCTATATTGTTGAATGTTAATGTGGATTGAAAACATAGTACCAAAAATAATAATCTGATCCAATCTCTTTCGTCTAAAAATATTGGTTTTTTATCATTACTTCTATTGTAAATATGATAGTATTCGCCGGTCGCAATTGCTCTTTGCATAGTGAGTGAGTAAATGTTAAACCTCCAAGGTTTAACATTTATTAGGATACTTTATTTACCTAAAAGTTGGATGATGATGCCGATGGCGGCCATGACGGAAGAAATAATCCAGAACCTTTCGGTAACTTTGGTTTCGGGCCAGCCTTTAGCTTGAAAATGATGATGGATGGGTGAGGACAGGAAAACTTTTTTGCCGCCGCGCAGTTTTTTGCTTAGCACCTGTATTATTACCGATATAGATTCCACCATAGGCACAAAAGCCAGAAACGGCAAAACCAAGGCGGCGTTGGTTAAAAGCGCTATTACGGCTAGGGTTACACCTAGCGGCATGGCCCCGGTGTCGCCCATAAAAAATCTGGCGGGGTGGATATTAAACCATAGGAACGACAACAGCGCGCCCACCACCACGGCGCAAAAAACGGCCAGGTCATATCGCCCCTCAAAAAATGCCACCACGCCATAGCCGGCAAAAGCGGTCAGCATCAATCCGCCGGCCAGGCCGTCCAAGCCGTCGGCTTCGTTAACCGAAAAAGAAGTGGCCACGATTATAAAAATAGCGAAAGGTATATACCAGCCACCAACATCAAAAACGCCCAAAAACGGAACTTTGATAACTGTCCAGTCCAGTTTGTAGTAAAACCAAAGCGCGCCCACCACAGCCACCGCGGTGTAAAGTAATAAGCGATGGCGCATTTTTAACCCGCCGCCTTTGGGGCCAACATGAAACACGCCCAAAAGATCGTCCCCCAACCCGATCCAGGCCGAAAAAATAAGCACTCCCAAAGGGAGCAAAGTTTGGGGCCGGGAAAGAAAACTAAATTGAGCGAGCAGGTTTTGGGGCAGAAATTTTTCCACCAGGGCCAGGGCCAGAATCAGTGTTAGCAGGGTTAGCCAAATTATTACACCGCCCATAGTGGGCGTGCCGGCTTTGGCTTGATGCAGAGAGGCAAAAACAGGCGCGCCCTCGGTTCGTATCTGTTTACCTAAACGGTATTTATACAAAATATTAGTCCACCACGGTGTTAGCAACATGGACAATACGAAAGCGCCAAAAGCTAGAGCCAGCACACGTACAACTTGGAAGGTGATTAGATCCATAATTAAAAATATCTAATGCCAAAATCCAAATGGCAAATCAATACCTGATAGTCAAAAAATTTTGGCATTTGAACTTTGTCATTTGTCATTTTGTATAGGCCATTGCCAGGCCTGATTTACCCAAGCCATAAGTTTCCTCATATCCCCTTCTCTATCGTGCGAACCCAGAATTAAATATATTAATTCGCTGTTGTTAGGGCCGGCCGCCACCAATGCCATATTGCCCAACGCCCGGGGCGTGAAACCGGTTTTGCCGCCCAAAACATTAGGTTCGTCTATAAACGTATTAGTGGTATTAAAGTTATGCACGGCCACGCCATTTTGAGCTTCGGCGCGGTAATTTTTAAGTTTTAAAATACTCCACACGGGCGAATAGTTGTTGTTGGCGCGCAAGTATTTTATGAATTTAGCCAGGTCTCCGGCCGTGCTAAAGGAGTTTATATCTTCCAAGCCGCTGGGATCGTTAAAATTGGTATGCACCAAACCAAGGTCGTTAAATTTTTGGTTCATCAAGCGTACAAATTCTCTGGCCGGCGCGGTTTTGGTTTCGGGATTGGTAGCTAATTTTGCGCCCACATATTCGGCCAGAGTATAAGCGGCATCGTTGGACGATTCTAAAAGCGCGGCCGCCAGAAGATCATTCACGGTCAAGATTTCCCCTTCTATTAAATTACCACTGTTACCGTCGTTTCTTACGGCTTTTAAGGAAACCGTGGATAGTTCCTGGGGTTGGGCGTAATCCAGCACTATGGCTGATGTTACCAGCTTGGTCAGCGAAGCTATAGGCCGAGTGGTTTCTGTGTTTTTAGCGTACAAATAAAAGTCTTCTTTAAAATCCCAAACCAAAGCTGCCGCGGCTCCAATTTCTAAATCGGCTACGTCCGCGGCTCTTTGGGGTATGTTCCTTTTTATCTCTTCAGCCTTGGTTTTGGCTAAAGAAAGTTTTAGGGCCGGCTCCTTAAAATAGTCTTTTATGTTGGTTTGGTTTAGGGTTGGGGGCGTGCCGATTTGGTAAGACAAAAGCAATAATGGCATAACCACAAACGAACCTACGGCAATATGAAAGACTGGCTTCATCAGTTTTTATTTATTAGAGATTCTGCTTGGGTAATCTCGGTTTTTAATTCGCCGTAGTGGGGCAGTTCGTGTTCTTTTTCCAAGCCGAGTTTTCTTAAAGCGGCGAGCGATACGCGGTAAGTTTGGGGTTTTACGTTTTCATTTTTTTCAATAAGGCCGCGCAGTGTCAGATTGCGCAGAACGTAATTGGAGTTAACCCCCCTTATCATCTCCACCTCGTTTTTGGAAGCCGGCCCGCGGTAAGCCACCACGGCCAAAACTTCTAGACTCGCCGGGGTCAGCTCCTCCTGCATTTCACTTTTCACCAATTTCTCAATAAATTCGGCCGATTCTTTGTTCGCGGCAAGCTGCCAAGCGTTATCTTTGTTTATCAGTTTAATGCCCCGTTTAGCCAAAGATTTTTTTAAGCTTTCTAAAGCTGGAATAATTTCGCTGGCTGGTTTTTTGGTTACCTCGGCCAGTTTTTTTAAACTAATACTTTCGCCATAGGCAAAAAGCAAGCCCTCCAGAATTTGTTCTAAATTTTCTAGATTTGATCGGTGACCCATTTTAATTTGATGTCGGCAAAATTTGATTTTTGCTCGGCCGAAATTTTGTAACGTCTTAATAATTCTAACACGGAAAGAAAAGACACCAATTTCACTTCCGGACTTTCCGAATTGGTTGCTTCGGAAAAGCTAAGCTCCAATCTTTTTTTAATTATGTTTTGCAATTTTTCTATTTTTTCTTCCAAAGATATTTTTCCCACTAACTGAGCTTGGGGTATTCTTTGAGGCAAGGTAATTGTGTTTATAAGGTTAGACAGAGCGGTTGCCAAAGCACCGGCCGATAACTTCTTGGGAAAATAAAAAACCGGCGCCAGACCCGCTAAATATGGCCGGCTATATAAACGTTCCCCTTTTCTATCCAACAGGTTAATGGCCTTAGCCAATTCTTTATATTTTTGATATTCGGTCAGCTGGTCTTTTAAACTCTGGATATCCTTTTCCTCTTCCGCAGACAATTGCAAAAACGGCAGCAAGGCTCGTGATTTGATTAAAGCCAAACGCCCGGCCACAATTAAAAAATTAGCCAGGTCATCCAGAGCCAATCGGTTGGAGCCTTTAAGATAGTTTAAAAATTGATTGGCCACCTGGGCCAAGGATATTTCGGTAATCTCAAGTTTTTTGGATTCTATCAATTGATGCAATAAATCTAACGGACCTTCAAATTTGGCTAATTTGACGCTATACATTATTTCTTTTTAATTTCTAATCCAAGTTCTTTCAATTGTTCTTGACTGATTTCAGAAGGTGCTTTCATCATAAGATCACGGCCGTCGCCAGTTTTGGGGAAAGAAAATACTTCGCGAATGTTTAGTTCTCCGGTAAGCAAAGTAACTAATCTATCTAAGCCCCAGGCAATACCGCCATGAGGTGGTGCACCATAAGCCAAAGCTTCCAGCATATGGCCAAAGTTGCCGGTGATTTTTTCTCGGCTAAAACCCATAATCTCAAAAACTTTTTTTAATGGCTCGGGCTGATGATTGCGGATACTGCCGCCGCAGATTTCAAGTCCATTTAAAGCTACATCGTACTGTGTAGTTAGTATCTCGTCTATTTTTTCTTTATTCATTAACCAATCCATATGTTCATCGCACGGTTTAGAAAAAGGATTATGGGTAAACGTCCAAGAGCCATCGTCATTTTTTTCAAAAAACGGAAAATCTATAACCCAGCAAAATGCCAATAAATCCTTGTCATTTTTATCTTTTCGCAGGTCGGGCCTATCAGTGCCGTATTTTTCCATAGCTTCTTGGTAACTGATTCGGGGAAAAGGAGTTTCTTGTATTTTTTTATTTGGGGCGACTTTTTTAACTAAATCTACAAGTAGGTTTTCATTTAGATCCATTACATCTTCTCTTTTTACAAAAGACATTTCTAAATCTAACTGTGTAAATTCTGGTTGCCTATCGCCGCGAGTGTCTTCATCTCTAAAACATCGGGCTATTTGAAAATATTTTTCAAAACCAGCCACCATTAAGAGTTGCTTATATTGTTGGGGCGATTGAGGCAGAGCATAAAATTTACCGTGCTGTAGACGAGAGGGCACCACATAATCGCGCGCGCCTTCGGGTGTGGATTTAGTTAAAATCGGCGTTTCGATTTCTACAAATTCTTTTTCGGTTAGCCAATTTCTAATAAACTGTATTACTTGATGACGGGTGCGAATATTTTTTTGCAATCTATCTCGGCGCAAGTCTAAATAGCGGTATTTCATTCGCATATCCTCGCCTATTTCTAAGCCATCGGTATCTAAAGCAAAAGGTGGCGTGGGTGATTCGTTTAGTATAGTTAGATTTGACACTTGTAACTCAATCTCCCCAGTAGAAATTTCGGGGTTTATCATCCCCTTGGGGCGTTCCGAAACTTGGCCTTCTAACTGCACCACAAAGCCTGTGCGAAGGGTGTCGCCCAATTTGTGTAGTTCCGCATTGTTTGGCAAAAATACACACTGCAAAGCGCCGGTTCTATCTTTAACGTCTATAAAAATCAATTTCCCGTGATCTCGCCTGCCCCAGATCCAACCGGAAACACTAACACTTTGCCCCTTGTTTTCGGGGGTTTTAGATATCAAAATCCGTTCCATATTATAGTTTATATTTTAACCTTTTTTGTATTGAATTATCAACTTTATAATCTAGTATTAAAATTATCGAAGTCTCACTTCAATATATTAAGGTTTTATTTTATTTGACTGTCAAGTTTCCATTTGTTACTATGGACTGGAAATTTGTTCATTCAAAAAATTCCACCCAAGCCCATGGAGGTAGTTGTGAATATAATAGATCGTATAGAAAGAGATGCTTTAGTTGAGGATGTGGAAATAGATCCTCGACTGAAACCGAAATGTAAAATAGAATGTCGGCTTTTTACCAGAAAGTCTGGGAGCACTTCTTGGCTTATAATGGCAAAGGTTATGTTTGTAAAGGGTAAAAAGGAAAAGGACCCTAGAACAATATCTATAGGTTTCTGCTCAATTCAAAATAGTGAATTGCCTAAGGCCGCAATTAGTATAGAAGCTATTTCCGCTAGTAACATGGGCGTTTATGAGTCTGTGGAATATGCGGTGGCTCAGGCATTAGCTAAGGAAGTAAAACTTTACGTAACCCATTCTTTTGATATGGGTAAGCATCTAGTTCTTAAGTTGTCCCTCATGGATGGCGCAAGTACTTGTTATGAGAGTCGGAATAGTAGTTATCAGATTAGA
>CAYJTN010000016.1:0-12979 GCA_964373235.1 uncultured Candidatus Saccharibacteria bacterium
CTGGGCCGGGCAGTTTTTATTGATGCATTTATGCGCCGCTTCACCTGCTAAACGTTTTATTTCTCCGCCGCACACCGGGCATTTTTTGGGAAAATGAAACTCCTTGGCGCCGCGCGGTCGCAACTTTTCTAAAACTTTCACCACACCAGGGATAACATCACCGGCCCGCTGGACTATAACCGTATCGCCCACCCGAACATTCAATCGGCGAATTTCGTCTTCGTTATGGAGCGTCGCCCGCGTTACCGTAACTCCGCTAATATCCACCGGCTCCAAAACTGCCACGGGAGTCAAAACACCGGTGCGTCCGACCTGCACAATAATATTTTTAACTTTGGTAGTTGATTCTTGGCCTGGAAATTTAAAAGCTACCGCCCCGCGCGGAGTCTTGCCCACCACGCCTAATTTGGAATAAGTTTGATTTTTGTTTACGGATATAACCAAGCCATCTATCTCCCAAGTTAGCTTTTCTCTTTGCTTTTTTATCTTATTCCAAAATTCGGTCACAGCTTCGGGAGTTTTTAATTCCATGGCATATTTATCCGTTTTGAATCCCAAAAGATTAAGCAGGGCGTGTTTCTGCGAATGTTCGCTTTGCCCCAGATCGCTGACTAGATCATAAGCTAAAAAATCTAATTTTCTTTGGGCGGCAACCGTCGGATCCAACTGGCGGATACTGCCAGCGGCTGTGTTTCGAGGGTTAGCATACTCCGAAAGTCCTAATTTTTTTTGTTCTTGATTTATTTTTTCAAAAACGGATTTGGTCATAAAAACCTCGCCACGAATTTCAATCTCGCCCCCTGAAATAAGTTTTAAAACTTTATTCGGATCAAGGCCGATATTTTTTATTTCGGAGGCTTTGGGCTCGCGCAGTTTTAAGGGAATAGCCTCTATGGTTTTTATATTTTCAGTTACATCCTCGCCCGTTTTTCCATCACCACGCGTAGCCCCAATATTTAAAACTCCTTTTTTGTAAATAAGCGAAACGGCCAAGCCATCTATTTTAAGCTCACCAAAAAATTCCAGTTTCTCGTTGGGCGCCAGCTTTATAATTCTATTCAACCAATCGGAAAACTCGTCGCTGTTAAAAACATCTTCCAGAGAAAGCATGGGCGAGCGGTGGCTCACTTTTTTAAAAAATGGGAGCGGTGCGCCCCCGATTCTCTGCGTGGGAGAATCCGGTGTAACAAATTCTGGAAACTGCTGTTCCAGCTTTAAAAGTTCGTGCTTCAAGCTATCTAAAGCCGAATCGGAAATTTCGGGCTTATCCAAAACATGATAAAGATAGCGGTGATGATTAATCTCCGCTTTAAGTTTGGCTATTCTGTTTTTGGCTTCGGTTTTAGTCATAGGACCTACTTGCCCGCCGGCGGGCGGGTTGGACCTATAAGCCCTATGGGACTTAATATGTCACCTCAAACGATCGCCGGGCCGTATTCTTCTGACCGGTGCTTTTTACCAGAATATCGGTACAGTTCTCGTTGGGATCCATTTTAACAGTATAACCGGCCCCATTGCCAATATCACCCTTAGAAAAAGAAAATGGCGGGGTAGGATATGGATTAACTTTGCCCGAACAAGCGTAAAACATTTTTTCGGCGCCGGCATCAGCGGCAAAAACTGCCAAGGTGGAATCGTCCACTAGGCGGGTAACGCCGGTTTGGGTGGTAGACAAAACCGCCACGCCCAAGGCCGTGGCAATTATAGTGCCTAAGAGAACCAAAGTTATTAATAGCGCAATACCTTTGTTATCCATACTACAATTGTATTTGAAGATTTCTAGGTGTAACCGTCGTTTGTAAATTAATCAAACTTTGCGAACTGACCTTGGCTTCGGAATTTCTTAACGAAATAACTATAGTCACCCGCGGTTGGTTGGTGTCGGACGGCGGCAAACTGTTGCCTTGGACTATAAAATTGAGTTTGTCCACAATAACACCAGTTGAACTCAAGGCCACCGCCGGGTTACCGGCCGCACTTTCTTTGATTTGGTTATTATCCAATTGATAAGTAACTAGGCCCTTGACAGGATGGGTTATGGCCAAGCTGGAGCTGGCGCCATCGGCCGTCTGGATGGTGCTTTGTCTAAGGGAACGGCTGATAGTTTCCAAAACATAGCGGGCGTTTTCCAAAATCTCCTGCTGATTAATGTTTTTTCTCTGCGAACCTACCGTGCTTACAAAAATTGAACTCACAATCGTAATCACCGACGCAAAAACCGACACTGCCACAATTAACTCAACAAGGGTGAAACCTCTTTCTGTGTTGCGCTTATAAACTTTTACTGTCGTCAGGCGTAGCGTCATAAATGTCTAATGTCTAAATCCAAATGTCTAATCAATACCTAATGATTAAATTACAAACTGATTCCTTAGCCTTTGGCATTTGAGCTTTGTCATTTGTCATTTTTAGTTACTTCCCTTCCAATCATATAAATGATCTATAACCTTTAAACTCTTGTCTAGACCTTTTTCTTTCCACTCTATAATGCTTTTCACCTCCAGATAATCCACGTTGGACGTGCCAATTGTCTCCGATTTGGTAGCGAGTTCAATATGTCTTTTGAAGGCGGTACTGCAGGCGTAACCCGGCGAAACGGCATGGCGGTAAACACTGCCGTTCCAATTTAAACATCTTCTGGCATCACTGCTGTCGGAAGTATCCACCGAGGTGCTGTCGTAATCCACTATGCCCACCGTGGTATCAGCCAGACCCGTGCGCCAGCCAAAATCTTTGAGCCAGTTGGTATCGCGAATATTATGCACCACTTCTAGGCCCTCGGCCGCCAAATGCGCCGCCACTACTCTATCTTTGAGAATGCTGGATTGAGACGAACTCTTAGCCAAAAGAACCATAGAGCCCACCAAACCAACCGAAATTACACCGATAGCCACGATAGCTTCTATCAAGGTGAAACCTGCCGACATTTTTGATTTTTGATTTTCCCTCGACCTGAGCTCGGGACGAAGGTTGATTTTTGATATCATTGTATACTGACCGCGCCGCTGGAATTAACATAGATACTGCGGCTAAGCGATTCATTTCTTACTCCTTGTAAATCAATTTTAGCCGTAGCCGAATTGCTCCCGTTCACGTAGGTCTCGGGCAGGGGCGGCACAAAAAAAATCACAAGGGGGCTGCCCGGACTAACCAAAATTGCCTTGGTATCAGCCAGAATTTTAGTTTCCAAAATCACGTCGCCGACGTTATAGCTCTTGCTTTCATCACAATCGGCTACAAGCGAATACCGATCGGGCGAGCTAGTATTTAACATTATACCAAATGGCACCACTTTATTGCTGCCGCCGCAATTTTGAATTGTGGAAGACAAGGCTAAATTCTGGACTTTTCTTATATCTTGAGCTAGTTTTCTGGCTTCCAAAATGAGCCTTCTTTGATCCGAACCCTTATTCTGGCTAGACAGCACCGTGGCCGACATAAAGCTGATGATGCCGATGATGACGATAAGCTCAACCAAAGTGAAACCCTCTTTTTTACAATCTGTATTCATAATTTAGGATAAAATCCAGCTTATGTTAACAGTAGTTCCCCGTACCATTTTATAATCATATCCCCCCACAGATAAGCTATCCAAGCTCCAGTGACTAAAAACGGTCCAAAAGGAATTTTGCTTTTTAGGCTGGCTTGCCTGGAAACAATTAGACCCACGCCAATAATTGTACCGAGAATATAAGCGAACAGAATTGCAGTAAAACCAGTAGGCCAACCCAGCCACAAGCCCAAAAAAAAGCCTAGCTTGGCATCGCCGCCACCCACCCAGCGGCCTTTGGACAAGTAGTGCAGTAAAAAGAAAAAGGTAAAGATGAATATAGCCGTTAAAAAATCGTAACCCGAACCTAAACGTTTGAAGTACCAGAGACCGCTGGCTACCCAGGCTAAACCCAAAAAAATAACGCCATTGGGAATCAAAAGATATTTAACATCGTAGACGAATACAAAAACCGTAATTAGAAAAATACCAACGAGCCACAGCCACAGATCCAAACCAAAGTTAAGCGCCAAATAATAAAAACCTAAACCGGAGGCTAACTCCACTAAAGGATACTGCCAGCTGATTTTCTTGCGGCAATAGCGGCACCGCCCACCCAGCACCAAAAAACTAACAATCGGAATCAAATCCCAAAAGCCCAATTTATGACCGCAGTGAACACATTGCGACCTCGCCCAAACCGTCTTTTTGCCCTTATGCAGCCGCCAGACCATGGCATTTATAAAACTCCCGCCCACCAGACCTAATACCAAAGCTAAAACAGGATTCATTATCTCAATTATACCATACCACTTTTAGATTTGACGTATATCCATCTGTATGTAAATATAATATTAAACTTTTGTTCTTACTTAAAATCAGATCACACAGGGGAGGTGCAATCATGTCTACTAAGATTAGTCATAAACCAATAAGAATTGAGGCCAGAATAAAGAATAATGTTCTCTATCAAGCTGTCCATCAAATGGCCAAGTCGGTGCGGGTCTTTTGTAAAAGTTTCGATCTTGCTTATCCAACTGTGGTCTCCCTGATCAATCTTCAACTATCACCCCATACCAAAAAAGGATACAGAGATATTTGTTTGAGGCTATCAACGGTGACCGGAATTGCGCCCGATGTTCTTTTTCCAGAAGAACTATACCAGCTGGAAAGTACAAAAGCTGTCCGCGAATACTCTTTCTCAGAACTGCCAGCGGCCCGGGAAAAGCTAATGCTCCTGGAGGCGCCGGATTCCCCGTTTGAAGATGTAGCTACAGGTGAAATGAAAAAATTTATCTCTGATTATCTGGCCATACTGCTTCCAACGGAGCGCCGAGTTCTTGAGCTATTTTATGGTGTCGGTAAACCAGAAGAT
Source organism: uncultured Candidatus Saccharibacteria bacterium (assembly GCA_964373235.1). Lineage (GTDB taxonomy): Bacteria > Patescibacteriota > Minisyncoccia > JACQLN01 > JACQLN01 > JACQLN01. The sequence goes on from CAYJTN010000016.1 coordinate 4,866, forward strand.
GAGCGCGCCGGCGATATGACCTTGGGTCAGATCGCGGACATTTTAGGCCTGACCCGGGAGAGAGTGCGCCAAATTAGGGAAAAAGCTATAGAAAGACTAAGACGTTATGATAGGCATAGTAGGCATATATTGGCTGATTTTGCTTCCGACCCACTGTGTAGGTAGTGTCAGACATTCAATGTTTGACGCCGGCTCCTGAAACACCCGAGGACTGCTGATTCGGCAGCCCTCTTTTTTATTCCATTCTGCGCTGTTAACAACTTTGCCACGATCGTAGATAGCTTGTTAACAATAATATTTCGCATGACACAAAATATGACATTATATACATTACAATCAATCATAATTTCCATTCTTAACATAGTTCACGATCGTGAAAAGTGTTAAGCTTGCAATCTCTTAATGTTCAACACCCAATGTTGAACAGATATGGTGCTGACAGATATACCGCGAGCATAACGATGTATGCTTACCGTATAAAACAAAATCCCCGGCAATAAGCCGGGGATTTTGTTTATGAGAGAGAAAATTTCTAGGGTGTGAGGCAGTAAACCCGATCTTCGCAATCTACACCGTAAACGGTCCCATCCTTATCTGTATTTAAAGCCGAGTGAGCTGTCTCTAGTCTCGCCGCCACCACGTATTTTTGGGCGTTGGAATCGTTATCCACACCGTAGATATAGTTGCCGCCCGAAGGGTCGGCCGGCATGCCACTAATATAGATGGTATCACCACAGCTTAACGGTGATCCAGCTTCAGGAAAAGTGGAAGCGGGCAGGTATTTGCCAATCTCGTTATAGCAAAACTCCAAAGCCAAAGCTATCTGCCTGACATCGCCCAGTCTTTTGGCGTCTCTGGCTTTGACTCTGGCTGAATTTAAAGAAACCAAAGCCACCGTGGCCAAAATACCGATGATGGTTATAACCACCAAAAGTTCTACTAAGGTAAAACCGCCGCCAGTTTTTAGTTTTTGGTCCGTGGTCATAGTTAACAGTTGTAGTTATTAGTTTAACCTAAACCGAAAAACCAAAACTTGAAACTAACAACTATAAACTGGGATTAGGGCTTGATATCATAAACCGGCGTCGGAGAATCAGCCCCCGAGAAATCAGTCGAGCCGGTGCAAGCAGTTGCGGCCGCGGCATCAGCATCGCTGTTCAAAGCGGCGTTAGAAGCATTCTCCAAAGTGGCGCCCAAGTGATAGCTGGAGCAGGTATCGCCCGAGCCCAAAGCCGCGTAAAGATAAATGGCGCTTGTTTGGGGATCTTTAGGCACCGCGCTCATAAACCCACCCGTAACCAAAAGTCCCAACGAGGTAGCCGCATCAGTGTTGCTGGGATAATCAAAACCCGTATCGGCACCGGCGCCATCGCGACCCTGATTGGAATCATAGTAGCTCTCCAAGGCCAAGGAAAGCTGGTGCAGATCAGCTATTCTTCTGGCGTCACGGGCCTTGGAACGGGCGCTGTTTAACGAGACCAGCACCACCGAAGCCAAAATACCAATAATGGCAATGACTACCAACAATTCCACTAAAGTAAAACCCAAACTTTTATTTAATCTAATTGATCTATACATTGTGTTTAATTTTTTAATTTTTAAATTTGAAAGACCGACCAGTGATTCTAATTACGAATGACACACGAATATACAAATAAACCTAATTCGTGTCATTCGGGTGTCCCGATTCCGCAACGCGGAATCGGGGATCCCCGACTTCCTTAATTGAATTTATGAAAGCCGGGACATTCGCGTATTGGTATCGCTACAGTCCACTACTTAGATTATATATCGGAAGCAAAATAGCCGCAACTAGAACACCAGCCGCCGCGCCTAAAATAAGTATCAGGATAGGCTGAATCAATGATGTCAAATTCTCCATAATGTTATCCACATCCTTTTGGAAAAAGGTTGCCATTTTAGCCAGCAAAACATCTAATTTGCCGGTTTGCTCGCCTATCATGATCATCTGCGAGACCATGGGCGGCACGGCTTTTTCGGCCGCGAATACGGAATTTATAGTATTGCCGCGCCGAACCTCTTCTCTGGATTTTAAAATTATATCCTTATAAACGACGTTGCCCACCACATCGGCGGTGATGGTCAAAGATTGGATTATGGGAATGCCGCCCTTGATCAACGTGCCCAGATTTTCCGAAAAACGGGCCAGGTATATTTTTTTGAAAATGCTTCCAAAAATCGGAAGCTGTAATTTTATTTTATCCCAGTAATCACGACCAGTTTGGGTTTGCAGGGTATACCAGCCGCCGGCCGCGAGACCTCCCACCAGCACAAAACCCAGCCACCAGTAGCTGCGCATAAAATCGCTCAAGCTGATTATTATTTTAGTGAGAAACGGCAGTTCCTGGCCTGACTCTTCCAGAACACTGGTCAACTGCGGCACCACAAAAATCATCATCACCGCGCCCACAATAACCAGAGAGGACACAATAAAAATAGGGTAGGTCAGGGCGCCCTTAACTTTTTTATTTAAATCGTAAGATCTTTCTTCGTGATCAGCCAAATAGTTAAGCACTTCTTGCAGACGCCCCGAAGCTTCACCGGCCCGCACCACCGAGACATAAAAAAAAGAAAAAACCTTGGGAAACTTTTCCAAAGACTGCGAAAAAAACGTGCCGGAATCCACATCGGCGGCAATTTCCACCACTATTTTTTTAAGCGCGGGCGAGGTCTGGTCGGCCAAAGTGCGCAAGGCCTGCACCAGCGGCACCTGGGCGTCAAACAAAACAGCGAGCTGCCGGGAGAAAACAACAATAGCCTGGTTTTTAACTCTGTTGAAAAACGGCAGCTCACCGCCTAGGCTCAAAGCAAAACCGGGTTTTTCTTCTGTAATCTCCAGAATAACCAAACCGTGCCGATGCAAAGTCTCCACCGCCACATCTCGGCTGGGAGCTTCCACTGTGCCGGTTTGAACCACGCCTTGAGCCGTGCGGGCTTGGTAATTAAACTTCATACGTTAAAAATGACAAATCACAAAATCCAAATGACAAATAAATATCAAAGCCCAAACATCAAATGTCTCACAGGATTATTTTTTTGTCATTTAATCATTGGGTATTGATTAGGCATTTGGGCTTTGGCATTAGATATTTATCTACTAAGCAAATTAGAAAGTTCCGACGGATTTAATGAATATGTCTCAGCGTTTTCCAATGAAATCTGACCCTGGCGTACCAACTCCGACAAAGATCGATTTAAAGAAATCATACCTTTGTCGGTGCTGGTTTCTATAACCAAGTCCAGCTGATGAATTTTGTTCTCTCTGATTAAATTTCTGATGGCGTAATTGGCTATCAGCACTTCCACCGCCGGCACCAAACCGCCGTCCACCTTGGGCACCAAGCGCTGGGAAACCACGCCCAAAAGAGCGCCGGCGAGCTGCAGACGGATTTGGGATTGCTGTTCCGGCGGGAAGCTGTCTAAAATCCGGTCTATGGTTTGCGAGGCGGAATTGGTGTGCAGTGTGGCAAAAACTAAATGACCCGTTTCGGCTGCCGTTACTGCCGTGGCGATGGTTTCTCTGTCGCGCATCTCGCCCAGCATCACCACATCGGCATCCTGCCTAAAGACCGACCTCAAGGCCCGGTGAAAACTCAAGGTATCATTGCCAACTTCGCGTTGTTCTATAACAGCCCGATCGGGCGTGAATATATACTCTATAGGATCTTCTATGGTGATGATATGATCGGAACGTTTGTGGTTTATCTCGTCTATTAAGGCGGCCAGCGATGTGGATTTGCCGTGCCCGGTGGGTCCGGAAACGATAACAAAGCCTTGGCTCGGTCGCGTGAATTCTTTTAGCACCGGCGGCAAGCCCAGTTCTGCCAAGGTTCTGATTTTGAACGAAATCAATCTTAAAGCCGCCGCAACATAACCCCTCTGAAGATAGACGTTGGTCCTAAACCTGATTTTATCTTTAAAGCCAAAAGCGAAGTCAATCTCTTTAAACTTTCTAAAACGCTCTTTTTTTTCTTCATCCAGCAAAGCCAAACACAGCCCCTCGGAACGTTCAGGAGTTATAACCTGTTTTTGCGTCAGCTGGACCAGTTCGCCGTCTAGGCGCAAAATCGGCGGGCGGCCGGGCGCTATATGCAAATCAGAGGCCCCCTGTTCGGCGGCCAATAGCATTAACTCTTCAATTTCGCGTTGATAATTGTCCATAAATAAGACCAGTAGGACCTAGGGGGTCTTATAGGTCCTATTTTATTTTAGAATTTCCTTAACCTTCGCCACCACTTCCGTGGGCGTGAAGTGGGCTTTGATGATATAACTCTGGGCACCTAGTTCCAAACCCCTTTTAACATCGCTATCCAGACCGAGATTAGTCAGCATCACCACCGGTATACCCGCCGTTTGCTTGTCGGATTTTAAAGATTTTAGAACTTCAAAACCGTCTTTCTTGGGCAAAACCACATCCAGAAGAATAAGCTCCGGTATCGCCTCCTTAGCTTTGGCCAAACCCATCTCTCCGTCTTGAGCGACAATAATGTCAAAACCCACCTCCTTGAATTTGGTGGAATACATGTCCAGTAAAAAAGGATCGTCTTCTACTAACAATATTTTGTGAGCCATATTTCAATATTAAAAATAAAATATCAAAAATAAAAAATATCCTCAAAAATCCAAAGATATTTTGGCTTTTTGATCTGTATATTTTATATTTTACTTTTAATTTTTTATTTTATTCCTCCACCGCCCTCAATACCTCTTCCACGGAAACCAAACCGACCAGCGTCTTCATTATACCATCCTGTTTCATGGTTATCATCCCCTGCTTTTTAGCCTCTTCGGCTACAACCGATTCCGAAAGATCCGGGCTTAACACCACCTTTTCCAAACCTGGCGTCATTTCAAAAATCTCAAAAATAGCGAGACGCCCTTTGGTGCCCTTGTAACCGCAAGCCGGACAACCCGGCGCTTCAAAAATCTTATAGGGTTTTTTGATTCCATATTTGGCTTGTTCCGCCTCGGGTACTGCCTTCAAGATATCGGCCACCACTTGAGCAAACTTGTCCGGCAAAGCCACGGGCCTAGCGCATTCCTTGCACATCCTTTTTATCAGCCTTTGCGCCACGCCCGCCACCAGAGTGGAAGGAATCAAAAATCGATCTACACCCATGTCCACCAATCTAGGAATTATGCCCAGAGCATTATTGGTGTGCAGAGTAGAAAAAACCAAATGGCCCGTTAAAGCAGCATGCGTAGCCAAACCGGCCGTTTCTTTATCCCTTATTTCACCCACCATTATTATGTTGGGATCCTGTCTCAAAATACTCCGCAGACCCGAGGCAAAAGTATAGCCGATTTCCGGTTTTATTTGAGATTGATTGACACCTTGAATGTAATACTCCATGGGGTCTTCCAAAGTAATTATATTAACACCCTCCTTATTTAAAAGATTCAAAGTGGTGTAAAGCGTGGTGGATTTGCCCGAACCGGTGGGACCGGTTATCAAAACCACGCCATAAGGATTTTTTATGGCCCGCTCGTAGACCTCCAAACTTTTACCTAACAAACCTAAATCCGAAAAAGTGCCCACACCTACACTGGGATCCAGAATTCTTAAGGCAATTTTTTCGCCAAACGCGGTAGGCAATGAGGAAACTCTAAAATCAATTTTGTTGGCGCCGATCTTGGTGTGAAAACGACCATCTTGGGGCATTCTGGTTTCGTCTATTTTCAAGTTAGATAAAACCTTGATGCGGCTGACCACCGAGTTGTGAATGTTTTTGGGTAAAGTAAGCGAAGAATGCAAAGCGCCATCCAAGCGAAAACGAACTCTAGTTTCATCTTCCAGCGGTTCTATGTGAATATCGGAAGCCTTGCCTTCCACGGCGTGGCGCAAAATAACCGCCACCATCTTGGTAATAGGCGCCTCGGCGGCAATTTGTTCCACTTTTTCGGTGCCGATCTCGCCTGAATCAACCTTGAGATCATCATCACCCAACTCCTCATCTAACTGTTCCAGAGCTTTGGTAACTTCTTTGCTCAAGTTCCTATACTGCTGGGAAACGGTATCAAAATCTGATTCCAGAATAACATGGATGTTCGGCGCGAAATTACCCTTGACCGCGATAAATTTAAGAGCTTCTCTCGCCTCCACGTCGTCTGGATCAACTATACCTACCACGAGCTCGCTGCCTTTTCTTTCCACCGGCAAAAATTTGTAATGCAAAACCGCGTCCTCGGGGAAAAGCTGAAGCACCTCGCCGGGGATGGATTTATCCACCAGATCCAAAGACGGCAGACCCGAGACCACGCTTTTTGCCTCCAAAAGATTGACGGGTTTGACCAGGTTGCCCTTAAGTAAAGCCCGTTCTAATTCGTTGACGCCAGCCAAAGACTGGAGAGATTCGGCCTGGCCCTCTTTTAAAAAACCGTTGTCTATTAAATAGGCTAGTAGTTTTTCTACCATAATTGGTAACGAATGTACGAATCTTATCCGAATCTACGAATAATCAATTCGTAGATTCGTATCTTTTTCGCAACTTCGTAACCCTTAATCCGAAAATGGGTTACTTTTCCCCGTAGTTTCCGTTTTTAGGGGCACACCCGGCGGCGGCTGAAGATTCCTAAAACGATCGTCCTCCAGAATTTTAATTTTAAGATCGGAAATCTGACCAGCCACGGCCGGGCCACCGATTGTCGGGGACGGTTGGGCAACAGCCGGTGTAGTTTCGCCTCCGCTAAAAATGCCAAAATAAAGTATGGCCGCGCTCGCCAAAACCAGCGCCATAAAAATAACCAGCAGAATTCTCTTTTTTTTGATTTCTTTGGTAATAACAACGGCCATATTTCAATATTAAAAATAAAATATCAAAAATAAAAAATATATTCTCAAAAATTAAAGGATGTCTTTGGTTTTTGATTTGTATATTTTATATTTTATTTTTAATTTTTTATTTTTTAAGGATGTACGTATTCATGTTAATACTAAAATCTATCAACGGATCCACTGTGGGCAATTCTTCTCCCGCCGCGGTCTTTTGTTTAGCTATGGCGAAAGTTATCTCGTTGACATCAATTATCCGTAAACTTCTTTCCACGGCCGTAAGCCACGACTTAAAAGAGGCATAATTGCCCGAAGTATTGATGTCAATTTTTAACCGGCCGATGGTGTCTCTCGCCGTAACTTCTCTCCCCCTGTTGGTTCTGGCGCCGCTTTCATCTGGGACCGATGCCACATTCACCGAAACTAGATTGAGACCATTTTGACTGGCCAAATTTTCCATAATGCTGATAAGTTCCGGTTTTAATTCCGAATCAGGAATAGCTTGCTCCAAACGCTCCACATTGCTCTTTTGTTCGGCCAGCACATTATTAATGGAATTAAGCTTTTCAATAACCGCGCGTTCCAAGCCAATTGATGTCTTCTTGAGAGCTGCTTCTTTTCTTAGTCCGACAACTCCTCTCCCAGCCGGCCAAGCCACCAGCCAAACAACCAAAACCATTAAGGCTAAGATCAGTGTATTGATTATGAGTTTATTCTTCATTTTCTGGTTATAAGATCTTTAGAAAAATTTATTTTAAGCGCAAAGTTTATCTTGCCATTTTCGGCCAGACTGATATTGGACGAAGTTACTGAAATAACATTGGGCGTGTCCTCAAAAATTTTAACTTGCTGAGCCAAAGCTCCATAACTTGGGGCCAGCCCCGAAAGCAAAAAAGAGTTATCGGTACCGCTGGTACCAAAAGACTTGAAAGTTATGGTGTTTAAGGTTTTCTCTTCTAGCATTTTAAAGACCTGCGACCAATAACTATGGCCGTCTAAAACATTTTTAAAAACCTCCAGTACTGTGTTTAAGTTGTTCAAACGAGCCTCCAAACTCATATCCCGCTGACTGGTCAGCTTTTGGAGTTCGCCGTTAAAAGATTCTACTTGTTTAACTAAACTGTATTTCCAAAAGTAAAGACCGCCGGCCACAAGTAAAATCAACGCGATCAAAAGAAGGCCAACCTTGGCTAAAGCCGAAAACTCCAGCCACGGCTTTTGGAAAGAAACAAACCTAGGCAAACCAGTCCCCCCCGGAACTTCTTTTTCTTTTTTAGGTATTAAAGAAATATTGTCCATAATTGGTAACGAATGTACGAAT